>DATGXQ010000602.1:0-20639 GCA_035298905.1 Nostocaceae cyanobacterium | reverse complement strand
GTTAATTACACAAACAGTTTTATTTAATTATTATTTTACTTGGCACGGAGAAAGTGGGGCGATAGCTTTAGGCTTTGCGTCACTTTTTAATCATTCTTATTATCCTAATGCCTATTATGTGAAGAATTTTACCGACAGGGTAATAGAGGTAATTGCTTACAAGTATATTAGAGAAGGACAGGAAATTACTGTAAATTATAATGGGGCAGTTAATGATTTATCGCCAGTTTGGTTTGATGTGGAAGAGTAGGAGAAGTTTCGCGTAAAACTGACAAGAGAAATAAACCATATTATATAAGTTATGTAGAAATACAAGATGACTCTCATAAATATTAATATGGTGCGTTAATGAAAAGCATATAACGTACCATATTATCTAAAATCTAAATTTTGTGATTTTGTATTTTTTGTAACAAAAATTAATGGCTAATATTATATACAACTAGCATAAATATATTGTATATTTTTACTCAGTCTTATTTAACTAAATTTTAAAAAGTGTATGAAAAATACTGATTTAGTTATGCCTGGGTTATTTGGTTTAGAGGATGAGCGTTGTAATCGAAAGTTTTCCAATCCTAAAAGCTGGGGTAAAAATCAATTTAATAGTTCTTTTCCAACAGCTTTAGCTTGCTATATGGCTCATATAGAACAGCAACCAGTATATATAGTTTTAGATGAAAATTGTAAAACGAAACATGAGAAAATAGATGTCGCTGAATTATTTACTTTAAATTATGACAGTTCTAACTTGTATTTTAGTTTTGAAGCTGATTTTCCACCCTATAGAACTATAGTTTTAGATAAATTACCTAAAACAGATTTAGTTATAATGGATAAATCTAATAATCAGTCTGTAAGGTGTTTAGAAGTGAAATTAACAGCATTACCAGATAATTCTACATATAAATTAGGAGAGAATAAATATGGATGTGAAATTGTTATGAGACCTGTAACTATAATTTATCTAGCTTTAGGCATTGCCAATAAATTTAAAAATAACAGACAAGATATTTTAAATTTATTAGAGCCTATATGTTCTCATTTTCATGATTGGAAAGATTTAGATTTAATACTTCCTCAAATACCTTTAATAATTAAGTTGATAGACGAATTATTAGTTAAATATATTCATTTACAAGAACCTTTAGTTTTGCAACCAATATGGAAAACTCAAGGTAAAACATTTATGCTTAGTGAAAATTGCTTAGATATGTTTGTTTGGAGTAATTTTGCTTTTACTAGATTGTTTTTTGATGCTGCATTAGACTCTATTAAGAAAAATGAAGGGATTGGAAGATATACGAGGTCTGTTATTTGGCTGGCTAAAATGTTATATGATTTTGGTTGTGAAGGTAAAATATCCTGTGAAAATGTTGTCAAAAAATTAACTTATAATGCTCAGTCTGATAAAGCATTTGCTTTAAATGGTTCTAAAACAAATCCATATATGATATCACCTGAGTTAATACAGCCAAGAATTAAAAAAACAGAGATCAAAAATATCATTTTAGGAGGAGGGCAAAATTTATTAAGTCCTGAAAGAAGATTTGATGCTGCAATTTTAAATAATCTTGATATATTTATAAATGATTAGTGCTAGGTAAATAGAGTTAATATGTCAAATTCCCCAAAAATAGGCAATCTGAAAGTAATTGATTTATTTGCGGGTTGTGGAGGATTATCTTTAGGATTTCAAAATGCTGGTTTTCAAATTGTTGCAGCTTATGACAATTGGCATCATGCTATTAACATCTACAAGAGAAATTTTCAAAATGATATATTTAATCTAGACTTAAGCAAGCTAAATAATGATTTTACAGTTTTTCAGAAATTATGCCCTAATGTCATTATTGGTAGTCCTCCTTGTCAGGATTTCTCTAGTGCTGGTAAGCGTTATGAGGATTCGGAAAGGAATGATTTATCAATTGTGTTTGCTCAAATAGTTGCTGAGGTTAAACCTTTATTTTTTGTAATGGAGAATGTTGATAGATTTAAAAATAGTAAGCAAAGTAATATAATTCGCCATATTTTAAAATCTGTTGGTTATGGTTTAACTGAAAAAGTGATTGATGCTAGTTTGTGTGGTGTTCCTCAAAAGAGAAAAAGATTCTTTTTGATTGGTCATTTATTGGGTGAAGACAATTTTTTAAATGTTTTTATTGAGAAAAATTTATCTCTTAAGTCTATGACTGTTAGAGATTATCTAGGTGATCAATTAGGAATTGAATATTATTATCGGCATCCTCGCAGTTATGCAAGAAGGGCTATTTTTAGTATTGATGAACCAAGTCCGACAATAAGAGGAGTTAATCGACCTATTCCTAAAACATATCAAAAACATCCTGCTGATCCTGTAGCAGTAAGTGAAAATGTTAGACCATTAACCACACTGGAAAGAAGTTATATACAAACTTTTCCTGAAACTTTTATTTTTGAAGGGACAAAGACGGATTTAGAACAAATGATAGGTAATGCTGTACCAGTAAATTTAGCACAATTTGTCGCTAAGTGTTTAATGTCTTATATTGCAAGTGGTGATAGTGATTTACAAATAAACTTAGAAAATCAGCTACTTTTGACTTCTCGTTAGAAAAATAAAGCCCTGAACTCAAGTTCGGGCTTAAAGCTTAAGTCAGCTTTAGCTAACTAGAATAAAATTTTTAACCCGATTTAATGGGTTTATTCTTTCAAGCTAGAAATTTGTTTCACGGCTATGATTTTACAGCTATAATTTTACGCCGTGTTTTTGAGCGATTTGAGAAAGTTGCTCATATTGTTTTTGGGTGGCATCGGCTAAAATTGTGTCTACTTTTTCTGGTGCTGTGCCATCTTTGGGAATTAAATATTTAACATACAAAGAAATAAAGTCAGCAACGACGGCTACACCTGTTAAACCGTGTGCATCGGCTTGTTTTCCGGCTACAGCAGCAACTAAACCTGCACGGATGGGGTCTGGTTTGACTTTCAAGAATTGGTCTATTAGCTGTTTTAAATAATCCTCAGATTGTAAGTTTTTTAACTTATTTTCATCGGGTTTAAATTCTATTCCTGCTACTTTTGATTGTTCTAGTACACACCATTCTGTAAATTCTTGTAGGGCGGCATCGGGTAGGTTAGAAAGGTGTTTGTGGAGTTCTAATTTAGACACTATTTTGTACCAATTAGTAATTCTAGTTTGTAGGTTTTGGTAATACTCGTTGGCATAAGAAACCGAACGATTAAAATCGCAGCTACCTGAACAAAGCCTGACGACCCAGGCTATTTTTAATGAAGCAATTGCCACTTTTAACCAATGATTGGTATTACCAATAATTTGCAGTTTTAGGAAGTGCGTTAAGTCCAGCCTAACGCACTGTTTCAGGGAGTTTTGTAACTCTCCTCACAATCAATTTAGGCAGTGCGAAAACGTGCCAGTTCTTTACCTGTTTTTGCGTCGTGGGCATGTACTGTACAGACTAAACAGGAATCAAAAGAACGGGCTACGTGTCCAACTTCTACGGGGTCGCTAGAGTCTTCAATTGGTGTGCCAATTAATGCTTCTTCGATCGGTCCACGTTTATCTTGACCATCACGGGGTCCAATATTCCAAGTACCAGGGGCAATCACTTGATAGTTCTTGATTTTACCGCCTTCTATTTCTACCCAGTGACATAATGCACCTCTCGCGGCTTCTGTTGCCCCCCAGCCTTTACCGTCTTTTTCTTTGGGTTTGATGTACCAAGGTTCGTTGAGTTTAAATTCTCTTAGACAGCGTTCGGCTTGGCGATATAGTTTAACGATTTCGTGTACTCGCGCTAACTGCCGGACGTGGACACTTGCACCACCCATTTTCTTGAATACATCTAAGATAAATGGGTCGTAGTGTTGCCAAGATTCTCCATGTTGACCACCTGCAACTAACTGACGGGCTAAGGGTCCTGCTTCTAAACGTCCGAAATCTTTATGCAGTACGGCAGATGCCCAGGAATAAGCGCCGTTGAAGTCTTTAGCGTTGTTGGCTATGGGTTTGGTGGTGCGATCGCTCGGATGCCAATTTCCTGTACCCTCATCATACCAAGAATGGGTCAAGTTCTCACGGGCAAAGGATTGATCCATTAAGGTATGTGTATCGCTATAGCTATCATACACACCGCTTTTCATAATCACGGCGGCGTTACGTCCCTCAATGGTGGGTTTTTGATATCTGTCCTCATGGGGTAAATATCCCCAAGTCACATATTTACCTACACCAGCGCCAAAACGGTCTAAACCAATGTCTAAACCCATGCGCCAATATAAGCCTAAATCCGATTCTCGATGTTTAACATCTTCATCTAACCATTTGATGAAGTCGTCATAACTCTGGATTTCTTCGTATCTTTCCAGAGAACATCCCAGCCAAACCGGTTCTAACCAATTGGTGCGGAAATAGTCGAGAATTGCCCAAGCGCGGGTGATATCAGTTAAAGTGGGGGCGCACATCACACCACCAGGCACCATATAACTGCTGTGGCAACTGGTGAGATGCTGAAAATGTTACTGAGTAACTTATTTTATCAAGTAATTTTGCTCAAAAATAACATTTTATTTTCAGGATTTCAGCTTTTATAAATAAGTGAATATTTAGGGAATGAGTCGGCAAAATCAGGGTAATTACGTCGCCAAAAGTTAATATCAGAAACATATTCCCAAGAACACTACAGATGGCCGCTATAGGGGAACAATGGCGAAAATAAAAGCAACAGAATTACAGTATCAAGCAGTTTTTGAACAGAAGTTAATCGAAGCTAATAATAATTTGAAAAGAGAGAGAATTAGAGTTAGTATTAAACAAACTGGCAATTCTCTCCAATTACGAGCTACCCTGCCTTTAAAACCAGGCGATAGTAGTATAGGTAAACAGAAAAAGCAGTATGATTTGTCTCTAGGAATACCCGCAAATTTAGAGGGATTAAAAACAGCAATTGAGGAAAGTTACGAGTTAGGTAAATTAATTGCTCGTCATACTTTCCAGTGGAATGATAAGTATTTAGGAATTAAATCGAGAGAAAAGCAAGAGATAAAAACAATTGGGGAATTATTAGATACATTTGAGGAAAAATATTATCAAACTCGTCAGAAAACCATCACCAGTCAAAATACTTTTGCTAACTATATATCTGTCATTAAAAGAAACTTTCCTCTCACCCATTTAGCCACAAAAGAAAATTTTGAGGCAATTATTAATTCATCTCAGGGTAATAAAAAAAATGAACTAATAGCCGTAACTTCCGTTTTGATTAAAACCTTTAATTTAGGATTTAAACTCGATGTCACACGGGATAACGTCACCCCTGCTTATCGAGAAATTCCTGATGATGAAAAAATCATATCTGCTTTTCACCTCTTTGAAAAATTTGCCCTCAACCGCAAAAATACCAACATTAGTGATGAAATAGACACTTGGGAAATGTGGCGTTGGGTATATGGAATGTTGGCGACTTATGGATTAAGACCAAGGGAACTATTTGTACAACCAGATATTAATTGGTGGATGTCTCCCCAAAATATAGATCATACTTGGAAGGTGAATAAAAATACTAAAACTGGATATCGAGAAGTTATTCCTTTTGTTCCTGAATGGGTAGATTTATTTGATTTAAAAAATCCCAAACCATTAAATATTTTAGAGAAAAAAGTTGCCAAAATCGCATCTGTGCAAAATATTAATTGGATGCGGAGAGATATATCCAGATGGTTTAGAAAAGTGGGAATTGAGTTTCAACCCTACGATTTGCGTCATGCTTGCGCGATTCGATCGCATCTTCAGGGAATACCGATAAAAGCCGCAGCAGACAATTTAGGTCATACTGTTGATGAACATACAAAAACCTATCAAAGATGGTTTGGGATTGAAAACCGAAAAAAAGCCTTTGGTGAGGTAATTAGTCAAAAGTCATTAATTGAATTGCAGAAAAATGAAATCTTGGCGCTACGGATGGAGAATGAAAGGTTAAAGTTGGAGGTGGAAAAGTGGAAATTATCGGAGAATGTCTAGCAATATAATATCCAAATAAGGACATAAAAATAAGTTTTACTTATAATACTAAATAAAGTGTTTATGATGCTTGATATATTAGGATTTAAGAAAAGATTATACGGAAAGATTCCGTATAATGAATAGTTATGCGTAAAGTAGAAGAAGACGGAGAGGGTAAATGATAAATTTTGATGTTAGCGATATTAGGACTATGACAAAGATGCTTGCACCAACAGCAGACTTTGAAAGCTTCTTTACTTTTTACTATGACGAGACAAATAATTTTAGAAAATTTTATCTAAGGGAAACTGATTTCAATTACTCTTTTACTTCAAATTTTATTTTAGGTGGTTTAGTTTATGAAGGGGTTCAGCCTGACATTCAAATTTTATTTAAGAAGCTTAACCTGCAAAGTAACATTAAAGAAGTAAAACTTAAGCATATTGCTAAAGGTGAATTTCTTGACTGTCTGAAGTCCGAAAGGCTGTACTGTTTTTTGACATATCTTCTGGATAGTAACTTATACATCCATTATTTAAGCCTAAATATTCTTTACTGGTCTATTGTCGATATCGTTGATTCCGCAATTGTGAACTCAGAAGTTGCAGTGCAGCTAGGTCCAATGTTTTCAAATTACCTAAAGAATGATCTGTATAAACTTGTTAAGCTCGAAATCGAGTCAGTGGTCGAGCTATTTTACAGGTTTGAATATCCCAATGTCAAAAAGGAGTCAATTTTAACATTTATTGAAGAGCTAACTTCAATATTCGATGAATATATTGAGACAGAAGAATTTCACTTCGGATTGGAGAGCCTTAGACAAATCCTCAAAGAATCAAAAAAGAAGAACTCGCTTCCGTTTGTAATGGATGAAGAAGAATACATTTTGTTAAAGGATTTTTCACAATTCTATTTAAATCCTATTTATTTATTTAAAAATTCAAGCCACATTTTTGATAATGAGGTGGCTATTGCAGAAATTATTGGTGGCTACAAAATCGTTGATAGTGGTGAAGAAATCAGAAATTATTATTTTGCTGATTCACAAAGTAATTTATTTATTCAAGCTTCAGATGTTTTTGTTGGCTTGATGGGCAAGTTTACTAATTATATAAACACTAGTTCAATCGAGAAAATAGCAAATGATTTTGATTCATTATCCGAGAAACAATTGAATAGTATTGATTTGCTTTTAGATTTGATAGAAAAATCTCACAACAAGAATATTGCTTTTTTGCATTCAATAGATAGTTATGAGGAATTGACAAAAGTGATCTTGATACGTGAGATTAGAAGTAAAAATACGCATAATAAATAGTGCGATCGCCTATCCTGTAGGGTGCGTTAATGGAATGTAACGCACCTTATAACTTCACCGTTAAACATCTTTGAGAAATGCGATCGCACAAGCGCTGACTTGTCAGTTTACTCTTAGAGATTATTAGCTTAGATTATCCAGGGATTGAAAGAGGGTCATGTTAATATAGTTTGAGGTAATATGAGAGAATGATTTAATAAATTTATTCTTATTTTACCCTTGATCATTCATATTTTACAAGAACCTGCAACACCTACCCAAATCAACGAGATGCTTCAAGCCAATCGTTTCTATATTAAAACAGCCGTAGATATACGTCATCAAATTTTGGCAGGTGGAGGTGAAATGCACTCAGACTGTGAAGCTATTTTACTGGAGAATGGAAGTCAACAGCAGGATATTTGGGGTGCAAGTTGGAATCCTATTTCTCAAGAAATTTTCTATGAATCAATGGTAAATCTCCGTCCACGTCAAAATAGAGCGATGGAAATTTTAGATCCAGCAATCCGGGAACAGGTCAAACAAATCATCCACAAGTTATTAGGAGGCTTATGAATAACTGGACTGTAGAACAAATTGCCTTTCGGTGCGATCGCCTTTCTGTACGTCTGGAAAAATTAGCACAGAACTTTCTACAAATGGCATCTCTTACTTTTGATGGAGTTAATGGGGAAGCGGTACTTGGGATTGTTAGAGAAAGTAAAGTATTTTTAGAACTGACAGCCATTGATTTAGATGTGGACAGTGCCTTTGAACTGGCTCAAATGCAACGTCAATTATCTAAATGGCATATTCATTGGGGGTCAACTTGGGCAAGTGATTCTAGTCGTCTGGAAATTTCCACCTTGTCTCAAACCTGGGCAAATCGAGTTAGGGAGATGGCAGGAGTTCTGGTTTAAATTCCCATCTCTTAACCCTGATATGCTTAAAAGTAAAGTCGAGAAATTTATTGAACGTTGTCCGTTAAACATCTTTGAGAAATGCGATAGACAAAGCCCGGTTTCAGGCGATCGCTCAATTTCCAAATCAATACTTCTATACTCAAGATAACCAGTAACTATTTAAACCTTTATATTCATATTTGCGTATTTATATTGAGAAAAAATCGGGTTTATATTTCAATATAAAGAAAACAATTATACTTGACTATTTGCCTTGAACTTCCTTAACGGCGATAAGCGAAGCTTTACGCCAAAGGCGTATCGCCAACTTACTCCTGATCAAAACACTCAAGCCCGAATCACAGTAATCCGACGTTGATTTTCCGTCAACACAACCTGCGTTGATAAACGTTCTTCCATTGGTAGGGCATTTTTACGCCTGTCAAACACAAATAACCAACCAAAATCTAACCCCAAACGCGCTAAATAAGATTCTAATTGCTCAATACCCTCAGTTTGGGGGTCACGCTTTTTATCCCGCCATACCTTTAACTCAATACCTAACGTTACACCTTTGTAACGCAGACATAAATCCATTCTGTCACTACCAATTGCATATTCCCTTTCCAGAGTTCCACCACCATTGACAACACGATGCAAAAAAGCCATTAATACGATATGGGGGGCAATTTCATGATAGCCAGTGCTACCTAATAACGGTTCTCCGTGCTGTCGCCAAAACTTGAGAAATGCTGTAAGTAAAGCATCTATATTTAACTCTCCTTCCGGGGTTAACCAAGTGGGTGCAATCACTGGTAGGGAAGCCATTGGTGTCACTGTTAATACTCTGGGTAAAACTTCCCGATAAATTGGATTAGCAATGGTTAACCCACCTTGGGGGTGCATTTTACACAAACCCAAATCAATCACAAATTGAATATCATCGTTGGGTATATCCCCCAATTCTAAACCTGCTAACATCGGTTCAATAATTGCTTTTATCCTTGGTTCTCGTAAGCGTTCAGCTAAACTATCTAGATGGGTATCTTGACGAGCAATTAATATTTCTTTTGCTTGTAAAATATGTTTTTCTGTAATAGCAATATTTTTATCTTTAACCATTTTTTCTACAACTTCTTTAGCCAGAGCATTAACTAACCAAGGTTGTCCTTGGGTTAAATCAAAGGCTGTTGCTGTTGCTTCTGGTGTAAAAATTTGTCCGGTTGCTTCTGTATGTTGTTGATATAATTCTCCCACTTCTTCAATATTAAAATTTCGCAGAGTAATAGAACTAACTTTAATATTAAAAGGACTGGATGTATTTAATCTGTCACTACCACCCGATGCCACTTTATAGTCTCGCACATCCCGTAAACCAATTAATCCTACAGATGAGGGAAATTTTTCTGGACGACTGCGATAACCTTCACGTAACTGTCGTAAAACGGAAATTAGTGTTTGGTCTTGTAGGGAATCAATTTCATCTATAAATAATACCAAAGGACGATTTATAGCTCGTGACCAAGCTCTTAAATTTTCGCCAATTCTCTGACCAGGCTCATTATAAACCCAAGTTGGGGGTTGTAGTTCTGGGGGTAAGTTATCCTCAATTGTATTCCGCCAAGTTCCCAAAATCGCTAATTCTGCTGCGCTGGGGTCATGATTAAAAGCACTTCCCACCTCTACGGATACCATGACTGCTGCGTAACGTCCTGTGGCGGTAAGTTGCTGTGCTAGGGCTAACATTGCCGTGGTTTTCCCCGTTTGTCGTGGTGCATGAAGGACAAAATAACTACGTTGTTGAATTAGCTCCTCCAAATCTGGTAATCTTGTTGTTGGAGAGAGCATATAGTGGATATCGTCTTTACAAGGACCTGCAATATTAAACCAGCGAGACATAGGATTTGGGCAGTTGGCGAACACTTTAAGTTTAAACGATTTTCGGTTAATGGATTTCCGATAATTCTGAAAGGAAGTGGTTATGGTGCTTGATATATTGGAATTTGGGAAAATGATGATACGGAATACTTTCGTATAATAAATAGTTATGCATTACATTATATGATCAAGTCGTGTTGGTGAAATTGTATGAAAAATCAGAAAATCATAGAATTACAAAATATCTTCAGTTCTAGGCTGGATACGTTGAGTCATCTGTTAGAGATAGCAGAGAGTCATTTCGCAGACGATGTAGAGTCTATATTGCAACGTCGCATTGCACCCGATATGTTTCCTTTTAGCACACAAATAGCCTTTGTTTGCAATCAGCCCCGTAACTTTGCATTGTGGTGTTTAGGACAGCCGGCAAACAACTTGAACCCTAATGTCGCATCTCTAGTTGAGGCGCGTGGTCATATTTCATCAACTAAGGAGTTGTTAGCAAGTATCAATGTTACTGATTCTAAGTTATCAGAACTCCATCGGATCGATCTTGGGCAAGGGCTATACGTAGAATTATCTGGACTGTCCTATGTAGATGATTTTCTCATACCCAACTTTTATTTCCATATAACAACGGCGTACAATATCCTGCGTATGGCAGGAGCGCCAATAGGTAAGCGTGACTTTATGATGCATTTAGTACCTTTTCTGAAGCATCAAGGCAATGCCTAACAACCGCAATGTACCGGAACTTCAAAGTATATTGTTTGATAGCTAGATTTATTTGAGTTCGGTGATTGCAAATGTTAAACATCTTTGAAAAAAGCGATCGCTTTTCAACTATCTGGTTATATCCAACAAAACAGAGATTTTTTCAAATTTTTTTCTCAAAACTGCACAAAAATTACAAGTCCTTACGTTTAAATAACTATCCATATCAGATACATGGGAAAATAGTGATGGAACAACAACCCCCTAAACCCGTGAGAAAGTTATCTCAGGAGGTGAATGTGCAAGAAAATATACCCCAAGCACCGAGTAAGGATAATCGCTCAATGGGTGAAGATATCCACGAAGCACTGGAATTACTCGCTTTAAAGGCTCAAAGCCTACCTAGAGAAAGTTTCAGCCGCAAACGAGCATTAAATGAATTAGTCAGTAAAATTCAAAAGTCAGGAAGGTTATACTCTAAGCATAAATATAGCAACCCTGATATTTATGATGAGGCAATTCAGGAAACCTGGGTTTATATTTTTCGTAGAATTGATCAATATGATCCAGCACAAGGAAAAGTAATTACTTGGGTTAATACAATTTTAGAGTACCGTTGTATAGATGAACTTAGAAAAAAGAAACGAACAGAACATGACTCTTTAGATAAGCCTAAATATGAGGATGGAAACATCAGTAAAGTGGATATGATTTCTGATGATATACAATCTGCAACTTTAGGTGAAGAACTTGTTGATTATATTGAAGAAGATCCTCAAGGTATCTTTACTACTGCTCATGTTAAAAACCATCCTGAAGCTAACTTTCGAGCTATTGTTTTATTCATTGTTGAAGGTTATACATGGAGGGAAATATCTGAAAAGTGGAATATTCCTATTCCTACTTTGAGTAGGTTTTTTGTAAGACAAATCAAGAAATTTATTCAACAAGGCAGATTTGACGGCTGGAACATAGATTAAATAATAGAAGGTGAAAAATGAACTCAGTTATGGAATCTTTAACATTTGCAGTATCTTTACCTTCAAAGATTAGGAATGAAGCGAAAAAGATAAGTTTAAAACAAAATAATCCCCAAAAAGCTAGACAAGTTGAGCTTAATCATTTGGCGGTTTATGCCGTTAATTTCTATATCTCTCAATGTTTGGAAATAGAAACTGATTTAGATGGTAGTGATAGTCAAAATTTTGTGATGCAATCTTTGATAGATGTGGCAGATTTGAATATTGTTGATTTAGGGAAGTTAGAATGTCGTCCGATTTTAAAAGGTGAGAATAAATGTCATATTCCGGCTGAGGTTTGGGAAGATAGGATTGGTTATTTGGTGGTAGAAATAGATGAGGAAGAAAGGGAAGCTAATTTATTAGGATTTACTCAATCAGTGCAGAGTGAAAAAATAGCTATTAATGATTTGGGATCATTGGATGATTTCTTGCGATATTTGGAGCAATTACTAACAGGGGATATTCTTGTAGAAGTAGCGACTGATATTGTTGAAAAGGCTTGGATTGAATTAAACAAATGGTTTGATCATATTTTTGAGAATGGATGGCAACCAGAAGAAAAAGCATTAAACCTGAGTATTCAACCAAGTCGTAGTATTAAACCTGCAAATGGAGAAATTGAACAACCAGAAGTTAATGGTGCAAAGGTAATTCGTTTAGGAATGCAAATGCAGCCAGAAACGGTAGTTTTAATTCTCCGTCAGAAACAACTTCATCCAGGAGAAATAGATGTTAATTTGCGTTTATATCCCTCTGCTGGTGCTATGTATTTACCAGATGATGTGAAGTTAGAAGTATTAGATGAAACAGGTAATCTTATTCCTGGCTTACAGGCACAAGCACGCGCTAGTAATTGGTTACAAATGAAGTTTACTGCTGAACCTAGAGATAAATTTAGTGTTAAAGTTAGTTTAGGGGAAAGTAGCATTACGGAACATTTCTTGCTATAACTATATGTTAGGTGCGTTTTCTAACGTGCCTAAGTAATTATCAACTAAAATATCTTCCTTTATACAGGGGATTAATTATGAAGAAAAGGGTGATCTTTGAGTTTAGTGAGGGAGATTTCACAAAGGGGTTTCCTGTAACAGTGAGAATTGTTACTGATGGTATAGAAGGAAGTACCCGTATTGCTGATGGTTTCTTACCGCCTTCTCCTTCTTCGTTAACAGAACTTACTCTGGAAACATGGAGAAAAAGTTATGAAGACTGGATTAAATATTGTGCTAATCGAGAGATTAAAGTACAACCTCAAACTAATGAAGTTAGTATTAATTTTTCTGACCTAACTCAAAATTTAGAAAATGATGTTAATAATTGGCTTAATTCTGAAGATGAAAAATGGAAGAAGAAAGTTATTGAAAAATTACAAATTGAATTAAATAAAAAGGATGAAATCAGAATTATTATTCAAACAGACAATCATCATTTAAGAAGACTTCCTTGGCAAGTATGGGATTTATTTATTGATAAATTTTATTTATCTGAATTTGCTTTTAGTCCATCCGAACAAAAAACAGTTGCTATTAATTCTAACCCTCAAAAATCATCCCAAGTTAAAATTTTAGTGGTTTTAGGTGAACCTATAGAAAAAAGACAAGATAAAAAAATAGATTATCAATCAGATATTGATGCTATTAAAAAGTTAGGTTCTGATATAGAATTTTTACCTCAACCAACTTGTCAGCAATTAATAGATAAACTTTGGGATAAACCTTGGCAAATATTATTTTATTCTGGACATAGTATTAGTGAAGCGGATGGAAGTAAAGGTTATTTGCAATTAAGAGAAAATGAAAAGATTAAAATTGATGATTTAAAAGAATCTTTAAAAGAATGTGTTGGTAAAGGTTTACAGTTAGCTATATTTAACTCTTGTCAAGGTTTAGGAATAGCTAAACAATTAGAAGATTTAGCTTTACCTCAAATTATTGTGATGAGGGAAAAAGTACCTGATATTGTTGCACAAACTTTTTTACGGGACTTTTTAAAGGCTTTTGCTGGTGGTGATGGTGACAGAAGTTTACATGATTGTGTAAGAGAAGCAAGGAAGAAATTACAAGATAAGTATCAAAAAAATTATCCCGGTATTAGTTGGCTTCCTGTTATTTGTCAGCAACAAACAGATACAGTAATTTTTACATGGAATAAGTTAATTAAGAATTCTAAAATATGGCAAAGAAAGCTTAATAAAATGTCTATATTTATAGCAGGTATTAGTGCTGTATCTTTAGTAATTGGTGGTTATTTTTTACAAGTCTTTCTTAATAAAGATGATGTAGCTTTAAGTATTTCTGTCAGTAATGATATTAGAGATGATGCTGTTTCAAGTTATTTTAGACCAGATGAAGAAACAAAATTAACTTATCAAACCAATAAAATTGAAGAAGATGTTTTATCCATTACTCCTCAAATGAAATATCTTGCTAAATTAGCTAATGGAGATCCCATTTCTGAAATAAAAGTTACAACGGGAGAGCCACCTTTTTTCTCTTGGCAATTCCCCAATCTTGATATTAGATTAGTTAATAATAGTAATAAAACTATATATATTACTGATATAATTCTTGAAGTTGAAAAAAGTTTAGTCGATCCGTCTCCAGTTGTCATAATTCCTGAAAATCGCCAAAATTTACTACGCTTTGAATTAATTAATGAAGGATGGGGTGAAATCAAAGATGCTTCTCTTCAATTTAATTTAGCTCCTTTAGGAGAAAAAATATCATGGAATGGAAACTATCAACATAAAATTAATATAGGAAATTTCACTGATAGTTATACAGTAGATATTTCTAATACGTTTCAACAATTAGGTCTTGATTTTCAATCAATCGGATATAAAGTAGGGGTTTATAATCGTACAGGTAATAAAAGTTATTATGAAGAATCACCTTTAGCTGATGACTGTAAATGGAAGTATTTATTTTTTCAAAAGGATGACAAACTTAAAGAAAAATGTCAAAATATAATTGAATCATTAGGAATATTTAAAGATAGCAAAAGTGAAGATTTAGTTTATGGTATAGCTTATGGTGAAATTCTGTTCTCAGGAAAAACATTAGAAGGAAAAGAAAATCGTCAAACTATTAAATTTTCAACTAAAGTACCTATTTTAGATGCTGGTCAATATGGCGCTCCGGGAACACCAACATATCAATATGATGCAAAATTAGATGTTGATAGAGAAAATTATCAAGTAATTGTACAAAGTAAAGGTTCTTCTGTTTCTCAATATATAAAGCCAAATGAAATAGATAGATTTAATATTTTAATTGCTACTCCTAAATCTTCATTTCATAAATTCCGTGTTCGATTTATTTATAATAATGGGAAAAGTATTGTATCAAAACCAATAGATTTAAGAACTTTTGTTCCTAAAAGTGGGATTAAACAAATTAAAACACCTGCACAAATTCTAGTTGAAGAAGGCGAAAATTTAGCTAAAAAAGGTAATATAGAAGAAGCAACTATTAAGTTTAATGAGGCATTAAGGCTAGAACCAAATTCAGACATTAATCCGAAATTGAAAGCTCAAAAAATAGCAGTTGAATCATTATCAAGTAATTATAAAACAATTCTAACAGAAGGTAACTTGAAAAAAGTTTTTGATGGTTATGAAGAAGTTAAAAAATTTGAACAAAAATTTAAGATTCCTATAACAACTTATTCTAATATTTGTACTTTAGACAACCTTTGGTTTTATTCTACTAATGATATTATATTTGTTTGTAATAAATTAGTGACGTTTGTTCCTAATGATCCTCTTATTCTATTTACTAGAGGATTAGCTAATGCTATTAATAAAAATATTGAACAAACAATCAAAGATTTTGAACAATCAATTGAATTGCTTAATAAAATAATACCTAAAAACGATAAAGAAAAGCAACAATTAGACGACAATATTAATGTAATGAAAAATTTAATTAAAAAATTACAACAAGGATATAATACCCCACTAGCTAATTCTTTAATGATTCAAGGAGCTAAACAAGCGAAAGAAGGTAATATTAAAATAGCACTCCAAATGTATAAAGATATAGAAAAAGCTGATCCAGAAGTAGAAATTATAGCTGTTGGTTGGCATGGAATATGCAAGTATGGTAATGAATATAATAAAGCTAATGAAGCTATAGAAACTTGTGAAAAAGCTGTAAGTCTTGAACCTAACAATCCTAAAGTTGTAGAAGATAGAGGTGTTGCAAAAGCATTAACAGGTAATATTAATGGTGCAATACAAGATTTTCAATCAGTTATCGCTATGATTGATAAGATTGATAAGCCAAATGAAAATGCAAGGAGGGCTAAATTACGGCTACAAAATTGGATAAGTTTACTTAAATTAGATAAAAATCCGGTCAAGACTATGATCTTAATTGATCAAGGAAAAAGATTAATTGAACAAGGTAAAATACAAGAAGCGATAACGGCTTATACAGAAGCTCAAAAATTTGTACCAACAGATATCTCTGCTAAATCTTGGAACATTTTATGTTGGAAAGGTAGTTTAAATGGTTTTGCTAATCAAGTAATTAATGCTTGTGAAAAAGCAGTAGAAATTGAACCAGAAAATGCTAGATTTAAAGATATTCGAGGTATTGCTAAAGCATTAACAGGTGATACAGGAGGCGCAATTAAAGATTTTGAAGCATTTATCAAATGGATTGATAAAGAATTAGAAAATAATCCTCTTTATGATGATGAAAAAGTATTCAAAAAATTGAAAGATCAAAGATACTATTGGATAGATTCACTTCGTAAAGGAAATAATCCTTTTACTGTTAGAGAGGTTGAAAATTTGCGGAGTGAAAATAAGAGAGATAAGCATTAACTTTAACAAACATAATATTTATGATTTATTTCAGATTCCTGGACTTTTAAGAGAAGATGGGACAATTTTTTTAATGGAATGAATCAGAAAATCTGATTCATCAGCAAAAACATATACGTCAAGCTCCTGTAACAAAACTTACAGCACTTTCGATTAAAGTGAGGTACACTTGAACCCTTGATTTATAAGCTTTACAGGCTTTATCGCTGTACCTCATAAACTTGGAATACGCTGTAACAATTAATATTTTAGTTATTTGGCACAAAAAACCAACCATCAACACGATAAGTCATTAGAACACATCAAGGATAAACAACTAATGACTGACACTCGTAACTTTAACGCCCCCAATCTTAACATCACTAACCTGACTAACGATCTCCAAAATTGGTTTCAATTTCAAAACTACGAAGTGCAAAGCCTAGACTTACCCAATGGAGATAAAGTAATTCAAGCGCGTCAAGGTGGATAGCGTAACGTATTGGGGCTTTCCTCTGCTTTAAACATCGTCCTTCGTTACCATAATAACATCCTTACCGTAGAAATAGGTGCTGGAAAATGGGCAGATAAAGCCATAGTTGGCACAATTAGTATGTTTGTTTTGTGTCCACTCGCTTTCACTGCTGCTTATGGTGCATGGCAACAAAAGAAACTTCCGCAACGCACCTTTGACTTTATCCAACAGTACATCTATCAGGGTTAAACCATTATTGCAACCATGAATAATGACATTTCCCCTGCTTTAGCAGGGATTCTTGGCATCCTTTGTATTGGTTTAGGAGTTGTTAGCTATAACACCCATCAACAACTCCAAATTAGCCAAAAAGAAATTGCTCAACTGCAAGAAAACATCAAAAAAATTGAGGATAAAAACAGCAAGCTGGAAGGAGAAATTAAAGAAAAAGACAAAGAAATTAATGACAAGGAAAGAGAAATTGCAGGATTAAAAAGAGACATGAGAAATGTCAATATAACAGTTGAAGAACAACAGGAAAATGTTCATGTTCTGAAAGATTGCTTGAGTGGAGTTGTAAAAGCCATTGACTACAAATCAGCAGGAAATGATGAACAGGCTGCCACTTCTCTTTTATTGGTTCTTGATAGCTGTAAGAAAGCTTCAGACCTATATTAATTTCAAACTTTAATCAATCAAAATTGCGGGGGTAAAAATGAAAATAAACCTGATTTACTTATCATTACTGGGCATTTTATTCTTACCTTATGCTTGTAATCAAATACCTGAAAGTAAGACAAATCAAGTCACCTTAGCTACAGCAAACCAAGAAGAAAAAATCTCTAACTTTTTCGATAAAGACAATACTGTTAAAAATCCTCTGAGAATAGTGATATTGATTGACAAAAGTAGTAGTATGTCAGGAGCTAGGGTAGAATCAGTTAACGTAGATGACCTTAAACCTATTTTTGAAATCCTGAAATCTCATGGTGGAGAAATAGCTATTGGACAGATTTGTGAAGATAGTAATAAACCTCTCAAACGCTTACAAATACCTGATATTAAAGCCTTAAAATCAACAGACTTGAATAATACACCCAAACCTCAAAGAGACAACACAGGTAGTCCATTTGAGAAGGTAAAAAAAGAACAACAATATCAGCAACAGTTAGAAAATTACCAGGAATTAATTGATCAAAATACTGAAAAAATTGAGCAGCATCAGCAAGATTTAGACAAAAGATTAAAAAATGCAGAAGCAGAAATTACAAAATTTCAAGCTGATATACAACCCCTATTAAATGAACCAACTAACTGCGGTGCAACAGATGTTTGGGGAGGTATCAAACGTTCAGAAGTATTTCTGCAAGAAGATTCTAAAATTTGGCATAATTCACCGCAAAAATTTGCAGTTTTAATTAGTGATGGTTTTCA
The DNA here is from genome assembly GCA_035298905.1 of Nostocaceae cyanobacterium. GTDB lineage: Bacteria > Cyanobacteriota > Cyanobacteriia > Cyanobacteriales > Nostocaceae > DATGXB01. Next base: position 2,106 of record DATGXQ010000602.1, on the reverse strand, counting down.
CAATACAGGAGTTAAACCTATTACGGTTAAAGGTGATAGTCAATATATTTTAGTCAATGGTTTATCAGAAACAGTTCCCGAACTAAATGGTTTAAAAGTTAAATATTTTGGTTCACCATCTGCTGCTTTTAAAGATATTTATGCACAAAATCAACAGGAGTAAATTATGGATAAGAATAATGATCACAACAAGAATCAGTTTAGTGAAGAGTTCCAAAGAGAAATGGAAGCTGCAAGAGCTTATGATGAAAGAGTTGATTATCAACAACAGGAGAATCAAAAATATGAAAATCAGCTAGAACAACAAGATCAAAAATTATCGCAACTGGAACACATTAAGCAATTATATCAGAAAGTTGTCACCTTAACTCAAGAGGGAATTGAGGCAAATATACAACAGAAAAGAACGATTATTAAGCATAAAGACTTGGTTGATGATTACCAAGAATTTTCTCAAATAAATTTGAGAACGACAGTTAGATACGCTGCTATAATTTTAGTTTTTCCGGCGATTTATCTGCTTAATCTAGTATTGATTTATCGTCCAACAGAATATCTTGCCAAGATTGCTTTTGCTCCAGGTTCTTGGCCAAGTACAATGGTTATCCTGTTTTTACCACTAGCTCTACAGGTTTTTGAAATAGCTATTGGTAGTCACTTACAAATTTCTCGATATAAGGAAGGGATAAAAAATGTTAGCAAATTTCACGATCCTAAAAAAAATTAGAAATAAGTTTTTGCATTTTCCTAAAAAACCTATTAAGAAAAGTGATTCTACTCGGATATGGAATTGGTTAGCAACTGTTACAGTTTTCATCACACCTTCAATGGTGTTAGCTACATTTTTTGCAGAACACAGTACCGAAAATAATCCAGCATATTTTCATGATTATCTGCTTTTAGTTGCTCTTGTAACTTTAGCTTTAATTACAGATGCAGTAATTGTTTTTGGATCGGAAAATGCTCTAGAAGCCATGACTTTTTGGTACTTCAAATTTCAACAGATAAAATATAAAAAAGAGGTTAAAATTCTGGAAAAAAAGATTAATTATTCTCGTAATCAGGCAGAAATATTAGTTCCAGAATACCTAGAACTGTGTCAATCATTCATAGAGAAATATTCCCAAGAAACATCTTGGATACTTATTTTTCCAGAAAGAATTTACTATGCCTTAGTTTATTGGTTGGGTGAAGATATGTTTGAAAATCATCCATTATATAAACGGAAAAATAAAATGTAGGGGCAAACCCCCCGTGGTTGTCCTAAAAACAGGGGTAGGCACAGGGGCGCTACCCCTACAACAAAAATCATAAATAGGTGAATAAAATGAATAAACTAGAACAGATAGCAGTATATTTAGAGAAAAGAAAGTGGCAATATGTTATAGATGAAGAAAATCAATGTATTCTCACAGGAGTAGCTTCAGAAAATTTGCAAAAAATGATAATTATAATTAAATTCTCTGAAAATGGAGAATATTTTGAAATTACTATTCCTGAATTATTCACAGGATTAAAAACCCATCGTCATGAAAATATATTCTTTAAAACTATGTTGGCGATCGCATCAGAAACCAAGATGTTAAGATGGGAATATAAAACAGCAACCGATACAATCAATGCCAAGATTGAATTTCCGTTAGAAGATGCACAATTAACTCAAAAACAGTTTGAGAGATGTTTAGATAGTTTGGTACAGTTAGTAGATGAAATCGCTATACCAAGATTATTACAGGTCATGGAAACAGGAGAAGATCCCGGTGATATCAAATTAGGTGAACGATTATTATTGAGTCTTTCAGAAATATTACCAGAAGGTAGTTTAAACCTGTTAGAACAAGCATTGAAAGCCCGAAAATTGAGGGGGCGACAAGCAAAGTAAAACCAAGATAGACAAAAGGTTCTTTAAATTGGAACTGATCAAAACACTCAAGCCCGAATCACAGTAATCCGACGTTGATTTTCTGTCACTACAACTTGCGTTGATAAACGTTCTTCCATTGGTAGGGCATTTTTCCGCCTGTCGAACACAAATAACCAACCAAAATCTAACCCCAAACGCGCTAAATAAGATTCTAATTGCTCAATACCCTCAGTTTGGGGGTC
>DATGXQ010000601.1:0-13379 GCA_035298905.1 Nostocaceae cyanobacterium | reverse complement strand
AAAGTATAAATTTTAGAAACAACGCCATAGACTAAACGATTTTCCTGTTTCCTGTTTCCTGCTGTAAACAATCTGATATTGGGGTTTATCTGTCTGGAGATGGGGAAGAAACAACTCTGAAATATATATGCTGTAGTTGTTAACTTTCCTGATTTTCTGGGTACAATAATTTTCTGCTTAATTTTTGTAGTGGAAAGGAATTTAGGGAATTATGGCGCGTCTAGCCCTGCTGAGTGTATCTAATAAAACTGGTTTGGTTGACCTAGCTAAAAGCTTGGTAAATGAGTTTGGCTTTGATATTATCAGCAGTGGAGGGACAGCTAAGACTTTGAAAGATGCGGGAATACCAGTTAGTAAGGTTTCTGAATATACTGGTTCACCGGAAATTTTAGGCGGTCGGGTGAAGACACTGCATCCCCGGATTCATGGGGGAATTCTAGCACGGCGGGATGTACCGCAAGATATCACTGATTTGGAAGATAATCAAATTCGGCCTATTGATTTAGTGGTGGTGAATCTTTATCCGTTTGAGGAGACGATCGCCAAACCCAATGTAACATTAGCAGAAGCGGTAGAACAGATTGATATCGGTGGACCCGCGATGTTAAGGGCTGCATCAAAAAACTATGCACATTTGACGGTTTTGTGCGACCCTGGTCAATATGACGAGTATTTGCAGGAATTACGGCAAAATAACGGTGAAACAAGTTTAGCATTTCGCCAAAAATGCGCTTTGAAGGGATTTTTACATACTGGAAATTATGATCGGGCGATCGCAGCTTATTTGTCCAGTACCCAAACCGAGGAACTACCAGAACAATACACCCTCTCCGGTCAGCAACTCCAACCCCTACGCTATGGAGAAAACCCCCACCAAAAAGCCGGATGGTATCAAACGGGAAGTAAAGCTACAGGTTGGGCAGGTGCAACTAAACTGCAAGGGAAGGAACTCAGCTACAATAATTTAGTAGATTTGGAAGCAGCACGGCGACTGATTGCCGAATTTCGAGATACTCCAGCCGCAGCAATCATTAAACATACTAATCCTTGCGGTGTGGCAGAAGCAGATACAATTGTCTCAGCTTATCAAAAGGCTTTTAATGCAGATTCTGTTTCAGCTTTTGGAGGAATTGTCGCTTTAAATCGTCCTATTGATGCTGCAACTGCTAAAGAATTAACAAAAACCTTTTTAGAATGTGTAGTCGCGCCTAGTTGCGATGCTGATGCACAAGAAATCTTAGCCAAAAAAGGCAACGTCCGTATTTTAACTTTACCAGATTTATTCACCGGGCCGAAAGAAACTGTGAAAGCGATCGCTGGTGGTTTCCTGGTGCAGACATCTGATGATCTGATTGCCGATACCAGTAAATGGCAAGTAGTCACCGACCGTCAACCCACAGACAGGGAGTTATTGGAATTGTTGTTTGCTTGGAAAGTCTGTAAACATGTAAAATCTAATGCCATTGTCGTCACAAGCGATCGCGCTACACTAGGAGTAGGCGCAGGACAAATGAACCGTGTCGGGTCTGTAAAAATCGCTTTAGAACAAGCTGGAAAAAAAGCTCAAGGTGCATTTTTAGCAAGTGATGGCTTTTTCCCCTTCGATGATTCTATCAGAGCCGCCACTGCCGCAGGAATTACCGCTATTGTTCAACCAGGTGGCAGTAAGAATGATCAGGATGTGATTAAAACAGCTAATGAACTTGGTTTAGCGATGGTCTTAACTGGTGTACGGCATTTTGCCCATTAATACCGTAACTAACAACTGACAATCATCAAACTGTCACCCCCTACACTTGCCAAGGCTGAATTGAAGTGATATCGTTGCCTTGTGTGTGAGGAGCAATGTGAAAAATAAAAGGTGCTTGGGGTGGAAACACGGCAACACTCCCAGGCACTTTTTAATTTTCAGAGCAAAACCACGCTACTTGTACATTTGTAAAGATTTTTCTGAACTTACTTGCCAATTTCAACAGCCAGTGATAGGATACAGTTGTGTGTGAGGAGCAAGTTAAAAGCAGAAAGCGCCAGAGGTGGAAACACGGCAACACTCTCAGGCGCTTTTTGATATATGGGGTAAAATGTGCAAATTACGCGAATAAATCAACAAATTGAATTTATCATTGAAATCGATCGCCTGAAAGGGGTACTGCGTCAAACATTGCTCATTGACTGGTCAAGGCGGGAAAACAGCGCCGAACATTCTTGGCATTTGGCAATGATGGCAGTAGTTTTAGCGGAGTATGCACCCCCAGAAGTAGAGATATTTCACGCCATCAAAATGCTGCTAATTCATGATTTAGTAGAAATTGATGCCGGCGATACCTTTTGTTATGATGTGCAGGGAAATAACGGCAAGGCGGAAAAAGAAGAACTAGCAGCAAGTAGAATATTTGGACTTTTACCAACAGATATTGGCAAAGAGTTAAGATTACTGTGGGCAGAATTTGAAGCAGGGGAAACACCAACGGCTAAATTTGCCGCAGCTTTAGACAGAATACAGCCATTGTTGCATAATCAGCAAACTAAAGGCGGAACTTGGCGCAAATTTGGCATTAAGCGAGAACAGGTGATCAAAAGAGTTGCACCAGTAAAAGCAGGTGCGCCAGAACTTTGGCCTTTTGTGCTGGAATTAATAGATGATTGTGTAACTAATGGATATTTAGAGGGCTAATATTTTATGTGCGTATCTATTGCCACAAAATCAACAGTGTGATAGTATTTGTATGTTCTGAACTTAATAATGTTCAGCAAACACTATCACTAAAAATTTTTGTAGGTAAAGATCATGGCTAAAATCACCATCTCTGATCTAGTGGTTGAAGAGCAAGATTTAGTACAAAATTTAACAGACGAAACTTTGGCTATGACAAAAGGTGGATTACTAGGCCCAGTACTGGGTCTAGTAGATGGCCTATTAGGTGGACTACTAGGCGGACTGTTAGGAGATTTATCGTTAAACGTTGGTTTAGGTTTGACTGTAGGGGTCAAACTCTAAATCCTACATTCTGATTACCGCGCTGTTGCTAACTGTTATAGTTGTTTTGGGTAACGCCAAACCATTGCCAGATGGTGTTGACTGAGATTGATCCCGCAACTGTAAAACACTAGCATTTATCTGAGTGGGCGATCGCCTCTTTTGCTAGTCTTCACCTAACGGAAGAAGAGCGATCGCTACTTGGAAATAAACCTGTAGATATTTTCCCACTCGGATTGCGATAAGGGCTTTAATTCTAACTGAATATCAAAACAATTGCAAGCAGCTGAAATTAAACTGTTTACTATCGTCTCCTGATCGAGATTGGGCAACTGGGCTGGGGTAAAAGATTCCAGTCCAAAAACCAATCGATATAATTCTAGATCAGGGTTTAACTGAATAGAACCGTGCTGTAATATTACTTGACTTTTCTTAAGTTGGGCGCTACCTATTAATTTTTGACCATTTGCTAAGACTAAATCTGCACCTGTAGCAGTACCAAAACAATTAGGGTTGTGAATGTAGCCACGTCCAGCAATACCATAATGTAATTCTACACCGAGCGATCGCATACCTTGAATCAAAAACTCACAAATCTGCGTATAAGCTTCCAGACGGCTTCCCCCTATTCCCGAAGTAATTACAGAATAGGTTAAATCGCCTTGGTGTAAAACTGCCCTTCCCCCACTGGGACGACGCACTAAATCTAATTTCTCACCTTGCCAAGTGATATTTTGCCAATGCTCTGGGTATTGCTTTTGATGATAACCCAGAGAAATCGCTGGTGGCGACCAAGTATAAAAGCGCAGTGTAGGTGGATGCTTCCCTGACTGGTGCTGTGTTAGCAACCAATTGTCAATAGCCATCTGTACATGACCCGCATTTGTCAATAAAGGAATTAGTCGCCAAACCTGCTGACTGTACATTGAAAAGTGATCAAATTGTAATTTTTTTAAGCGATGCCAAACTCTTCTATCAAGGGTTCGTCATAGTTATCGGCAATTGTCGCCACAATAGTAATGATGCGGGAAATTTCCCCTGGTGACAACTCTGCTAGGGTACGGGTGGAGATGACAACCACCTGATTTTCAATAATTCCAAACCGTGACTCTAAAGTGCTTGTACAGTTCAACTCTAATAAATAGCGGGTTAAACGGGCTTCATCTCTAGCGGGTAGCTTTAACACCGATGACCAAACAGTAATTGTATCTTCGTCGCTAGTGCCAGTAAGTTGGACGATTACTGCTACTGTGCCATATTTAAACTTCCACAGATGTCCCCCTTCTGGGGGGTGGCTGACCATAGCACTTTGGTCTTGGTCTAAAGTGCTAATAACACTTTCAATTGTATCTACTACATTGATGCCCGTAGTTTCAGCAATCAATTCATCAATAAGTTGGTCTGAAGTTAGGGTTTCTGGGTAGCTTGTCATACAGATTTTTGTCTGAATATAGTTATTGTCTCATTTATTCATAGTTTATCCTTTGCTAGAAAGTCTAGTAATCAACTTAAGTCTAGGGAAAAGTGGAGGTGATGATTTTAAGATATGTGTAAATAAACTTAGTTATTTGGCAACAGGCGATCGCATCATTCGCAGATAATACCAGAAAAGGCCACCTGAGAACTTGTTTAACAGAAAACCTGATGGATATATATCATTGATATTTAGATCAGAACTTGCCAGTTTTAGATGTACGGTGAGGAGTTAAATCTTCTGTAGCCAACATCAATTTAATACCTAAGATAGATGTGCGGACAGGGGGTAATACCCTCTGTAGCCAACTGATAAACAGTGACTTAGCTGCTTAGTAAGAAAAATAGAGTCTGGGTAAGGAATTTTGTCCTAGTATTTTTACTCTCATTTCATCACTATGTAACTAGTGCTGCAAGTAGCTTTGAGAAATTCATTGCAAAAAAGTAAAAAAATTGGCTGAAAACTTTCCTGATGAACGAGAAATTTTGCGTTTATTGTTACACCTGATAATTAAACACCATGAATATCCAACTTGACAAAAACACCCCCCATTACTTAGCATCTCTATTTGTTCTTCTCCTCAAAGAAGGTATGACTCCTAACCAAATTATGGTAGGCATCGTGCAACTAGCAACAAATACCAACGAGTTAGACGGGATGATTGTATCAGTAGATTGTCTGAGGTTGCTATTAGCAGTCATGCCAATAGACACAAGTGCTGAAGGAATGGCAGAGTTTATTTCCTCCTTAGCAGCAGAAGGTGTGACAACTTTAATGTTGTTAGATGCTTTAGGTTTTGCTTGCCATATTTGTAACTTAGAAGATGCAGGGAAAATTATTCGTCTCACTTATCAACGGTTACAAGCTGACAAAATCATCTCCCAAGTGTTAGGTGATTAATAACAGACCAAAATAGATTACCACTGTCAAAGCAATGAACCGTTTGAATGGATATTTTTGTTGTGCAATTTCTAGCCAGTTGTGGTGAAGCGATGACAAAGAACTGTGATTTTGTGGCTACGATTTGTAGAGATGTTTAACAGCACTTCGTCAACAACTGGCACTGTAGTGGGAGTTTTGAGGTCTGGGTGAAACCCATCCCTCACATCACTTCTTAACTGTCCCACGTTCTCTGTTGATATATCTATTAAAGCTGGTAACGAAGAATTTGAGTTGCCAATTTGCCAAAATCTCAGCGTACTGAATGGAGTTAGTCTCACAGCAGTCTATCGCATCTAAAAACTATCGCGTTAAACTTGTCTCTTTCTACCAAGAGAAGGAATTTAGAGATTAATACTGACCAGCCCTTTTATCTCTTTTGATTTTGTTGAATCTAACTGATGACAGAAGGGGAAATAGTGGAAATTTTCTTTGCTGATAATTACTCCTCAAGATTTATTTGCAAAATCATTTGTTTAATTTATCCTGACAATGTATCTCATCAAAATGGTCTAGAAAGAAATGTCCACTAATCAAAAAACTAATTTCCCTAAATCACTAATTGAAATTAGCATATTGACTTTATTAGAAGAATTAAATGATCCCAGTGCAGAAAAATTATGTGGTGGTTCAACAACTACCCCACAAGCTACAGGACAAGGGCAAGTTGCTGATCAAAATTCACGTATAGATACATCAAGTATCCCCTCTACAGACGACTTTCAACAAGCTGGTTTAAAACCATTTTTCCCCGTATTATCTAATACTAAATTGCCACGTTTAGGACCTCTTGATCCTGCTCATAGAACTCCAACTAAACCCCAGAATGCCATTACTATAACCATTCCCTTACCATTGCCAGTGTCATAAACCAGTTAGTTTATCAAGACTTGAACCACTGCTAAAATGATTGTTGAGATGCCATACCTTAAATTAGGTGTGGTATAAATAAAAAAATACAATTTTTGAGTAGAAATTAAAGTCTAGAAAATCATCTGAATTTATATCTTTAGATTTAGGAATTTTAGCTTGATAAACTTTAACATTGATTACTTAAGTAGAACGTAATACCAATTCAAAATTCAAAATCGCGCAGCGTTGCGAACGTAGCGAAGCAATCTCAAAATTAAGAAAGCCAGATGTAACACAGGTTTATGATTTGGGATCTGTTACGGAATTTTAAAGAATTGGTATAACTTAAGTAAGTGAGGCTAGAATTTATGCTAGAGAAAAAACTTAAATCACAGTTACTAACTGATTTAGACAAGGAAGAACAACAGCTTTTATCTGGTGGACAAACTACCGCAATACCTTCCAGATTTGCTCAAATGCCTCAAGTATTAGGTTCAGGTTTTCCAAATGTACCTTTTTTGAACTCATCTGGTAATATGGGTCAAGGTGAAGAAATAATCAATTCTCAAGGGAATAAGAGTGGTATAGTTCTGTACTAACTTCGGATTTACCGCTCCCTTTATGCAAAACAATATTCATTCTTTACCATAAAGGGAACGGGAGAACCATAAAGTTTCTGTCAGAATTCAGAAGCGGAGCCGGAGACGCTCCGCCTCCGGTCAGAATGCTGATCCAATCAGGAATAGATAGTAGTAATATTTCTGGAGAATAATTCAGCTTGACTGTAAAAGTCTCTTTAATGCTGAATTCTGGATTGTGTATTCTGAATACTTACATTTTTAATTTTTAATTCTCTAGGTGTGATGAGCGCCATTAACCCTTAAAACTGTACCTGTAACATAACTACTAGCAACTGGTGAAAGTAAAAAAGCAATAGACCAAGCAACCTCTTCTGGTTTACCAAAGCGAGATAAAGGGATTTCTGATAAAATTCGCTGTTTGATTTTTTCGGAAATGGGGTTAAGCATATCAGTTTCAATAAATCCGGGTGAGACAGCATTAACTCTCACCCCATAATTTGCGGCTTCTCTGGCTAGAGATTTAGTAAAACCAATTGTTCCCGCTTTCGATGCTGCATAATTAGTTTGGCCAAGATTTCCCCTTTCTCCAGAAATGGAAGTAATACAAACAATAGAACCTGAACGCCGTTGGTACATTTTAGGAATAATAGGTTTTAAGGTGTTATAAACCCCGGTTAAATTAGTGTTAATTACCTCGTTCCAGTCTGCTGCTGTTATCTTAGGAAAAAAGTTATCTTTAGTAATTCCCGCATTAGCGACAATTCCATAAATTGAACCAAGTTTGTTTTCTACTTCCTCTACAACTGCTGACATTTCTTCTGGATTTGTGACATCAGCAGAAATTGCCACAGTTCCTAATTGGGGGATATGTTCTTGACGGTAAGTGTAAGCAACTTTAGCACCTAATTCTAATAGTAAATTAACTGTCGCTGCACCAATCCCTCTATTTCCACCAGTTACTAAAATGACTCGGTTTTCTAATCCTAAAGATTCCATTTGTCACTTTCTCCCCTCTCCGCGTCTCCCTTCTCCGCGTCTTGTTACACCCTTTCCAGTGCGATCGCTACTCCTCCTCCCATCCCATGACAAATCGATGCTAGACCTAAGTTAGCCTTTCTGCGCTGTAAAGCGTTGAGTAATGTCACAATAATTCTTGTACCGGAAGCACCTAAAGGATGACCAAGTGCGATCGCACCTCCATAAACATTTAATTTATCTTCAGGAACACCAAGCAAACGATTAAACAACAAATTATTTAAAGCAAAAGCTTCATTATTTTCAAACAAATCAAAATCATAAATTTTCATTTTTAATTTTTCTAACAGTTTCTTGGCTGCCAAAATTGGCATTTCGGGAAATTTCCAACTTTCTCCCCCCGTCCATACTCCGCCTATCAACTGCGCTATAGGCTGCAATTGATGATGTTCTACTGCTTTTTTACTAGCTAAAATTAAAGCAGCCGCACCATCAGAAATTTGACTACTATTACCTGCTGTAAATACACCCTGTGCGTGAAAAATTGGTTGAAGTTTTGACAAAGTTGCTAAACTGATATCCGAGCGAATTCCTTCATCTTTGTCTATAATTTGATTAGCTATTTTTATTGGTATAATTTCTGATTTAAACCAACCTTTTTCTGTTGCTTGAATTGCACGTTCTTGTGAATATAAAGCCACTTCATCTAAATCGGTGCGCGTCACATCATAACTAGCTGCTAACCTTTCCGCTTGTTCTCCCATCGCTTCTCCAGTCATGGGATCTGTTAGTCCATCCACGACGAGAACATCTTGTAATTCTTCTGATGAACCCAGTAAAGATTTATATCCCCATCTCGCACGAGACGATAACAAAAATCCCGTTTGAGACATAGATTCCATTCCTCCAGCTAGAACTATATCTGCTTCCCCCGCATTGATAGCTGTAGCAGCATTAATGACACTCATCATTCCCGATGCACACAGCATATCTACCCCGTAACCGGTGACTGTTTTAGGAATACCAATTTTACAAGCAGCTTGACGTGCTAAACATTGTCCATGTCCCGATTTGAGGACATTACCCATAATATATAAATCTAAAAATTCCCCTCCAATTCCCGCTTTTTCCAAAGCCGCACCCATAGCGATCGCTCCTAATTCTACCGGAGAAAAATGAGCTAAAACACCTCCAAATTTCCCTATTGGTGTACGTGTTGCTGAAACAATATAAACTGCTGGCATATTCTTTACCCATTTAGGGAATAAAAGCTGAGAAATTTGTAATAATTATTCTGCAAATTAGCTAATTAAGATGGGTGGATTTGGGAAAACTACTTTATCAATCTATAAAAATTACCAGACTGATAAATCAGCCGTAGGAAGTAAATAAATTACTATATATTTAGTATTGTAAAAAATGAGGGAGATAAAGAAATATATATCAATCAATAGGAGTAAAACCAATGGATTGGTCTAACGGATCTGAGCAGTTTTTGAGACAGTTCAGCGAAGTACAAAAATTAGCTTTTAATAATTGGGAATTAACTATGAATAATGTACAGAAATTTAACGTTTTTAATGTACCTGATAATTTTGACAAAGCCCTCAGACTGCAAGAGGATTTAGTGAGAAATGCTATAGATTTTCAAGAACATTTTTATCATTTCTCAATTGATATGCAAAGAAAGTTTTGGGACGGTTATTTTACTATGTTGCGTAGGTCTTAAAATAAGATCCCCGACTTCTTTGAGAAGCCGGGGATCTGGTAATTCTTAATTTTTATCTTCTAACCATTCAGCAATCTTGGGAGTTAAAACATTTTGCACTTTGCTACTCACAAACATCCCAATATGACCAACTGGAAATGATAAAGCTGTATAATCACTATTAGGAATATATTTTTCTAAAGCTAGAGAAGAATTGGGAGGAACTAAATGATCATGCGTGCCATAAATATTTAAAACAGGTCTATTAATTTTTGATAAATTGACTTGTTTATTACCAATTTCTAGATTACCCTTAATCAATTTATTCCCTTGATAAAAATCCTTCATAAATTGCCGAAAAGCTTCCCCAGCTTGATCAGGACTATCAAAGATCCATTTCTCCATTGTTAGAAAAGTAATTAACTTATCTTCGGAATCAATAATTTCGATTAAGTCCACATATTTTTCTACACCTAACTGAAAAGGTTTCAGCATTAAAAAAATCAAACTGAAAAAATTACCAGGAATATTTCCCAGCATATCTACCATCAAATCTATATCTAAAGCTTGAGAACCTAAACTACCACCACTCCACACATTTAATAATCCTTCATTGGTATGAAAATCCACAGGTGTTACTATAGTAATTAAGTTCTTTACTTTTTCAGGATAAAGAGAAGAATAGCAAAGACTGAAAGTCCCACCTTGACAAATACCTAGTAAATTAACTTGAGGGATATTGTGGCGATCGCGTATAATTTCCACACAGTCATTAATATAACCATTAATATAGCTATCAAGCGTTAAATAGCGGTCTTCATAACTCGGATAACCCCAGTCAATCAAATAAACATCAAAACCTGCTTTAACTAACCCAGCAATAAAAGAACGTCCTTTTCGGAAATCCAGAATTTCAGGACGATTCACCAAAGCATAAACAATTAAAATAGGAATATTTACAGATTCTCGCTGAGAAACAAACCGATATAACACCATTTTATCTTTCCGATAAATTTCTATTTTTGGTGTTACCCCCATTTCAATCTTATGTTGATAAAACAAGCTAAAAATTTCAATTGTTATTTTCTGCGGTAACTCCCAAAGCTTCAGCAACTCCCTAAAAATTTCCTGCTGCTGTGAGAATAAACTAATAGCTAATTTCAAAAATTCACCTTGAATAATTACAGCCTTCTGTGAACCAAATTGTTGAGCAAAATTTTTATCAAAAATCCGACTCCAAACCCTTAAAAAATGCTGCCATTTATTAACCCCCTCCCCCTCCCGCTTCATTTCCTCAAAAGTCTTCAACCAGACATCAGCCATAATTAACTGATAGTCCCAACTAGCCTGAGAAAAATTTAACCAAAAACTAAAATCATCTTGCGAAACCATCACAAACCCTCCAAAACACCAAAACTTCATTCGCGTCCATCCGCGTTAAAAATTCATCCTTCAGAACCTTGCAATGCAGAATCAAACACACCCCAATTACGGATTTTTTGCCCTTTCAATATCTCCTCAACCTGTTGAATGTCTCTCTCCTCTCCCTCCACTATTAACAAATAATAACTTTGTTGGAGTGCATCACTATAAACCCTAGCCTTTTCTTCAGGAATACCCAAATTAACCAAAGCATTAATTAAATTTTGATTTGCGGTAACACCCACAGCTACACCCGCAATACTCGTTATTAAAGCCACACCTAAAGAACCTGCTGCGAGAATAGCACCTAAACTGGGAATAGCTAAACTACTCAAACCAACTAAAACACTACCCCAAGTAGTAGCTGTTAATGTATCTCCTACTGCACCAGTAGCATCTACATTTTGATTACCAATTTTATCTTTAACCTGTGCTGCTGCTGGAATCCTTTCTTGTTGAATATCTTTACCAATCACTGAAACTTTTTCTAAAGGAAATTCATCAGCTTGTAATTGATTAATCGCTTGTTCTAAATCTTTGGTGCTATCAAATATACCTAATGCTAACTTGGGATTGGTAACTAACATATTTTTTGAGCAAAAATTTAACACCTCTCAAATTACAACAAATTATTAATTGATAATTCTTCTAACTAAAGGTGCTAATCTTTTTTAATCATTATTTTTTAAGAAATATCTCTTTCGCTAGGAGGCAAGAGGCAGGAGGTAAGAAGATGGAATTTCGACCTTGAGGGTACAACGATCAACCTTTAGGGTACAGCATTTGAGTATTTGCGCTTGGGGGAGGATGGGGAGACCCCGCCCCTACGAAATCTGCCGAAAAATCTCCTAAAAAAATCCCCCCTTACTGTTGTAAAGAGGGACATTTCAAAAGGTCAGAGGATAGCTAAATCATCCAAACTTACTCGCAGTTGAGGCGATGAGAAATGCAGCGTAAGTGAGGACATAACCGACTGTGAAGTGAACTAAACCAACTAACCAACCTTGCACAATAGATAAAGCCACAGGTTTATCTTTCCAGTAAACTAAGTTAGCTAGAGGTGTTCTTTCATGGGCCCAAACGAGGGTTTCTATCAGTTCTTGCCAATAACCACGCCAGCTAATGAGGAACATGAAGCCGGTAGCCCAAACTAAATGTCCGAAGAGGAACATCCAAGCCCAAACTGATAAGTTACTTGTACCGTAAGGGTTATAGCCGTTAATTAATTGGGCAGAGTTAGCCCAGAGATAATCACGAAACCAACCCATCAGGTATGTAGAGTTTTCATTAAACTGGGCTACATTACCTTGCCAGATTCCTAAATGCTTCCAGTGCCAGTAGAATGTTACCCAACCAAGCAGATTTAACATCCAGAAAAAGGCGAGGTAAAAAGATTGTTCCCAAGCGGAGGTTTGACAAGTACCACCTCTTCCGGGGCCATCACAGGGGAAGGTAAAACCGAAATCTCTTTTATCTGGGAAGAGTTTTGACCCACGGGCATCTAACGCCCCTTTAACACAGATTAATGTGGTAGTGTGTAAACCGAGAGCGATCGCATGATGAACTAAAAAATCACCAGGTCCGATCGTCAAAAACAGAGAATTTGTCCCAGAGTTAATGGCATCTAACCAACCTGGTAGCCAGACGTTAGCGTGATTTGGCCAAGCCGTAAAAGCTAAACTATCCGGGTTAGATAGTAGGGTATTCATGCCATACAGCACTTTACCATGAGCAGATTGAATGAACTGAGCAAACACCGGTTCAACCAAAATTTGCTTTTCTGGTGTCCCAAACGCCACTACAACATCGTTGTGGACGTATAAACCTAGAGTATGGAATCCCAAAAATAATGACACCCAACTCAGGTGAGAGATGATTGCTTCTTTATGCTGAAGTACCCTTTCCAACACATTGCCTTTATTCTGTTCTGGGTCGTAGTCCCGCACCCAGAAAATCGCCCCGTGAGCAAATGCACCAATCATTAAAAAGCCAGCAATATATTGATGGTGTGTATATAGTGCCGCTTGGGTGGTGTAGTCCTTAGCCATGAAAGCATAAGGAGGTAACGAGTACATGTGCTGGGCAACTAGAGAGGCTGCTGTCCCCAAAGCGGCTAAATGTATCCCTAGTTGGAAGTGTAGGGAGTTGTTGTAGGTGTCATATAGCCCTTGGTGGGGAAGATTAAACTGTCCTTCAGTGGGAATACCAAAAAAGCTTTTGGCATTCAGCATTTCCTTAATGCTATGACCCAAACCAAAGTTAGTGCGGTACATGTGACCGGCAATGATGAAGATCACAGCGATCGCCAAATGGTGATGCGCCATATCTGTTAACCACAGCGATTGAGTTTGGGGATGGAAACCACCCAAAAAGGTCAAAATCGCCGTTCCCGCACCATTAGCAGTCCCAAACAGATGATTAACTGTATCTGGGTTTTGGGCATAGACACCC
>DATGXQ010000600.1:0-10376 GCA_035298905.1 Nostocaceae cyanobacterium | reverse complement strand
GGGAGATGGGGAGGTGGGGAGATGGGGAGATGGGGAGGTGGGGAGGTGGGGAGATGGGGAGGTGGGGAGATGGGGAGATGGGAGAAATAAGAGTCTTTTGTGTCTCCGTGTCTCCGTGTCTCCGCGTCAGAGCGTCCCTTTCTTTCCTCCTGCCTCCTGCACCCCTGCTCTTTTCCTGTTCCCTGTTCCCTTCTTCTGACTAATAGCTAATGACCAATGAAAAATAACTATGACACAAGCACAATTACAAGAAACTGGCAATCTTCCAGCGCATGATGTAGACGTGCCTGGGGTGAGAAAATGGCGAGATTACTTTACTTTCAACACTGACCACAAGGTAATCGGCATTCAATACCTGGTAACGTCGTTTGTTTTCTACTGCATTGGCGGGGTTTTGGCTGACTTGGTGCGGACAGAACTAAGAACCCCAGATGTGGACTTTGTCACTCCAGAGGTTTATAACAGCCTGTTTACACTCCATGCCACAATCATGATTTTCCTCTGGGTTGTCCCAGCAGGAACGGGCGGATTTGCTAATTTTCTGGTTCCTTTGATGATTGGGGCTAGAGATATGGCATTCCCTCGACTCAATGCTGTGGCGTTTTGGATGATTGTCCCTGGAGGTTTGTTACTAGTTGCCAGCTTGCTGGTAGGTGATGCCCCCGATGCGGGTTGGACTTCTTACCCACCTTTGAGCTTGTTAACTGGTCAAGTGGGTCAGGCGATTTGGATTATCAGCGTTCTGCTGTTGGGTACGTCTTCGATTTTGGCGGCGATTAACTTTATTGTCACCATCTTGAAAATGCGTACTCCAGGCATGGGTTTTCACCAAATGCCTTTGTTTTGTTGGGCGATTTTTGCCACTTCTGCCTTAGTTTTACTGTCCACACCAGTTTTAGCCGCAGGTTTGATTCTATTGGCTTTTGATTTGCTGGCTGGTACATCATTTTTTAATCCCACTGGTGGTGGTGATCCAGTTGTTTACCAGCACATGTTCTGGTTTTACTCCCACCCGGCGGTGTATATCATGATTTTGCCTTTCTTTGGGGCAATTTCTGAGATTATTCCGGTACATTCCCGTAAGCCGATTTTTGGTTATAAGGCGATCGCCTATTCTTCTCTAGCTATCAGTTTCTTAGGCTTAATCGTCTGGGCGCACCACATGTTTACCAGTGGTATTCCTGGTTGGTTGCGGATGTTTTTTATGATCACTACCATGATCATCGCTGTACCCACGGGGATCAAAATCTTCAGCTGGTTAGGGACAATGTGGGGCGGAAAAATCCAACTAAATACCCCCATGCTGTTTGCGATCGGTTTTGTTGGTACGTTCGTGATTGGTGGGATTAGTGGTGTCATGTTGGCTGCTGTTCCCTTTGATATTCACGTCCACGACACTTATTTTGTTGTCGCCCACCTGCACTACGTTTTATTTGGCGGTAGTGTTTTAGGAATCTTTGCGGGGATTTATCATTGGTTCCCCAAAATGACGGGAAGAATGATGAATGAATTTTGGGGTAAGGTTCACTTTGCCCTAACTATCGTTGGTCTAAATATGACCTTCTTACCCATGCACAAGTTAGGCATGATGGGTATGAACCGCCGAGTTGCTCAATATGACCCTCAATTTACATCTCTCAATGAAATTAGCACCTACGGCGCTTATATTTTGGCCGTTTCTACTTTCCCCTTTATCATCAACGCCATTTGGAGTTGGTTATACGGTGAAAAAGCTGGGAATAATCCTTGGCGGGCGCTAACTCTGGAATGGATGACCACTTCACCACCAGCGATCGAAAACTTTGAACAACTTCCTGTGTTAACCTCCGGCCCTTATGACTACGGGGTAGATCACGCTAAACAAAGCGTACCGATCACAAATGCCAAAGATGAGCCATACCCCAGTATTCAGGGTAGTTAGTTAATAAGTGGGGAGAGGGGAGACACGGTGTTCGCGTAGCGTCTCCGCAAGGAGAGGGGAGACACGGTGTTCGCGTAGCGTCTTCGCAAGGAGAGGGGAGACACGGTGTTCGCGTAGCGTCTCCGCAAGGAGAGGGGAGAATTTTTTGTCTTTCTTTCTCCGCGTCCCCGCGTCCCCGTGTCCCCGCGTCTCCTCTGCCCCCCTGCCTCCACCCCAATCACAAGTTCCCTTTACATGAGAAAGATTCATGCAAAGTCAAACAATTGACCCAGCAAAAACCGAACTAAATCACCACCATACCGCAGCTATTACCCATCATGAGGAACACCCAGATCATCGGATGCTGGGGCTAGTTTTCTTCCTCATTGCTGAGGGGATGATTTTTATGGGCTTGTTCGGTGCTTATCTAGCATTCCGTTCTACTTTACCCGTCTGGCCGCCGGAAGGTACACCAGAGCTAGAACTATTATTACCTGGTGTGAACACTGTGAATCTGATTGCCAGCAGCTTTGTTATGCACAATGCTGATAGTGCAATTAAGAAAAACGATACCAAGGGAACTCGCCTCTGGTTGGCTATTACCGCGCTCATGGGTACGGTTTTCTTGGTTGGTCAGGTATATGAATATACCCATTTAGAATTTGGTTTAACAACCAACTTGTTCGCTAGTGCATTTTACGTTTTAACAGGCTTCCACGGTTTACACGTTACTATAGGCGTTTTAGCGATTGCGGCTGTGTTGTGGCGATCGCGCAAACCAGGTCATTACAGCAACGAAAAACACTTCGGTATTCAAGCAGCAGAATTATACTGGCACTTTGTTGATGTAATTTGGATTATTTTGTTCGGATTGTTGTATTTACTCTGAGTAGAGAGTATTAGTTGTTCACTCCACTCGAATCACTTTCACACCCCCAAGTGGGGGTTTTTTTATGGGTAAATATCCCCACACTACCCAAATATCTTGTTTATTGCCAGAAAACACAAGTCAGAATATACTCAGGTATTAGTTAGTTCCCAAAATTGCAATTTCCATGCCAAAAGCTTTGCATCCTGCATTGTACATGGGAATTTGCTGCTAAAAATTTTGATTATATTTTGATTATCCTTATGCAAGAACAAAAGAAGAAAACAATAGTTATTACTTCTATGTATGCTAATCCTCTACATCCAGGCCATGTGGAGTGTTGTGAACTAGCTAAACAGCTAGGAGATGAACTTTGGGTAATTGTGAATAATGATCAACAAGCAGAATTGAAGCGCGGAGTACCATCATTTCAAGACCAAGACTACCGTTTGCGAATTGTTCAAGCTCTCAAGCCAGTAGATAAGGTAATTCTATCAATAGATACAGACCCTAGTGTTTGTGCGACTCTGACAAATATATTTAGTCAGTTGAAAGCAGATTCTAGTGTGGAAAAGATTATTTTTGCTAAAGGTGGCGATCGCTTTGCTTATGAAATTCCCGAAAGAAAAATCTGTGATGAATATGGCGTAACTATTATAGACGGTTTAGGAGCAAAAACTTACAATAGCTCAGACTATATCAAAAAATGATTAAGCTGATAAGCATTTAAAGTACATACTGTTACTAACCAAAATTCTTGCTGCATTTTATTTTTGAATTTTGAATTTTGAATTTTGAATTGTTGAGTGCATTTGCCAAAGTTTAATCTTTTCGTCAAAGCCACCACTAGCCAGTATTTGTCCATTTGGACTAAAAGCCAGTGTACTGATCCAATCATCATGGTCATTAAGTGTGGTTTTTAATTCTCCTGTAGTTAAATCCCATAACTTAACTCCGTCTTTACCACCACTAGCCAAAATTTGTCCCTTGGGATCAACAGCGATCGCATTAATCCAGTTATTATGTCCAGTGAGGGTGCGATATCTCGTACCATTGTTAGTATTCCACAATTTAATTGTGCGATCGCGGCTGGCACTAACTAATATTTGTCCGTTGGGTGTAAAGGCCAAATTTGTCAGTATACTTTTGTGTGCTACCAAGCTGCGGATTAACTTACCACTACTCAAACTCCACAGCTTAATTACACCTTTACTATCACCACTAGCTAAAACCTGTCCATCAGGACTAATAGCCAAACTGTAAATAAAATTATCAAATCTAACCAGCGTGGCTAGTGGACGTTGTTGCTGTAAATCCCATAACCTAATTCCATCTAAACCACCACTCACTAACACTTTATTATTTGGCGAAACTGCCAAAGCTAGTACATTGCTATTATGTCCTACCAGAGAACGGTTAAACTTTAAACTTTTTAAATCCCAAAGATTAATGAGGCGATCGCTACTACAGCTAATTAGATTCTGACTATCTGGTGTAATTACCACAGATTCCACAGCTGTTTGATGTGCCTTGCCAATATTACCAATATTTTTCCCAGTTTGAATATTCCAAAAGCGAATAATACCCTCATTATCAGCACCCCCACTCACCAGAATTTTTCCATTGGGGGTAAAAGCCAAAGATTTTACAGTCGCGTTATGTCCCCTCAGAGTCCGCAGCAATTTAGGCTGGACAAAGCCGCTACTATCTGGAGGATTGGTGATCACTTCATTAGCCGCATAAACAGAATAATGATTCAGTCCTCGCCATCTCAAAATCGGTAGATCCGTAGCTGCCACCAATGCCACAATTAAGATAGAGCCAAAAACAGCACGAACCCCATCTCTATTCTCGCTCCTCAAAGTTTTTCCTCACTGCGTCAATCAAATTACCAACCAATGTTTACTGGCGTGATTTTTTCTTAGGAGCATCCAGCACAGGTAAAGCTGAACTAGATGAACGAGGAGGTAAATAATGCTGAACAACAGGATCTTCTGATACAGAGCGACGCTGCTGAGTTCGCCATAATTTTACAGCTAAAGTTATACCCGCAGTTCCCAAACCAAACGCGAACAAAGACCAACTATCATCTAAACCACCAATCAGCGCATCTATCACCCCTACGGTAATTAATCCACTGATTATAGGCTCTTTACGGTAGGCTGACTTTAAAAAACGAGGCAATACAACATTCATCACAGTTTGCTTGCTTCCAGTTAAGCTTATGTAGTTAATCTTATGAGGATAAAAGTAGAATATCCGCTCTGACATCAATAGTCTATCAAAGCATTTATAATTATAGTTTTATTCCCCAAATCCAGAAGTACGGTAATTCACCCCTGGAAACTTAGTGATTTTGAGAATAACTGCCTATACAACTATAAGCTACCAGCAAAATAGCTGATAGCTAAAGTTTTGATTATTTACTGTTTAACAGTTGGGTGGTACTACTTTAGACCAAGCCAGGATAGTACACCTTGATTAGTGACATACTCAATTACCACCATCAAAATGAAACCAATCATTGCAGCGCGACCATTTAGGCGCTCGGCATATTCGTTAAAACCAAACTTGGGTTCTTCTAGTTTGGGAGTGACACTTGGTTGTGGTTGTACCATTAAATCCTCTCTAGTGTTAGGCAAAGAAAACTTTAAATTTGTCTTCAGCTGATTGCAATACTTCTGTTTTTAGTAGCTTGATAAAATTAGCAAGAGCTACTAAAGTAAAGCAGTGCAATCACTTTTTTACAATTTTTAATTATTCTTCATCTATTTTAATAGTAATGGCTGATTAGTCAAGGGGAGAAGTTGTCAGCGTCTTGGCTAGATTTACACCACCTCCAAACTAAAGTGCTTTTGTAAACACTTCGGCAGATCCTATGGAAAAAAAAGCACAACAAAAGTTGAACCTGAATTTTAAGAACCGTTACAACTTCCAGTCCTGGCTAGGGAAGCTAGTATCTTTGAGTAGCATATTGATCTTGGTGAGGTAAATTCATGCTCATGCTACTCTTGTGTATCAATCATGAACGTTATGCCCTACCATGTGAACATGTTGTAGAGGTTTTACCACTTGTTAGCCTCAAACCCTTACCACAAACACCAGAGTATTTAGTGGGAGTATTTAAGTATCAAGGAAGCATTGTTCCAGTGATTGATCTGTGTCAATTTATCAGTGGCCAAAGCTGTCATGAACAAATGAGTACACGAATCATTTTGATCAAGTATTGGGATAGCCAGCTTCCTACCACTCCAGAAGCACAACAATCACAATATAAATATATAGGATTACTAGCAGAACGAGTATTAGAAACTTTCCACAAATCTAGTAGCGAATTTATAGACGTAGATATTCAAATCGGTAAACTTTCTTATTTAGGTAAAATGATTGTAGATGAGCAAGGGATGATTCAGTATTTACCAGTTGAGAAATTATTGTCAGAGGCAGAAAAAATTCATCTCTTGCCGGAGGTACAAAGCAGTTAAAAATTCACCAAATAAACAAGACAGCTATAGTTATACAGCAGATTTTAGCTAAATGAGGTACAAATGTTAGGAACAAAGCCTTATGCTAAAAGACTTTCAACCCTGTTCCCTGTTCCCTGTTCCCTGTTCCCTGCTGTATCTTATATCTAAAATTGAAATAGATGTTTATTGAGCCTAAATTGTATTTTCCAGAGGATTAAAGATAACTAACCAGACATTACTAAAAATATGGAATATGGTGTGCTAGAAGCTTTACTAAAACAAAGAATAGGTTTAGATGTAGCCTCTGTTGGTGCAGATGCGATCGCTAGATGTGTAAAACAGCGAATGGCCGATATTAAAATTCAGAACTTAGCTGATTATTTCCAAGAATTACAACAATCTCCCCAGGAATGGCAAGCACTGATTGATAGTGTAATTATTCCTGAAACTTGGTTTTTCCGAGAGCAAGAATCTTTTAAATTTTTACAAAAATATTTATTATCACAATGGTTAGTAAACAAACATCAACATGACAGATTATTACGCATTCTCAGCGTTCCTTGTGCCACTGGTGAAGAACCTTATTCTATTGCCATAAGTTTATTAGAAATAGGTTTTGACTCTGACCAAGTACAAATTGATGCGCTTGATATTAGTCAAAAGTGTATTTTTACCGCACAAAAAGCAGTTTATGAACAATATTCTTTTCGAGGTAGTTCACCCACTTTTCAACAACGCTATTTTCAGCAGATTGGCAATAAATATCAACTGTGTCCACAGGTAAAAAATATGGTTAAATTCAGCCAGGGAAATTTGGCTGATCCTGATTTTTTGACTGATGCTTTACCTTATGATATTATTTTTTGTCGGAATTTATTAATTTATTTTGAAAAAAGAATTAAAGAACTGGCTATTGAAACTTTATCTCGATTAATAAAAAAAGAGGGGTTATTATTTATTGGACATGGAGAAACCGGGTCATTGTTGCACCTCCATTCTCAATTTACTCCAGTTCCCTATCCTTTAGCCTTTGCTTATCGTAAAGTTGAGCCTATTTTTAAAAAGAGTGAACCTCAGAAACATGTAAAAAAATCTTATCCCTCTTTTTTGAAAAAAACTTCCCACAAACCGCAAATTGAACCACCAAAAACCAACTTATTAATAACAGCCAGAAACTTAGCTGATCAAGGCTTTTTTCAAGAAGCAACTCAGCTTTGTCAAGATTATCTTCAAAATCATCCAGATAGTGCTGAGGCTTATGTTTTGTTGGGTGAAATGCAGCAAGCCGCAGGGGAATATGAACAAGCTGCGAATTATTTTCATAAAGCAATATACTTGCAACCTACTCTTGAAGCAGCACTTACTCATTTAGCACTCATCCGCGAATATCAAGGAAATTTTCAGAGTGCAGCTATACTTTGGCAACGCATTCAGCGATTGCGGAAAAAAAGTTAAAATATGATTTGGTCAATAAATAACTTGTTAATAACAGAGCAATAATCAGACTTTTAAAAAAGGCATAATAGAATTATTTTTATTGGGAAAACATTGAGTTACATCTCTGTTTTAACTTATAGCTAAAATTTATAATGTTTTAAGAATAAAATTCATATTTCTACAAAAAACTAAAAAGAAATTAAATTTTGATTATATGCCTATTCAGGCAAAAAATGGTGTTAAAATTTTCAGTTAGAAAAGCTATTTATAGGTAAAGCTCACTTTGGATAAATCAAGGAAAATCGTTTTAAGTAGGTTGATATAACCAAATATCATCAGTCATTGTAGGAGGAATAAAGACACAATTGCAATGACAATACATACCACATTTATTTACAACCCTCGTAAGAATTCAGGAGTCAGTAGCCAGAATGCTTGCCTGATTAGGAATGTGAAAATGTATATTTTCTCTAAATCATTACAGCAGTTATTATTAAAATGAAGTACACTATAACTTTTAATTCATAAGATTTACAGGTGTTATAAATGTACCTCATACAGTAGAGGAATGCTGTAAGACTGACTCTAAAAGCTGTTATGATTCTGTTTTCTGTATTCTGAATACTTACCAACCATCTATTTAATCAAAAAAATAAAATGATCACTATTTAGCAAGACTATCAGATAAAAACCAATCAATAAGCAGTTAAGGCAATTTGTGTTACACTGCAAAACCAGACTGATGGAAATATTGAGTAATTATTTTATTTTCCATCACGTGTTGTAGTGATTTTGTGATTAAAAACAGAGGATATTGGATCAATGAAGAGAATTAATCAATTCGTTATCGGTGGGTGCGGAGTTATTGTTATTTTAACATTTATTGCTAGTTGGGTTTCTAATAATACAAATAAAACATTAATAGATGCTGAAAATTCAGTTACCAATGCTTATCTTCATAAGGAGCAAATCAGAGAAATAGAAAAAATTCTCGTGGATGCTGAAACTGGACAGCGAGGATTTCTGCTGACAAAAAGAGAAGAATATTTAGAACCTTACATATCTGCCCAAAATAAAATTAATGAAAAATTACAGGCTTTAGGTAATGAGTTTGAACAAGATAGAGAGCAATTCAGTAGATTTGAAAATTTAAAAGAGTTGGCTACTGAGAGGTTGTCCTTACTAGCACAAACTATTGAACTTAAGAAAACTGGTAAAGACCCAGAAGCTTTAAATATAGTTTTATCAGATCGCGGTAAACATCTGATGGATAAAAGCCGGAAAATTTTGGAAGAAATGCTCAAAAGTGAAGATAGAGATTTAGAACTTGCTAAGAAAAATGCAGATGCATCTCAACAATTTGCTAACTTCATTATTTGGTTTATTTTTGCCTGTATTGTCATTACTGTAATTTTGGTTTGTGCGGCAATTATTCTTATTCCTAGTCGAGCTTTAAGTCAGTCTTTACAAACAGCATTTAACTTAGCAGAGAAAGTGGCTGCGGGTGATTTAACAACTTCTGTAGATGTATCATCCTCTGATGAGGTGGTGAATAAATTAATGATTACTCTTAAACACATGACGAAAAGTTTAAGTATCCTAGTTCACCAGGTCCAGACATCGGGAATTGAAGTAACTATTTCCTCTACACAAATTGCTGCTTCTGGAAAACAATTAGAAGCAACTATCACTGAGCAAGTGGCTTCGACAAATGAAGTTGTGGCTACCACTAAAGAAATATCTACTACTTCTAGAAAACTAGCAAAAACAATGGAAGACGTAGTAGGAATGTTGCAAAGCACTACTAGGTCTGCTAGTGATAGTCAAAAAGATTTAACGGATATGGAAAATAGTATGCGTCAACTGGCAGAAGCGAATAATTCTATTGCATCTAGATTAGGAGTAATTAGTGAAAAGGCGAATAATATTAATAATATTGTAGTGACTATTACTAAAGTAGCTGATCAGACTAACTTGTTGTCATTAAATGCGGCAATCGAAGCAGAAAAAGCCGGAGAATATGGTTTAGGTTTTGCGGTGGTAGCGAGAGAAATTCGTCGGTTAGCTGATCAAACTGCGGTAGCTACTTTGGATATTGAACAAATGATTAAAGAGATGCAATCATCGGTAGCTACTGGAGTGATGGAGATGGACAAATTTACTACAGAAGTAAGGAGAGGTGTAGAAGATGTAGCTAAAATTGGTTCACAAATGGGGCAAATTATTGAGCAAGTACAAGATTTATATCCACATTTTGAATCTGTAAATCAAGGGATGGAAATTCAAGCCCAGGGAGCGCAACAAATTAGTGAAGCGATCATGCAATTAGGACAAACTTCAGCACAAACAGCAGATTCTTTGAGAGAAATTAATAAAGCGATCGCCCAACTCAATCAAGTTTCCCAAGGATTACGGGAGGCTATCAGTCGGTTTAGTGTGAAATCAGACAACATTCCTACTGCTGCTTAGAAAAATGATCAATCCAACTATTGAGCATTCTATTGACCATTGTTGGCAGAAAATCGGGATTTTTGGCGATCGCACTTGTCCAGAGTTATTATCTTTGGCTCACTGTCGTAACTGTCGCGTTTATACTGAAGCTGGACGGCAATTGTTCGATCGCTCTCTACCTGAAGAATATCGACAGGAATGGACACAGTTAATTGCTCAACCCAACATTAGGGCAGTCCAAACCAAAGCTTTA
>DATGXQ010000599.1:0-5385 GCA_035298905.1 Nostocaceae cyanobacterium | reverse complement strand
TTTGGATTGAATAGAATTATGAGTCAGAAGCATTTTAGAGCCTATATTTTGGCTTAAACAATCTAAAATCCACAATCCCAAATCCAAAATTGAAGCACCTCATTTACTTGAAATATGCTGTAAATTGAGTCAGAATTCAGGAATGGAGCCTCCAGACGCTCTGCTTTCGCTCAGAATCAAGAACTAGAGGATTCAGACCCACAACTAATTGTAGCTTTTGGCAACTCGAAGAGAGACCACCAAATCATAGATTTGATGGGTGTCTCAAACCATTTATTCATCCACCGATCGCACAGAATTTGATTCTGAATTCTGGCTGCTGATTCCTGAATTCTGTTTTGATCATTGCTTGTTCATTTTGTTTACAGTCTGCTTAGTCTTCCAACAAACTTCTGAGCATCCAAGCAGTCTTTTCATGAACCTGCATTCTTTGGGTCAATAAATCGGCAGTAGGTTCATCATTCACCTCTTCCACCAGAGGGAAAATAGACCTAGCAGTCCGCACTACAGCCTCCTGTCCTTCCACTAAGAGGCGAATCATTTCTTTAGCTTTGGGAACTCCTGGTGTTTCAGGAATAGAGCTTAATTGGGCATATTCAGAATAGGTTCCGGGAGCAGGATAGCCAAGGGCGCGAATTCTCTCCGCGATTAAATCTACAGCTAAAGCTAACTCTGTGTATTGTGTCTCAAACATCAAATGCAAGGTTTGAAACATGGGGCCTGTAACATTCCAGTGGAAGTTATGAGTTTTTAAGTACAGGCTATAGGTATCAGCCAACAACCGAGATAAACCAGCAGCAATTTTTGCTCTACTCTGGTCATCAAT
Organism: Nostocaceae cyanobacterium; assembly: GCA_035298905.1. GTDB lineage: Bacteria > Cyanobacteriota > Cyanobacteriia > Cyanobacteriales > Nostocaceae > DATGXB01. The sequence continues at coordinate 4,559 of DATGXQ010000599.1, read as the reverse complement.
ACCGATGTTTACGGCTAAGGCTGGTGTTTGAGATGCCATAGTTTTTTCCTGATTAATTTTAGTGAATGATTTTACTTTGCTTGGGAACTGGGAAAGTTACAGCAGATTTCAGCTAAATGAGGTACAAATGTTAGGAACAAAGTCTGATGCTAAAAGACTTTCAACCCTGTTCCCTGTTCCCTGTTCCCTGTTCCCTGCTGTATTTTTACGCTAAATGCATCTTTAGCACGCTACGGGGAGCTTTACGAACTTTGGCTAGGACAGTTTCTTTACCCAGACGTTGGCAAGCTTCGTAACGATGGCAACCAGAAAAACCATAATACTCTCCATCTACTTCCAAAACGTCGATCGGTTCCTGTTGCCCAATTTCCGTAATTGATGCCATCAAGGCTTGTACTTTTTGGGGATCGGTCTGACGTGGCAAGGGTCGTTTAATCTGATTTAGGGGAATTTCTTGTACTCGCACCATAGGAAGTTTTATTTAACTAGTTTTGTTTTATGACTCTAAATAAATCATAATCATAATGACTCCGTTTTGCAAGTGGTCTAAAAAAAAATAGCTGATGGTATGATAGGAGCGCGATAACCAGTAAAACAGAACGCCACAGAGCGAATGTAAATCCGCATCAATGTCCTAATACACAGAGTTTGCATGAAAACAGTGTTCCTGCGTTCTTCCTATACAGTAGTCACAACATTTTGCTTATTAGGACTAACGGCCGCATCTGGGCCTGTGAACAACAGCCAGAATGTGGAATTACAGATAGGCATTGTCCAGAGATTTGGAACAACACCGACAGCTAAACTGCAAATAGCGCCAACGAAAGGCGATCGCCTCAAATTAAAATTTACTGATGGCAATCAGCAGCAAACCCTCGCTACCCAAAACCCCATTCAGCTGCAAGTAGTCCCAGAAAAATTACCTCAACCAGCAGTACAGGAAGTAGTAGTTTTAGGTAACTTCCGCACTTTTGAAACTGCCGAAGACTATGCCAAAGGCTGGCAAAAGCTAGGAATAGAGGTAGAAATAGCCCAGCCAGAACGCTGGCAGGTTTGGGCCAAGCGGGAAGTTTACAGCACACCCTTATTGCGTCGCCTACTCTTACAAAGTATTGAAGCCTCCGGCAGAAAAATGGCTTATCTTGAGACCAAAATTCTGCCCCAAGTACCTAAAATTAGCTGGGTAGTCAATGGGAAAACCTACAACCCCAATTACCTAGAAATTAATACTGACAAAAATTTAATTCGGGTCAATAACAGCGACAAACCAGAGAACGCAAGACTTTACGCCGGGCAGATCAAATTACAACCCAATGCTTACGGTACTTACACTCTAGTTAATCAAGTACCTCTAGAAACCTATGTGCGGGGAGTATTACCTTATGAAATCGGTACAACCGCACCGATGGCCGCCCTAGAATCCCAAGCGATTATTGCTCGAACCTATGCTCTGCGAAACCTGCGCCGATTTGCCACAGATAACTATCAATTATGCGCTGATACACACTGTCAAGTTTATAACGGTTTGAATGCAGTCACTACCAAAACAGACCAAGCCAGTGCTGCTACTAGAGGTATGGTACTAACCTATAACAATGAATTAGTAGATGCGCTTTATTCTTCTACTACAGGTGGGGTAACTGCTTCCTTTAGTGATATTTGGAATGGGGACGATCGCCCTTATTTACGACCAGTGGTAGATGCAGCAACAAATATTTGGGATTTATCCACTCAAACCCTAGCTGATGAAAATAACTTTCAACGATTTATCAAACTAGAACAAGGCTTTAACGAAAGTAGCTGGGATGTATTTCGCTGGCGCAAAGAAAGCAGTTTGCTAGATATTACTAAAGACTTGCAAAAATTTTTACGAGTTAAAAATAGCCCCTATGCCAAACTCAAAAGGGTTGATAAATTGACTGTAACTAAGCGTAGTTCTGGCGGACGTATTTTAGAACTAGAAGTCACAACAGATATTGGCAGTTTTACTCTCCACAAAGACGAGGTGCGTAGTGCCTTGACTCCTCCTGTTAGTACCCTGTTTTATCTCCAACCCATCAACAAAGGTCAAGCAGAAATTTGGGGATATGCCTTTGTGGGTGGTGGTTTGGGACACGGAGTAGGTTTAAGCCAAACGGGGGCGCAAAATTTAGCCAAGCTGGGTTGGTCTAGCGACAAAATACTCCAGTTTTATTATCCAGGAACACAAATAAAACTTCTCAACGAGGAAATCAAGCGTTTTTGACCTCTTTGACCTCAAAAGACAAAGGGGGAGAAAATTCTCTTTTCTCTCCCTTAAATTGATAAATATCGAAAAAGTAACTTTGTATTAGACCAAGTATAGGGCAAGAAGAAAAATGTATTATCCCTCTTTGTATTTTCCTTGGGCTGAATTTTCTGATTAGATCCGTGATGGGAAGCCTAACCCTTAGTAAAGTTCTTCTTCTTTGTGAGTTTGAATGGTCACATCAGATGTGGGGTAAGCGACACAAGTTAGCACATAACCAGCTTCGATTTGGTCATCGTCTAAGAAAGACTGGTCAGATTGGTCTACAGTACCAGAAACGATTTTACCTGCACAGGTAGAACAAGCACCAGCACGACAGGAATAGGGAAGATCAAGACCTTTTTCCTCAGCAGCGTCTAGGATATAGACATCATCTGCAACGTCGATGGTTTCATCTGTTCCTTCGGCTTCGTTAATAAGTCTGACTTTGTAAGTTGCCATTTAGTATTCCTCTCTTATTTCAACGGCAGTATAAGTTATCCTAAAGCAAAGCTTACGGCTAGTTCTATTTCGTCAGCCGTGGGTTTGGATTTGCTTCAATTCTGATACTACGGGAAAAATTAAAGCTTTTAACTGAAAATTCACCACGATTAGTAATGAAATTTAGTTCATTATGAGCAATAAGTTTTTATTATATAAAATAACCAATGAGTAGATATCCTTGAGGACAAAAAAATGGTATTCAGAATTCAGGGGCAAGAGGAAAAGCAACTTACATAAGTAATCATGCAGAATAAATTACACAACTTCTTTCCCTGTTCCCTGTTCCCTGTTCCCTGTTCCCTGTTCCCTGTTCCCTCTCTCCATGTAAGAATTTAATTTTGCACGACTACTTATTAGATACTCGGTGGTGTACCAAGTTGATGATTACTGGGTTTTTGATAAAATACGTAAGAAATGGAAGATACTACCACTAATTGAGTAGTTAGCAAGCAACAAGGTTGTAAAGTCAGCAACCCAACAAACAGAACTGGTAAAAGGAAGGTATAGTTTGCAGCTACCTTTGACTAAGACAAAATTGCGGGTGGGTTTAGTGGGTACTGGTTATGCAGCTAAACTCAGGGCTGAAGCATTATTAGAGTCCGAAAAAGCGGATTTAGTAGCGATCGCCGGTCATGATCCCGAACGTACTACAGCTTTTGCTCAGAAATACACGGCTGAAGTCATGAGTTCTTGGCAACAACTCATCGCACGAGAAGATTTAGATTTAATCATTATCTCTACCATCAATCGTGATCATGGTCAAATTGTCCGCGCCGCTTTAAACAATGATCAGCATGTGGTGGTTGAGTACCCCCTTTCTGTTGATGTTCAGGAAGCCCAGGAACTCATTACCCTAGCTCAAGCTCAAAATAAACTCCTGCATGTAGAACATATTGAGCTTTTAGGTGGATGGCATCAAGCTGTAAAAGAAAATTTAGCCGCACTTGGTCATTTATTTTATATCCGCTACAGCACAATTAACCGTCAGTATCCTGCACCCCGCAAATGGAGTTATCATCATGAAATGTTCGGCTTTCCTTTGATTGGGGCGCTTTCTCGGTTACATCGTCTGACAAATTTGTTTGGTCAAGTCGTGACAGTAAATTGTCACCAAAGATATTGGGAAACAGACGAAAACTATTACCAAACTTGCCTTTGTACAGCGCAGTTGTGCTTTAGCAACGGATTGTTAGCACAAGTCATTTATGGTAAAGGTGAAACTCTATGGTTATCAGAACGTAAGTTAGAAGTACATGGCGAAGATGGAGGGTTGATTCTAGATGGCGATCGGGGAACTTTGCTCCAGTTTGAACAGACAAAATCCATCGACTTGGGTACGCGCCGGGGTTTATTTGCTCAAGATACCAAAATGGTATTAGATCATCTTTTCTATGGCACACCTTTATATGTCACCCCAGAAGAAAGCTTGTATACTCTAAAAGTTGCAGACGCTGCTAAAAGGGCGGCACAAACAGGGTTAACTATATTTTTACAAGAATAATGGTCTATGAAAACTGAACAGATAGTAATTTTATCGCAACGAGAAATAGAGAAGATGCGGCGGGCTGGACGTTTAGCAGCGCAACTTTTACAACATTTAGAACCAATGATTAAACCAGGGGTGAGTACTCTGGAAATCAATGATGAGGCGGAACGCTGGACACAAGCACAGGGGGCTAAAAGCGCACCTCTAGGATATAAAGGTTATCCTAAATCAATATGTACCAGTGTAAATGAGGTGATTTGTCATGGTATTCCCAATGCCAAGCAAATTCTCAGGGATGGGGAC
>DATGXQ010000598.1:0-8880 GCA_035298905.1 Nostocaceae cyanobacterium | reverse complement strand
GTGCAAATCTGGGAGGGGGTATTTCTCCTGAAACTTGAGGAAGAAGCCAAGTATAAGTTCCGGTCGTTACAACTTCGGAATTAGGTAGATTTAATGCTACTAAATCTCCAATTGTTGCATGACTAACTCCATCACCCCAAGCCATTCCTGCAAATAAAACTAAGTTATTACCAAATTCCCCATAACCGTGAATAGTGCGGCTGGGTATACCATCTTCACAAGTTATTATATCTTCGTCTTCATCTTCATATTCATCATCTTCATATTCTTCGGTTTCATATTCTTCCCATTCTGGGTTATTGGGTAATAATATTTGATAACCGTAATTCTCTATTCCCTGAATGTTGGCTTTTTGCCATTTTAATTCTCGTAAATTATCGGAGTCAAAATCAGTTAAATCTAATGTAAGAATCTCATTCCGAAATCCTTCGTAAGCCGCATCACCTAAAAATTTAATTAATGTATTTCCATGAACTTTTAAGCCAGATAATGCAGCACTGATACAGTTTTCTACTTGAATGGGTAGCCAAGACATTTTAGTTAAATCAAGTATATTCAAGTCTGACCAACTAGCATAAAAGTCATAATAACCACCATCAATTATTAATTTGTCTTGAAATAAAGCTGCACTATGGTGAGAACGTGCAACTGGAGGTTTTCCTGTTGGGGTAACTTTTGACCATTCCCAAGTTTTTAAATTCAAAATATACAAATCATTATCATTACAAATGTAAGTTGCGTCTCTTGCTTCTTGACTTCCTCCCCAGATTAGCATTTGATCATTAAATAAAATGGCTGTATGAAAGCTGCGTGGTGAGGGAATTTCACCGGATGTTTGCGGTTGTGTCCAAGTCCAGGTTTTTAAATCAAGTATGTGAATATCATTTAAAGTTTGGTCATTTTCCACATGTTCTCCACCAAAAATTATCATGCTTTCTTGGTAGCAAATGCCGGAATGTCCAAATCTAGGTTCAGGAGTTTTGTTGTGAGTTTGGGCTTTTTGGCAAATAAATTTAAGTGATTGTTTTGTCATACTTTTTATTATTAATTTTGTGTTAGGGCAGGTAAGATTCCCACCCTACAGAATTTATATTCTATAATTAGAGATGATTAGAGATTATTAGCTTTTAGCACTTAAATCTTCTAATATTTGCTGTAGGTCGTTGGTTAAATCTGCTACGGCTTGTCTTGCACCTAATTTATTAGTTTTGTAGGCTGGATATCTAGCAGAAACGGAAATAGGATCGCCTATGGTAATATTAACTTTTTGTTTGCCTAATTGGGGACGATTGAAGGGGTTATCACGTTTAATTTTCCTTACCATGTCCCATAATAATAGGGTAGTTTCGGCAAATCTTTCGACGCTGGGTTTTTCGCGGATGTAAGTACCAGAAACGGCAACAAAGCTTTCTACTAATCTCATGTTCCACATTCTGGCATAGGCTTCTTCAGCTATTCTATCTCCTAACGACCTCTCAATCTGAGATAATGATTTAATATCTTTATATTCTTCTCTAAATATATAATTCCAACCGGCTTGTTCTACTCTTCTACATCTATCTGTCCAAGTGCCTTTTGATGGTAAATCAAAATATTGCTCAGAAATAAATAATGCTGCATTCATTACAGCTTGTAATCGATAGGCTAAGGCTTCATTTCTATCAGTAATTTCTCCTTTATTAATCTTTTCATCTGGTAATTTTTGATGATAAAATTTAGTGTAGAAGTTCTCCATTATCCCTAACAAATGTTCTGCTAAAGTTAATAACCGGGGATAAAGGGCTTCTAAAGTAGGGTTATTATCTTGTTGCTTGCTAGGTATTCCACTGGCTACTTCGAGTTCGGTGAGTAAATTAGCGATCGCTCCCCAAGGTTCGTTAACATAACTATATTTCAACCCAATTGGTATAATATAGACCTCTTCGTTTCTTCCCTCTTTCTGCAAATCTTCCAAACACCAAAAGCTTAACTGTGCAATACCCGGTTCTAGGGGACTGACAAATTCTGATAACCCGTTAGTTGCTCCCTCTGGTGCTGCTGCCATGGGGAATGTACCATTAATAAACAAATCTCTAGCAGAACGCAACCCCGTCCAGTCGGCTTTCCCCCGTTGTATCGGAGTTCCCCCCAAACGAGAAGCTATCCAACCAACATGAGAACCAGCCCATAGTGGAATACCGCGATCGTAGATAAAATGAGCATGAAGCGGTTTTTGTAGTTTTATCCCCTCTTGCTGTGCTACCTTGGGCAAAAGTTGAGACAGCAAGTAGACTAGACAAAAAGGATCATCGGTTTTCGGATGACGAAAAGCCAGCAAAAAGCGGATTTTTTTCTCTTGAAACTGACGATAAAAATCTGCTAAAACCTTAACGTTATCTGCTTCAATATGACTAATTGCTGTTTGCGAATGTATCCAAGTCGGTAGCGCAAAGTGAATAAGCCTTAAAAATAAAGGATTTAGCGCTGGTGGGATAAACTCTAAGGGTGGTTGTGCTTGGTACATGGTTGGGAGATGCGGGGAGATGGGGAGATGGGGAGATGGGGAGATGGGGAGGTGGGGAGAAAAATTAATTATTACTTTTCCCAATACCCAATACCCAATACCCAATACCCAATCCCTGATATGGAATCATTTTAGACGTAACAATTGAAAAATTAGCGATTGTAAAAAAGTAAAAAGGAAGAAACGATGCGACTGTCACAGATGTTATTTGTTACACTCCGGGATGATCCAGCAGATGCGGAAATTCCCAGCCATAAACTATTACTCCGCGCAGGTTATATCCGTCGCATCGGAAGCGGTGTTTATGCTTATCTGCCATTTATGTGGCGAGTTTTACAAAAGGTATCCCAAATTGTGCGGGAAGAAATGAACGCTACAGGCGCACAAGAATGTTTATTACCCCAATTACAACCTGCTGAGTTATGGAAAGAGTCGGGACGCTGGGATACTTATACTAAAGCTGAAGGGATTATGTTTTCCCTGATTGATAGAAGGGAACAGCAGCAGGGACTAGGACCCACTCATGAGGAAGTGATTACAGCGATCGCGCGTGATATGATTAAGTCATATCGCCAATTACCTCTGCATTTGTACCAAATTCAAACTAAATTTCGGGATGAAATTCGCCCCAGATTTGGTTTGATGCGCGGTCGAGAGTTTATCATGAAGGATGGTTACTCTTTCCATACAGATGAGGAAAGCCTGAAGAAAACCTATCAGGATATGTACCAAGCCTACACCAACATGTTACGACGCGCTGGTTTAAAGTTCCGTCCTGTCGAAGCAGATTCTGGTGCGATCGGTGGTTCAGGTTCTACAGAATTTATGGTGTTAGCGGATGCGGGAGAAGATGAAGTCCTCTACACCGAAGATGGAAAATATTCAGCGAATGTCGAAAAAGCCGTTTCTCTTCCCCCCGATGCTGTTCCCTCCAGTTTCAGTTACGAGAAAAAGGAAACACCCGGAACAGAGACTATTGAGAAAGTTTGTCAATATTTAAAATGCGACTCTACCCAACTGGTAAAAAATGTCCTTTACCAAGCGGTTTATGATACTGGGTTAACAGTATTGGTATTAGTCAGCATTCGCGGAGATCAGGAAGTTAACGAAGTTAAATTATTCAATGAGTTAACTAAATTAGCTGGTCAATTTTCCGCTAAAACCGTCCTAGCCTTAAGTGTACCCAGCGCAGAAACACAAGCAACATGGGCAGCGAAATCTTTACCTTTAGGTTATATTGCCCCAGATATTGGTGATGAATATATTGCTGGTAGTAAACAGGTGCATTCTAAGTTTATTCGGTTGGTAGACAAAACCGCCGCAGAATTAAAGAACTTTGTCACCGGTGCAAATGAAACTGGTTTTCACGTCGTTGGGGCAAATTGGGGTGAGCAGTTTAAGTTACCAGATATAACAGTAGATATTCGGAAAGCTAAACCAGGCGATCGCACCATTCATGACCCCTCCCAAACCCTACAAAGTGCTAGAGGTATCGAAGCTGGGCATATCTTCCAACTCGGTACAAAATACTCTCAGGCAATGGGAGCAACGTATACAAACGAACAAGGGGAAGAGAAACCTTTAGTCATGGGTTGCTATGGTGTGGGAGTTTCCCGTTTAGCCCAGTCAGCCGTAGAACAATCGCACGATAAAGATGGGATCATCTGGCCAGTAGCGATCGCACCTTACCACGCCATCATTACCATTCCTAATACTAAAGATTCCCAACAAGTAGAAATCGCCGAAAAACTCTACACAGAACTTAACAAAGCAGGTGTAGAAACCTTGCTAGATGACCGGGACGAAAGACCAGGAGTTAAATTTAAAGATGCCGACTTGATAGGGATACCATTTAGGATAGTTACCGGGAGAGCGATCGCTAATGGTAAAGTAGAAGTAGTAAAACGCGCTACCCGTGAATCTTTAGAAATCCCCATTGAAGAACTAACCGCAACCCTCCAGCAATGGATTAAAACCGCATTAGAAGTATAAAAGTTAACTTTTTTGGGTAGGCATCTGGCCTGCCCAACTCCTCATCTGCGTTTATCTGCGTTTATCTGCGTTCAATATTCATACCCCTATTTTCTCAGGTAATTATTTTTAATCACGTACTGATATGAAAATTTTTTCAAGCTAGAATTTACTCATAAAAATTATTGTCTATAACATTGACCAGGAGGCGATAAATCAATGGATAAACTAGAACAATATCGAACTTATATTCAAAATATTCTTAAAGAATATAGTCAATATAAACCATCTTATGGTGACGTAGAATTACAATTACTTTTTGACCGAGAACATGATCATTATCAATTAATGAGCGTAGGATGGGACGGAGAAAAACGCATTCATGGAATCATGCTACATATTGATATTAAAAATGGAAAAATTTGGATACAACATAATGGAACTGAAAAAAGAATTGCACAAGATTTATTAGAATTAGGTGTACCAAAACAAGACATAGTTTTAGCATTTCACTCACCAACCAGAAGGAAATACACAGATTTTGCAGTCAGTTAAGCGTGACATTAAGAATGTAAAATTAAACGCAGAGTTAAGCAGAGGTTTTTTAAATCCTCTCTGGAGATTTTGAATTATATTTTGGCAAATTAACGTGAAGATGGTCACGGCAAATATAATTATCTGTAGTGTGCAGAAATTTACGGATGCCGTGACCCTACGTTATTCATAGATATTACTTCTCACTTTAAACCTCATCACTCATACTACGAGAGAATCTAGCAGAGTTGATAACTTAAAAATAGAAGATTGGAAAAATTAGAAATAACTAATTTAGATGTCTATAAGGCTATTTTAATAAAAGATAATTCCCAATAATTTTTAATCTCCAAGTCCAGCATCGCGCAACCTTTTTTCTAACTCTTGTAAACGTTGTAAAGCTGCTTCCTTTTCCCGTCGTTCTTTCTCCACTAACTCAGAACCCCAAAGTAGCAAATTACCGTCTTTATCCCACCAGCGTAGCCAATAACCTTCACGGTTTTCTCGTTTTCCTAACCACACACCAATAAATAATTCTATTTCCGCTAACCAGTAACGGTTATTTTCATCGGGGGAAAGTAAATTGTATTTTCCTGACTCTAAGTGATGTACTTCCAAAGCACCACTGTCTGGTTCAAAAATTAAGTAATTCGGTACTTGTAAAACTTGTTCGTAAAAAAACCACTTTCCAGGGGGATAAGTACGTTTACTAGAATATTCGCTACCATCTGTATCAGAAAGAAATTCCATCACCACCACAGGAATTTCACCCTGTTTATGGGGGGTGTAACTACGTTTGATTTGCGCTCTAGGTACGGTTATTTTTGGCACAAAAGCCCAATCAGGAGCTTTGACGACAAATTTTTCATTTACGGTAGCACAGATGCCGTAATTAGTTGTAGCTAGGGCGGTTGCTGGGAGTTTTCCGGCTAGTTCTAGGCTTTCCGTCAATGCGGCTGCTAAGGATGGTTGGTTGACATTATCCACAGGTTCATCGTCTAATACAAAATCTTCTGGTAAAAGTTCCCAGCTAATATTGTAAGTCCAAGTAGTGACAACCATAGCAACCAGATGAAGGGGTTAATAGTTATAGTATATGAGTTTATTGATAGCGATCGCCTATCCCTGTTCTCTTTCTCCCCCCTACTTGATCACCAAAGCCAGAACTGATATCTAAAATGATCAAGGGATAGGTGGCAGACTGGAAAAGGCAAATCTAGAATTGAAGAGAAAAATATGAGGATAGAAGACGGTAAGATTCTTCCCAACCAAACCCTTTTTAGCTGTTGATAAACACTCTATTGGTCAATATCGTCTCTAGCCAGGCTGCTCCCCAGTAAAAGCACCATTTTAGCCCTCTCTCAAGCAGGTTTTTTATATGAACAACCAACGCAACTCTAACCGTTTTTCTCCGGGTGTGATAGCAGCTGTATCGGCGGCAGTGATCACAGTAGGTAGCGGTGTAGCTTGGTTTACTTCACAACAGCCTAGTAATGTCCCCACACCGCCTGACTCTACGCGAACAGTACCCCAACAACCCGCGAATGCACAGCCAAATGAGCAAACAGCCAATATCTACTGGCTGAAGTCAAGTGACACAAAAGTAGAACTAGTACCTCAACCAGTGAAAATTGCGGCTGCACAACCAAATCAAGCTTTAAAATCAGCTTTTGAAACTTTGTTAGCTGGCCCCACTGAAGGTACAAACTCCACTACCATTCCCCAAGGGACAAAGCTGTTGGGGGTGAAAGTGGATAAGAATGATGTTTATGTTAACTTATCAGAAGATTTTACTAGTGGAGGTGGTAGCACTTCCATGATGGGAAGAGTGGGACAAGTTGTTTATACTGCGACAACTTTTAACCCTAATGCCAAAGTTTATATAGAGGTAAATGGGAAAAAATTAGATGTTTTGGGTGGAGAAGGTGTAGAAATCGAACAACCACTTACCCGTGAAGCTTTTAAGAAAGATTATCCGCTTTGATTATTGAGTCATTAGTCATTAGTCATTGGTCATGAGTCCAAAAGACAGATGACAAATGACAACTGACTAATTTTTAGTACTGAGAACCCTGAAGCTACGGGCTTGCTGTTCGAGTCTTGTGGCGAGGCGATCGCATACCCTGTTACATAAATCAAATATCATTTCATCTTCTACTCGGTAATAGGCACAGGTTCCTTCACTGCGGCGGCTAAGGATGCCTGCTTGCCACATTACCTTGAGATGTTTAGACACATTTGCCTGAGACGTTTGGGTTGCCTCTACCAATTCTTGCACACATTTTTCTTCATCCCGTAGCAGGTGCAACAGCCGTAGACGCATTGGCTCACTTAACAAACTGAAATATTCAGCTACTTGTTGCACAACTTCTGGTGGTACAGGCAACGCTTGTTTCATCAGGTTCGACCCACAAGGACTGTTAACAATCAATCATTCCATATATAGATTAATACTTAATCTGGATTTATTCGCATCAAAGGTTGACCATATTCTACGGGTTGGCCATTTTGTACCAAAATTTCCATGACTTGCCCGGAAACTTCAGCCTCAATCTCATTCATCAGCTTCATAGCTTCAATGATACAGACCGTTTGACCAGCACGAACGCGATCGCCTATTTCCACAAATGGGGCTTCTCCTGGGGCTGGAGCGCGATAAAAAGTTCCGACCATTGGCGAAGATACTTCTACTAATCTTTGATCAATGGCTGAGGGTGTGGGCGTTGATGTGGTCGTAGTGTTATCTATCCGACTGGCTGCTTCTGGTAGGCTTGTGGATACTGCCGTAGTCGGCACAACCGAAGTCAATCCCGAATTAACCCCACCACTAATTGTGGCTTGAACTACAGGCTGTATATGATTACTGACAGCTTTACGGACGGTGAGTTCAAATTCTTCACTTTTGAGCGTTACCTCGGCAATATCTGTTTGTGCAATAGTTGCCAGTAATTGGCGAATTTCATTAAAGTCTAATGGCACAGTATTTTTAACCTCGACCTAAGCGTAAGTGAGCATTTTAATTAGGGCAGGGATTTAATCCCTCTATAAAAAAGGGATTGAAATCGCTTGGTAATCTCCAAAACAGAGATAAAGTTTATTCCCTGCCTAAATATTTATCTTCTCTGGTATCAATCTTGATCCGCTCACCTTGAGAAATAAATAAGGGAACCATCACGATCGCACCAGTTTCTACAGTAGCGGGTTTAGTACCACCTGTAGCAGTGTCACCTTTCACGCCTGGATCTGTTTGGATCACTTCTAGTACTACAGAGTTAGGCAACTCTACTTCCAGAACTTGATCGCCCCAACGGATGACGTTAACTTCCATCCCTTCTTTGATGTATTTGACGCGATCGCCAATTTGTGCTGCACTTAGTCTACCTTCTTCATAAGTTTCCATATCCATAAAGACGAACTCCTCGCCCTCTTTATAGGTATGCTGCATAGTGCTTTTTTCCAGATTAGCTTGAGGTACAGTTTCCCCAGCCCGGAACGTTCTTTCTACCACGTTCCCATTCTGGACATTTTTCAGTTTCGTTCTAACAAAAGCGGAACCCTTACCTGGCTTAACGTGGAGGAATTCGACCACACGCCACACAGAGCCATCTAAAACAATTGAGACACCGGGTCGAAAGTCGTTACTGGAAATCATGAAGCTTTCACATTTTCGAGGACAATCGGCATTTATTGTACCCTTCAAGCGGAGTAATTAGTAGTCATTGGTGATTGGTGATTGGTGATTGGGCAGGAAAAGACGCTCTGACGCTCTGACGCGGGGACGCGGAGAAAGAAAGACAAACAAATTCTCCCCTCTCCCCATCTCCCCATCTCCCCCTCTCCCCATCTCCCCATCTCCCCATCTCCCCATCTCC
>DATGXQ010000597.1:0-5605 GCA_035298905.1 Nostocaceae cyanobacterium | reverse complement strand
GGGGCTGTTACTCTACCAAAACTAGGGACAGGAGCAAAAAAACCAGATATCACCCAACTCACCGTACCAGTAGAAGCGAAAAGTATTACTGTAAAAATTACTGCTACGGGGAAAGTGCAACCCGTACAAAGCGTAAATATTAGTCCCAAAAGTCCAGGAATATTAGCAGATTTGTATGTAGAGCAAGGAGACACAGTAGAGCAGGGACAAATTATAGCGCGGATGGATAATTCAGAAATTAAAATGCGAATTCTCCAGTACCAAGCTAATTTAGCACAAGCTAAAGCCCAGTTAGCCGAAGCCGAAGCAGGTAGCCGCCCCGAAGAGATTGCCCAAGCTAGAGCTAGATTACGTCAAGCTGAAGCTCAATTAGATATAGTCAAAGCAGGAAATCGCTCTCAAGAAATTGAACAAGCTCAAGCACAGGTAGATTCAGCGAGAGCGCAGGTAGAATTAACTCAAGCTAGAGTCAGACGCTATCAAGGTTTAGCCAAAGAAGGAGCGATCGCCAAAGACTCCCTAGACCAATATATTAGCGAAGACCGCCGCGCCAGAGCTAGTTTAGAAGAAGCACAACGTCGTTTATCATTGTTAAAAAGCGGTAATCGCAACGAAGATATTACCCGTCAGCAAGCCGTAGTCGCTCAAGAACGGGAAGCATTAAGACAGTTACAAAATGGTAGCCGTCCCGAAGAAATTGCTAGATTAAAAGCATCAGTATTATCAGCCACAGCCCAACTCAGACAACAACAAGTCCAGCTAGAAGACACAATTATCCGCGCTCCCTTTTCTGGAATTATTACTCAGAAATATGCCACATCTGGAGCTTATGTTAGTCCGGCTATTTCTGCATCTAGTACCGCTTCAGCTACTTCAACTTCCATTGTGGCTTTAGCTAAAGGTTTAGAAGTATTAGCCAAAGTACCGGAAGTAGATATTCCCTACATTAAAGAAGGACAAAAAGTAGAAATTATTGCTGATGCTTATCCCGATGAAGTATTTGAGGGGAGGGTAAAACTGATTGCTCCAGAAGCAGTTGTTGAGCAAAATGTTACTTCCTTTCAAGTGCGGGTGAATATTGTCACAGGGTTAGATAAATTACGTTCGGGTATGAATGTGAGCGAAATAACATTTATTGGTGACACCGTCAATAATGCTTTATTAATCCCCCAAGAAACTATTGTTACTGAACAAGGAAAAACAGGGGTAATGGTTCCTGACACTAATAATAAACCCCAATTTCGTGCAGTGACGATTGGTGCAAATTTAGATAATAAAATTCAAGTGTTAGAAGGATTAAAAGCAGGTGATCGCGTATTTGTTGATCTACCAGAAGACAGAAGACAAGCACCTCCGCCTCCCTAAAGATATTTTTTGCCTAAAAGATAGAAAATTGGGAGCAAATGTAAACTTATTAATTTTAAATTTTGAATTTTGAATTGATACTATGGATCTGTTAGAAAGTGTGAAAATGGCAACAACTACCTTACTAGCGAATAAGCTACGTAGTAGTTTAACCATGTTAGGGATTATTATTGGCAATGCTTCAGTTATTGCTATGATTGGTATTGGTGAAGGAGCGCAAAAATTTGCCACTAAGCAATTTGAATCCTTGGGGCCTAATACCCTGTTTATAGTGCCTGGTGGACCGCAAGTCAGGGGGAGAACTAGCACAGTTCCTAAAACTTTAGTTTTAGAAGATGCTAAAGTGATTGATAGACAAATCAGTGCTGTAAGGGGAGTAGCACCAGAAATTAATAGTCGTGCCAAAATTGAATATCGCAATAAAACAACTACGAGTAACGTAATTGGCACTACACCTAGTTATACTTCTGTTCGCAGCTTTGAGATTGATCGCGGTAGATTTTTTAATGATTTAGACTTAAAAAGAAGTAAAACAGTAGCAGTATTGGGGCCAGATTTAGCCAAAAAAGTATTTGGTAATCAAAATCCTGTTGGACAAAGAATCCGCATCCAAAATATTAGTTTTCAAGTAATTGGTGTCACTGTAGCTAAAGGTTCTTTCCTTGGTTCTAACTCTGATGATACAGCTTTTATTCCTTTAACTACGATGTCTAGCCGAATTGTTGGACGCACCTCTCCTTATGGAATTGACTTAAGCTTAATTTCCGTAGCTGCCAAAGATGAGAAAAGTATTCAAACTGCCGAATATCAAATTACTAATTTACTACGTTTACGCCACAAAATTACTATAGAAGATGATTTTACTATTCAAACCCAGAAGAATCTGTTACAAATTGTAGGGACAATTACTGGTGCTTTGACTACCATGTTAGCAGCGATTGCAGGTATTTCTTTACTTGTGGGTGGGATTGGAATCATGAATATTATGCTAGTTTCTGTCACCGAACGCACCCAAGAAATAGGACTGCGAAAAGCAATTGGTGCAACTCAACAAGATATTCTCTTACAATTTATGATTGAAGCGGTAATTCTTTCTATTGCAGGGGGTTTCATCGGAATTGCATTAGGTGGAGGAGGAGTATTTTTAGTAGGTTTATTGACTCCGTTAGATTCCGCTATTTCCCCGGTAGCCGTAATTTTAGCTGCTAGTGTTTCTGGTGGAATAGGTTTGTTTTTTGGCGTAGTTCCTGCCCGTCGTGCTGCTAAACTCGACCCCATTGTGGCATTGAGAACAGCATAACAATTCAAAATTCAAAATTCAAAATTCAAAAATTTGTTATTTGAGCGTAAATTCTAAGCAAATCACATTAATTGAAGGGGATTCTCTGTGGAAAATACTGTAATTGTTCCTGATTCACAGGCGGCTAATCCTGTATCATCAACAGGAATTATTCGGTTAGAAAATATCTTCAAAGTTTATGGAATTGGTGAAATCGAAGTTAGGGCATTAAATGACGTTAATTTAACTGTAGAACAGGGTGAATATTGTTCTATTATGGGACCTTCTGGTTCAGGAAAATCTACAGCTATGAATATTATTGGCTGTTTAGATCGTCCTAGTGGGGGACATTACTATTTAGATAATTTAGATGTAGCCCAAATCAGTGATGCAGAATTAGCTCACATTCGTAATAAAAAACTAGGATTTGTGTTTCAACAATTCCATTTATTACCTCAATTGACAGCGTTAGAAAATGTGATGCTACCAATGGTGTATGCTGGTGTTAAACCAAATGAAAGACGCGATCGCGCAACGGAAGCATTAATCAAAGTCGGCTTAGAAAAACGTTTGAATAACAAACCCACCCAGCTATCAGGGGGACAACAACAAAGAGTAGCGATCGCGCGTGCTATTGTCAACCGTCCTGTTGTTCTCCTCGCAGACGAACCCACCGGTGCATTAGATTCTCGCACCACCCAAGAAGTATTAGATATATTTGGCGAACTTAACGCTAGTGGAATTACTGTTGTCATGGTAACGCATGAAACTGAAGTTGCCCGTCAAACCAAGCGCATAGTCTGGTTTCGTGATGGACAAGTCGTACATTCTCACCTCACCCCATCCGAATTAAATCATTTAGTAGTTTCTTAGTAATAATTCAGGTTTACTTTAAACTTTACTTTTTCATTAATCAAGTTTAGTTGACCTTAGCTATCAGCCTGAGAATTGATTCTCAGGCATTAGATTGTATATTGGAATTTGAATTGTGATTGATTAAAGACTTGGAGTTTTTCCTGTTTCTGCTTGTGTTTCAATTGGTTTCACATCACTATAACCCATTTGTCCAGCAATAGTTTTTAAAACTGAAATTTGTCCTTCAAAAGCTAATTCTTCCAATTGAGAAAGTAAATTGTTAATTTTTTCAGTAGCTCGATAATTATCTGGCATACCTACTACTGTATCACCCATAGCTTCAGCCCAAGCATACCAAATAAATAATTGATTATTTTCTTTTAATGCTCCATAAGCGCGGGAATAATCTGTAGGTTTACATTCTACTATATCCCGCATAATTTCTAATTGTTTTTCAGAGGATAAATCCAAATAATCTTCTAACAAAATTGGTGCTAATTCTGGTTCTGCTGCTGTAGGTGCTGCGGGAGTAATGGAATCACCCATTTTTTCATACACAAAATATAACCAAGCTAATTTAGCATCAGTATCTAGTTGATTAAATGCATTAACTAAATTTTGGGTTTGCTGACTTAAGGCTTGTGGTGTAGATTGAGGATAACTCGTAGTCATAATTTTATTTATCACTGATTACGGTTTTAAAAATAAAGCTTATCCAAATAAGAAAATTAAAATCACCATTCAGAAGAGAGATTTATCTTTTTAGTGACTACTAAATTTTATCTATCTTTTCATAGAAATAAATGTCTATCTTCAGAAAGCAGAAAAATTATTAATAGCTTCTTTAAGATTGTGACGAATATGTAAACATGAATTACGGGTGTTTGTTATGGCTGAAAAAGTCAAGCCTAATCCTAATGAAGCTACTACTCATGATGCAAAATTAGCGGCTGAACAGATGGCCAGAGGTGAAGAAAAAGCGCCAAAAGTAGATTTTGATGCTGATTATGCAGCAGCGCAAGAATTTAGTGTGAGTGAAATCGATCGCACACCAGAAGGTGAAGCAGCAGCAGCAGCAGCAACAGCACCTCAATACGCAGTTCCTACACCAGAAGAAACAAAAACAGAAGCACAACCAACGGGAAATCCAGATGATTATTTAGCAATGGTGGAAGATATTCAAGCTAATAGGGATGAAGCTGTAACTAATGTCAGTGATGATTTAGTACAACAAGCGTTAGAAAAGGGTAAACCTGCTGAGAGATAATTACAGCAGAATTCAGAATTCAGAAGTCAGGAGTCAGGAGTGAAAGCCGCTTGATGCTTGAGTTTTGATTTCCAGTTTGTACCTCATGTACTTGAAATCTGCTGTAATACCAATTCAAAATTTAAAATTGAGAAACTCAGATTTGATTAGGGTTTAAGATTTTAAATCTAGCAAAACGCCGACTTTATAGCGATCGCTGCTGAAAAACTACACAGCAGCATTAAATATTTAAGTCACGCAAAGCTAAACGAATTTGTTCTAAACGTCGGCGATTAACGCCAAAATCTGATTCTCCCACACGAGATGCCGAGCGAATATGAATTACTGACTCATCAGCAGGAAAATAAAACTCTACGTCATCAATAAATTTGAAGATGCGGCTTTTAGAAAGAGCATGAATGTAATTATCTGTTTGTTCTATTACTTCAGTACGGGGAACAACGGTAAGCACTTTGAGTAAGGTTTTTCTAGCTGTTTCCAGGTCTACATGATAGGTAATCGGGTCAATGGCATGTTTAGCATCAGCATTTTGGCTGACAGCACAGTTTGGTGAAGGTGGACAAGGTGCAAGATGACCTGCTTCCAAACCAATAGCCCAAGTAATTAGAGGTAAAGTTAAACTCAAAGTCAAGGTTAAGAATATAGCCAAAGTAATATTCTTTAATTTGGGAACAAATGCTAATGAAGACATAATAGTTATTGAGTTATTGGTCACTCTACACAGTATCATCTATCCAGCCACACTAGGAACAATCTCAATATATAAGTACCTCGTCAAGATTAATTACCCAAGAAAACAGAGAAATGGATATTTAACGCAGATGGACGCAGATGGACGC
>DATGXQ010000596.1:0-5725 GCA_035298905.1 Nostocaceae cyanobacterium | reverse complement strand
CTAACTACTGACCACTGACTACTGATTACTGATTGCTGATCACTGACCACTAAAAACTGACAAAAAGTATATTTCAGGAGGAATCTCACAATGGCAGTCCGCAGCACGGCGGCACCCCCAACCCCGTGGTCAAGGAGTTTAGCTGAACCCCAAATCCATGAAACCGCTTATGTACATTCTTTTTCGCAAATTATTGGGGATGTACAGGTAGGAGCAAATGTAATTGTTGCTCCAGGAACATCGATTAGAGCAGATGAAGGTACACCTTTCTACATTGGTGAAAATACTAATATTCAAGATGGTGTAGTTATTCACGGGTTGGAGCAGGGCCGAGTAATTGGTGATGATGGTAAAGAATATTCGGTCTGGATTGGTGAAAATGCTTCTATTACCCACATGGCCCTAATTCATGGGCCGGCCTATGTTGGGGATGATTGCTTTATTGGTTTTCGCTCCACAATATTTAATGCTAGGGTGGGTGCTGGCTGTATCGTCATGATGCATGCTTTGGTTCAGGATGTAGAAATACCTCCCGGTAAATATGTACCTTCTGGAGCAATAATTACTACACAACAACAGGCTGATCGGTTGCCAGATGTACAAGCTCAAGATCAGCAATTTGCTCATCATGTGGTGGGGATAAATCAGGCTCTCAGGACTGGTTATCGCTGTGCTGAAGATAGCAAGTGCATTGCTACTATCCGAGATGGATTAGCTGAATCTAATACAAGTATTATAGTTGAGGAATTGGAAAGGAGTAGTGACGTGGCAAGCAATGGTTTGGGTGCAGAAACAGTAGAGCAGTTGCGGTATCTACTAAATCAAGGATATAAGATTGGGACAGAACATGTAGACCAAAGACGGTTCCGCACTGGTACTTGGGAAAGCTGTAAACCCATCGAACCAAAATCTTTAGGGGAAGCGATCGCTGCTTTAGAATCATGTTTAGCAGACCATAGTGGCGAGTATGTGCGCCTATTCGGTATTGACCCCAAAGGTAAAAGAAGAGTATTAGAAACAATCATTCAACGTCCAGACGGGGTAGTCGCTGGCACATCCACCTTTAAAGCCCCTGCCTCTACTAGTTACTCAAATGGCAGCCACAGCAATAATGGTAACAGCGCATCTGGTGGGAGAATCAGCAGCGAAACCATAGAACAAATTCGCCAACTGTTAACCAACGGTTACAAGATTGGCACAGAACACGTAGATGAACGCCGCTTCCGTACAGGTACTTGGCAAAGCTGCCAGCCAATAGAAGGCACTTCTACTAATGAAGTAGTTTCAGCTTTAGAAGAGTGTATAGATAGCCATCAAGGCGAATATGTCCGCTTAATTGGGATTGATACTAAAGCTAAACGTCGGGTATTAGAAAGCATTATCCAACGTCCCAACGGTGCAGTAAGTCCCTCTAATGGTCAAAAGACATCCATTCCTACCAGCACAGCCACAGCCACAGCCACAGCTACAGTTACCAGCACCAGCTTAAGTGCAGAAGTAGTAGACCAATTGCGCCAGTTATTAGCCGGTGGACATAAAATTAGTGCTGAACACGTAGACCAAAGACGCTTCCGTACAGGTACTTGGCAAAGCTGCGGCCAAATTCAAGCTAAAACAGAAAGAGAAGCGATCGCTGCCCTAGAAGCATACTTATCAGAATATCCAGGCGAATACGTACGCTTAATCGGGATTGACACCACAGCCAAGCGCCGAGTATTAGAAACTATTATCCAACGCCCTTAGAAGAGGAAACTCTGACACGGAGAAAAAAGACGCGAGGACGCGGGGACGCGGGGACGCGGGAAAAGAAAAAGACTCTTATTTCTCCCCTCTCCCCTCTCCTTGCGGAGACGCTACGCGAACAGAGTGTCTCCCCTCTCCCCTCCCCCCTCGTCATGTATCCTCTTTCATTTTCCGGCCTCCAAAGTAACAAATTCTATGTCTGTGCCGCTACTGCGCCTCAATGACAACTTTAACTCCTACATTAGTGGTGAGGTGAACATTCATCCCAGCGCGGTATTAGCACCAGGCGTAATACTCCAAGCAGCTGCCAATAGCCGGATTATTATTGGACCTGGTGTTTGTATTGGCATGGGGTCGATTCTCCAAGTCAGTGAGGGTATCCTAGAAATAGAAGCAGGAGTAAACCTGGGAGCCGGCTTTCTGATGGTTGGTCAAGGTAAGATAGGTGCTAATGCTTGTATTGGTGCTACTACAACGGTTTTTAACTGCTCTGTTGCACCGGGTCAAGTAGTCCCACCAGGCTCAATTTTGGGAGATAGCAGTCGGCAGATTAGTGAAACAGCCCAAAACAATACTAATGCGCCAGCAGCAAGTTCTCAAAACCAGCCACCACAGGAAAAAGTAGTTACTTCCACTCAAATTGCAGCTGCGGCCTTTGTGGAAGTAAATCAACAAACAACTTCTTGTCCTCCACCATCACCAACGCCTAAAAGCCAGTCTCCTCCTGTAGAACAAACAACAACTGACCCTAGCTTACAAACAACAGAATCAAATACTCAGGAATCAACATCCGATCAGCCAGATACAGACAACGCCCAGAGTTTCGGTACTCAGATTTATGGACAAGGCAGTATTCAAAGGCTGTTAGTAACACTGTTTCCCCATCGGCAACCATTGAGCAACCAAACCTCTGACAATTTGCCTGAGTAAGTGTTAATTGTAAGTTGTCAGTGTTATGGGTATGCTAGAACATTTACATGGAAAGATATAACCAACAGTTTTTTAACAGCATTAACTCATCACGTCGTCGAGACGACTTAAAGGATACTGCCTTGGGTTTAGTGTCTACTCTCAGCTTTCCCGCTATAGTTGGCACGGCTGACATGATGTTGAAATCTGCTGGAGTGCATTTAGTAGGCTATGAAAAAATTGGCAGTGGTCATTGCACTGCCATTGTCAGGGGTGGCATTGCTGATGTACGTCTAGCTGTAGAATCTGGTGTACAAACTGCCGAACAATTTGGACAGTTAGTATCTAGCTTAGTTATTCCCCGGCCATTTCCTAACCTAGATGTGGTATTGCCCATTACTAACCGTCTGAGTCGAGTCATGGAAGAAGGGGGTTATAGTCGTTTAAGCAACCAAGCCATAGGTTTGGTAGAAACGCGCGGCTTTCCTGCCATGGTAGGGGCTTGTGATGCCATGTTGAAATCAGCAGATGTACATTTAGCAGCCTACGAAAAAATTGGGGCGGGCTTGTGTACAGCGATTATTCGTGGTTCTGTGGCTAATGTGGCAGTGGCAGTGGAAGCAGGAATGTATGAAGCAGAACGGATTGGGGAACTAAATGCAGTGATGGTCATTCCTCGACCATTGGATGAACTAGAACAGACGTTACCTGTTGCTAGTTGCTGGATTGAGCAAAAGCAACCATTAAAGATACCTTTGACTATCAAGGAGGAAGTGTCAGTAGCTCAGATTGTGGAGTTGCCAGACTTAGCCAAATTGCCTGTAAGAATTAAAGAAGAAATATGGAATGATGAATGATGAATAATAAATGAAAACTAGCTGTCAGTGCTGATTTAACAGTTAAAATTCAGCATTCATCTTTTGCTGGAAGGCATCTTACGCTTTGCTTGTTTTTTGATCATAACTTTTTCATTCCATAAGTCCAATACCGCTCTTCTAATAGCGAAGATAGACTTTTGTCTATACTTAAACTCATAACTTTGTATGAGTAAGACTACATGATGGGTAAGTATTCGGTGATACTAGATTTATATTTATAGAATTGCTATTAGAGGAGAATCACCTTGAACCAAGCGACGCTGCACCAGTTGAAGGTGTTCGAGGCGGCGGCACGACACAGCAGTTTTACCCGTGCTGCTGAGGAGTTATTTCTGACTCAACCGACTGTTTCGATGCAAATCAAGCAGCTGACTAAATCAGTGGGCTTGCCTTTGTTTGAGCAAGTAGGGAAGCGTTTGTATTTGACTGAGGCAGGACGGGAGTTATTTGCCACTTGTCGGCAGATTTTTGAAACGATCGCCCAGTTTGAGATGAAGGTAGCCGATTTAAAAGGGCTAAAACAAGGGCAGTTGCGACTAGCAGTGATTACCACAGCAAAATATATTATTCCGCGATTACTGGGGCCATTTTGTCAACTGTACCCAGGTATTGAGATTTCGCTGCAAGTGACCAACCATGAACGAATTTTGGAGCGAATGCTCAGTAACATGGATGACTTATACATTATGAGTCAAGTTCCCGAAAATATCGATGTCAATTGCGAGCTATTTTTGGAAAATCCCTTGGTAGTGCTTGCACCTGTTAATCATCCCCTAGCTGGTGAGAAAAATATCCCTATTCAACGTTTAGGGGAAGAACCTTTTATTATGCGCGAACCCGGTTCAGGAACTCGTCGCGCTGTCCAAAGTCTGTTAGATGAGCATGGTATACAACTGAGAGTTAAGCTTGAGTTGGGAAGTAATGAGGCGATTAAACAAGCGATCGCTGGGGGTTTGGGAATTTCCGTGTTATCTCGTCATACACTATTGACGGATGCCGCAGAGTTCAGCATCTTGGATGTACAACATTTTCCCATTAAACGTAATTGGTATATGGTTTACCCGGCTGGTAAACAGTTATCAATTGTTGCTCGTACTTACTATGAATACTTGCTTAATGCAGCTAAAATGATTGTGGAGCAAAGTGGTATTCCGCACAATAGCCACGTAGAAGCTACTCACGTAAAATAACTTAACTCTCATCTGTCATCACATCACTAAAGCTGGAAAGGAAGACTGGGAACTATTAAAAGTAACCAGGATCACCATGAAATAAAGGAGAAAGCTGGCAGTGGTTAACTCTGATATAACTTGGCGAAAAACAGTAGACAGTCAGATTGTGGCTGTTACAGTCTATGAAAACCAAGCCCTAGTTACTAGAAGGGGTGTGGTATCTTTAACGGGAGTAGAGCGGGAATTAGTCATTACACCATTGCCAGTGACTCTAGAATCAGAGTCGGTGAGAGTGAGGGGAAAGGGTACGGTAGGAGTGCGGTTGTTGGGAGTTAGCAGCGATCGCCTTTATACTACCGAACCTGTGACCGAAAGAGTAGCGCAGTTAACAAAGCAAATTCAGCAGTTAGAGGCCGAAAGGCGAAATTTACAAGCTCAAATTGATGCTTTAGCCCTGCAATCTGGTTTTTTGACTGGTTTACGGGATAAAACAGAAGAACCTTTTGCTCAAAGTATATCCAGAAAAAATCTGAGTTTAAGTGAAACTTTGGACTTTCTCAACTTTTTGGGGAGTCAATATAGTGAATATGCGATCGCCTCTGGAGACTGTAAAACTCAGCAACAAGAAATAGACAAACAATTACAAACACTCCGTACCACTTTACAAAGAATCCAAACACCCCAACCGAAGGAAAGTATTAGTGTCATAGTGGGGGTAGAAGTTGCTGGAGAAGGTGAATTTGAGTTAGAGATATCTTATGTGGTAAATCGTGCTAGTTGGCAACCACTTTATGATTTGCGGGTAGATAGTCCTAGAAGTATTTTGCAACTGAGTTATTTAGCAGAAGTTACCCAAAATACTGGAGAAGATTGGCTAGATGTTCAACTGACTCTTTCCACTGCTAAACCAGGATTAGGAACAATTCCGCCTAAATTACAACCTTGGTATATTGATATCCCTCAGCCCTTATTAGAAAGGCAAAGAGGAAGAGGTATGCCATTACCAGTACCTGCGGCAGCTCC
>DATGXQ010000595.1:0-2954 GCA_035298905.1 Nostocaceae cyanobacterium | reverse complement strand
CATATTTCCCTAAATTACCCAGCGCAACACCCCGGTTGTCCCAAGCTTCGTAATAGTCAGAGTTGATTTTTACTGCTTGGTCGTAAGATGCGATCGCCTCCTCATGTTTTTCTAAATTTTTCAGTGCAACACCCCGGTTGAACCAAGCTTCGTGATCGTCAGGATTGATTTCTAATACTTTGTCGAAAGATGCGATAGCCTCCTCATGTTTCCCTAAATAAAACAGCGCAACACCCTGGTTGAACCAAGCTTCGTGATCGTCAGGATTGATTTCTAATACTTTGTCGAAAGATAAAATCGCCTCCTCATATTTCCCTAAATTATCCAGCGCAACACCCCGGTTGAACCAAGCTTCGTAATCATCAGCTTTGATTTCTAATGCTTGGTCGAAAGATGCGATCGCCTCCTCATCTTTCCCTAAATTACCCAGCGCATTACCCCGGTTGTGCCAAGCTTCGTGTAAGTCAGGTTTAATTTTTACTGCTTTATCGTAAGATGCGATCGCCTCCTCATATTTCCCTAAATTACCCAGCGCAAGACCCCGGTTGTACCAAGCTTCGTGATTATCAGATTTCGCTTCTATAGCTCTATCATAAGATGCCATAGCAGCTATAAAATCTGCTACTTTAAACTGTTCATTACCCAAATTTAGCCAACTTTCTGCCCAATTTATATTAAATTCACTATTAATATTATGATTCTTCTCTTCTCCTTCCTTCGCGTGCTTCACGTCTTCGCGGTTAAATCCTCTCCTCTCCAACAACCGCACCCCCAACTCATACCCCACATCACCCAACTCACCGAAACCACGCAAACGCATTAACCGCCTAGCTAACTCCTCATTTTCTGCGGGTGAAGCTAACAACCTTTCCCCAAACCCCCGCAACCAAATTACTAAATCTGCAACTTTAATATTGTTCCTATCCAAAAAACCATTAACCTGTCCCTGACTCCAACTTTCCTCATTGACTTCCGCTAACAACTGGAAAAAGAAACGCTCATAATCTGCATCTGTGAACTGCGGTTCTACTCGTGGCGGTTCTGTCACCGTTGTAGGTGCTGGCTTTTTACCAAATAAACCCTGAAAAAACTTTTTTAACCACCGCCAAAACCGCCTTAACATGGTAAAAATTTTGTATAACTATTATCATAAATCTTACCACATACGGTATATTTACAAACCCTTATTTAAAGCTTTTTAACAAATTTTCAACCTCACCTAGCTTGCGGAGTGGGTTCAGTTAAAACTCTCCATTACCTCATCAATAAACTTCTGCCAAACTTGATTAGGAATCCAAATTTTTTCTAAATCTTCCCTTGCTTCTTCCTCACTTATTCCCTCCTTTAACCGCCGATAAAGATAGAGAAAAACCGAAACTCGCATATTGGCCGCACAGTGAACAAAAATATTTTTCTCCTTGTTCCCATCCATCACCTCAAAAAACCTTTGCAAATCTGCTAAAGTTGGATGTTCCCAAAGTACGGGAATCTGTACATAATCCATCCCGTAAGATTCGACAATTTCCTTTTCTTCTGGTAAATATTTAGTGGTTTTTTCAGGTAATAAATTCACAACTAATTGATATTGTGATTCTTGAATATCTGTGAATTGTTCCCTCGTCGGCTGTCCAGCAGTGCCGATTTTGGGAGTTAGTTGTAAAAAATTATAGATGTATTCCAGAGAGTTAGCCATAATATTAATATTGTTTTTCAGATCCCCGACTTCTTGAAGAAGTCGGGGATCTTGTTTTTTACTAATCTTTACCAGGGACCCCAAATAGCAAAAGTAATTCCTGGTGTTTGCATATTCACAAACATGGTTTGTCCATCAGATGAGAAACAAACCCCACAAAACTCAGATGTATTTAAGGCGTTTCGAGCAAATTTGTAGAGTGAACCGCTTGGAGTAATACCGACAATAAAATCAGTACCATCACCATCTTCACACATGAATATATCACCATTAGGTGCAACAACAATATTATCTGGGTTGTCAAGAGTACCTGAACTATTCGGTTCTAAATATAACTCAATTGTGTTGTTGCCAGGATTATAGCGCCAGACTTGACCATCTCCAGAACTACCGCCACTGGTACAGGTGAAATAAATCGCCCCATTGCCATAAAATATACCTTCACCACGGGCAAATTTAGCAGCACCGTTGTTGAAGCCTTCAACCCGTACGGTATCATTGGTTGGGTCAGGATTGGTTATTTGTACCCATTCGACCCCATAGGGTTGATTTAAAGGAAAGCCTGTGGTTGTGTCCACTTGAGGCATACCAGCAACTTTCAAAGCATACAGTGTTCCTGCACTCAAGTTACCTGGTGTATTGGGTACAAAACGATAGAATAAACCATCGCTGCGGTCTTCAGTCATGTATACATAGCCTGTAGTGGGTTCTACAGCTGCTGCTTCATGGTTAAACCGACCCATTGCTGTTAAAGCTACAGGTGTAACGAAAGTAGTAGCACTACTAGGCACTTCAAACACATAGCCATGCTTTTTGTTACCTACTTCAAAACTCTCTTCACAACTTAGCCATGATCCCCAAGGGGTAGGGCCTCCAGCACAGTTGCGGTAAGTACCTGCCAAGGAACCATAATGACTAACTAAAGTCCGGTTGGGACTAACTATTAAAGTGGTTGTGCCACCCCTTCCTTTTGTATCGTATTTTTTAGAATTAGGTGCGCTTAGACCGTTTGCTGATGTGGAAGAAAGTTCGTGGTTACGAATCAAAATTGTATTACCGTTCGTACCAGCAAAAGCACCCATTCCATCGTGTCCACCAGGGACTTTATAGCCATCGCTCATTGTTTGTCCGGTTTCCGACAATCTCCTATAACTGAAACCTGCTGGTAGGTCTAAAACACCCAAAGGATCAGTTTGCAGCGCACCGTAAGGCCCTGCTGCTATGGCTCGTTTAGCATAAAAAGCTTGCAATGGGGATAAGA
>DATGXQ010000594.1:0-21266 GCA_035298905.1 Nostocaceae cyanobacterium | reverse complement strand
TTTCAAGAACATCCCCAAAGCATCTTACTGACAGAATCTATCAAAGACCAATTACAAAAAATACATCCTGATGGTCAATATGCCATCGGTCAAGATTGCGGTATTTATTGGCGTTTAGCCGATCCACCAGAAAAAGGAGCAGAAGCACCAGATTGGTTTTATGTGCCAAATGTACCACCAATGTTAAACGGACAGTTTCGGCGTTCCTACGTATTATGGCAGGAATATGTAGCACCTTTAATCGTTTTAGAATTCGTCTCTGGGGATGGTACAGAAGAACGAGATACAACCCCTCTAACTGGTAAATTTTGGGTATATGAGCAAGCAATTAGAGTACCGTTTTATGGGATT
Organism: Nostocaceae cyanobacterium; assembly: GCA_035298905.1. GTDB lineage: Bacteria > Cyanobacteriota > Cyanobacteriia > Cyanobacteriales > Nostocaceae > DATGXB01. The sequence goes on along the minus strand of DATGXQ010000594.1, from coordinate 20,915 downwards.
TATGAAGTTCAAAAAGCCAGTGTAGAAGTCTATCATTTAGTTGATGGTCATTATGAGTTAGTACCAGCTAATAAAAGGGGTCATTATCCAATTTTGCCATTAGGTGTAGAGTTAGGAATTTGGCAAGGTCAGTATCAAAATATGCAAGCTCCCTGGCTGCGCTGGTGGGATTTACAGGGAAATTTGTTGTTAAGTAGTGATGAGAAAGCCCAGCAATTAGCCTCTGAGTTGGAACAGCAAAAGCAAAAAGCCGCACTTTTAGCGGAAAAGTTGCGTCAGCTTGGGGTTAACCCGGATGAGGTTTGAAAGGTATTTCAAGAATATACAAGAACATTCAAGAAAAAGCCTAGCTGTAGCTAATCTTACAAAATACTAACTTCTAAAACTTTTTCTTTTAGTTCTCACTTGAATTATATTAAATCAGCAAAAGCTTCTGTAGCCATTCTTATTCTTTCTTTTACATTTTGTTCACCAGTTAAGTTGCGGTTTCTCATTGATATAGACTTAAATTCTTCATTTTGAGTAAGACTATAGTATCGTTCTTTAAAGTTTTCAGTATTTTGAACTTCTCCTTTTTCTAATCTTCTAGCAACCCCAACCATAATTGACTCAAAAAAAGTTGGAAGAAATATTTTTTCTGGTCTAAATACTTTACTTCCAATACATTTTTCAATCAATTCTACTGTTGGTGCAAAAGCTTTGATAATTTGGTCTCTAGAATAATATTTTAAATCTCTATTACGGTTCATAAATTTATTAATAAAATCTTTCATAGAAGGCTTGTAGTTACTCTCAAAATAAAGTGCTAAAAATCTTATAATCAATTCTTGATCTTTTTTGTTCTTGTCTTTAATACCATATATATTACGCCATGCAGAATTATTATTTAGGCTCCTAAGTAAATCATTTAATTCACCATGATAAATACAAGCCCGTATTTCTTGAGGTTTTAGTAAAGTTCCTCCAGTATTCAACCTTTCAAAAATATAGTAAATACTTTCTTCATTATCTGGATCTGCTTGAATAATAGTAGCGGATATGACAGAGTTATCTAATTGCCTACGTTCAACGTCAGTTAATCCTTTATAAGTCTTGCCCTGAAAATTGTCATGAACACCTTTTAAAGTAAAAGAACTACGACTGTTAGGGAATTTACCATCATAAAATGACTTAAGACTAATTAACCTTTGTTGTCCATCAAGTACTAGTAGTCTATTAGTGTCTAATTCCTTGGCCAGAAAAATACCAGGAACTGGCAAACCTAGTAATAGGGATTCTACTAAACGAGAAGCTTGTTTAGGTTTCCAAACATAAGCACGTTGAAAATCAGGAATACGAATATCATCCTGTCGTAAACGCTTAACTATACCATCAACATCAAAATCTGTTCGGGAAACTGAAATAGAAAATCTAGATGGTAAAATATCATCTTCTTCCTCTAATGATTCTTCTACTTCTGTTTCCTGATCCTTATTATCTAAATACTCGGTGTCTTCTGAGGCTAGATCATTTGTTTCATCCCATGTACCCATAAGGCAGAATGCTCCCTTTGCTGAATCAACGTTTAACGGCTACATTTATAGATTGCCCAAAAAGGACACCGAAGTAACTGGTTATATAAATTAAAGATAACATTCTACTAAACTTACTGATACCAAGAATTATTAACACCATTGCCCCAAGCCTGAACGAAAATGGTACAATTGACAACCATGCTAGGGGTGCTTAGATTACTAGGCTGAGAACAAACCCTTAACACCTGAGACTGGGTAATACCAGCGAAGGGAAGCTGTATATTGAGGAATTTTTCTATGCGTACAGAATGGGTTGCTAAACGGCGTGGGCAAAGCAATGTAACGCAAATGCACTACGCTCGTCAGGGTGTGATTACCGAAGAAATGCACTATGTAGCGAAGCGGGAAAACCTACCTGCTGAACTCATCCGCGAAGAAGTAGCACGGGGACGGATGATTATTCCCGCGAATATTAATCACACTAATCTAGAACCGATGGCGATCGGCATCGCGTCTAAGTGTAAAGTAAATGCTAATATTGGTGCTTCTCCCAACTCTTCTAACTTACAGGAAGAAGTAGATAAGTTAAAGCTGGCGGTAAAATACGGTGCTGATACCGTCATGGACTTGTCTACAGGTGGTGGTAACTTAGATGAAATCCGCACTGCCATTATTAACGCTTCACCTGTCCCCATTGGTACTGTTCCAGTTTATCAAGCTTTAGAAGGTGTCCACGGCAAAATCGAAAATCTGACCGCAGATGATTTCTTGCACGTTATCGAGAAACATGCACAGCAAGGGGTAGATTATCAAACTATCCACGCCGGTATTTTAATTGAACATTTACCTTTAGTCAGAAGCCGCATCACTGGTATTGTTTCCCGTGGTGGTGGGATTTTAGCCCGGTGGATGCTGCATCACCACAAACAAAACCCCTTGTATACCCATTTCCGCGACATCATTGAAATCTTCAAAAAATACGATGTTTCCTTCAGTTTAGGTGACTCCTTGCGTCCCGGCTGTACTCATGATGCCTCAGACGAAGCACAACTAGCGGAACTTAAAACCCTGGGACAACTCACCCGCAAGGCTTGGGAACACGATGTACAGGTCATGGTAGAGGGGCCAGGACATGTACCTATGGATCAAATTGAGTTTAACGTTCGTAAGCAGATGGAAGAGTGTTCAGAAGCACCATTCTATGTACTCGGTCCCTTGGTGACAGATATCGCTCCTGGTTACGACCATATTACCTCGGCTATCGGTGCGGCTATGGCTGGTTGGTATGGTACTGCCATGCTGTGCTATGTGACACCTAAAGAACACTTGGGATTACCTAATGCAGAAGATGTTCGTAACGGGTTAATAGCTTACAAAATAGCTGCCCATGCGGCGGATATTGCTAGACACCGCCCTGGTGCGAGAGATAGAGATGATGAACTCTCCCGCGCTCGTTATAATTTTGACTGGAACCGTCAATTTGAGTTAGCACTCGACCCCGAAAGAGCAAAAGAATATCATGATGAAACATTACCAGCAGACATTTATAAAACTGCTGAGTTTTGTTCGATGTGTGGACCGAAATTCTGTCCCATGCAAACCAAGGTTGATGCTGATGCTTTGACCGAACTAGAGAATTTCTTAGCACGGGAAAAAGTAGCACAAAGCTAAAATTAAATAGTTCTCTGAAATTGTGATTTTAAAAATGTAGAGACGTTCCATGGAACGTCTCTACTAACAGATAAAATTATTTATTTAAATTTAGATAGAGCGGGCAAGATGCCCACCCCACAAGATTTGTGACTGTAAGAATTGACAAATTAAAGGTTTAACAACTTATTGCGAAACTAATTTAATTTTACTCGCAGCTTGGGTGGCTTTTTCTCTCGCTGCTGCGATGTTTTCGGCTTTAGCTAAGGCTACTCCCATGCGTCGGTAAGGGTGAGAAGTTGGTTTACCAAATAAGCGAATGTCTACATCTTTCTCTGCTAAAGCTTCAGCGACTCCTAAATAAGAGATTGAGTCTGATTTTTCCGAGGCTAAAATTACTGCGCTGGCTGAGGGTGCGAATACTTCAATGTGGGGAATGGGTAAGCCTAAAACTGCTCGTAAATGTAATTCAAATTCGTTCAGGTTTTGGGAAATTAATGTTACCATGCCTGTGTCATGGGGTCTGGGGGAAAGTTCGGAAAATATTACTTCGTCTTTAGTGATGAAAAATTCTACTCCGAATATTCCTGCACCACCTAACGCATCGGTGACTTTTTTGGCTATTTCTTGCGCTGCTAAGATTTTATCTTCGGAAATGCCTGCGGGTTGCCATGATTCTTGATAGTCGCCCCGTTCTTGACGGTGGCCGATGGGCGGACAGAAAATTGTCTCATCATGCCATTGTTTAATTGTCAAGAGGGTAATTTCGATTTCAAAGTTAATAAATTCTTCGACGATGACTTTTTGACTGTCTCCACGGGAGTTAGAAATGGCATAATTCCACGCTTTTTCTACCTCTGTCCTATCCTGTACCACCGATTGACCTTTACCAGAGGACGACATGACCGGTTTTACGACATTGGGAAAACCTATGGACTCGGAAACCGCTATTAATTCCTCTAAAGTCACCGCATAGCCATATTTAGCGGTTCTAATTCCTAACTCTCGGTGCGCTAACTCCCTAATTCTGTCCCGGTTCATGGTGTAGTTAGTCGCTGCTGCTGTGGGAATGACTGTAATTCCGCGTTGTTCAAATTCCAGCAGTTTTTCAGTTCTAATCGCTTCAATTTCAGGAATAATTAAATCAGGCTGATGCTTACTCACCACAGCTTCTAAATCTTCAGCACTCAGCATAGAAATTACTTCCGCACAGTCAGCTACCTGCATTGCTGGTGCATTTGCATAGCGATCGACAGCTATTATATAATTTCCTAAACGTTGAGCAGCAATTACAAATTCTTTTCCTAGTTCCCCAGCACCCAGCAGCATTAATTTTTGGGGTAGTTTAATAGTTTTATTCATGAATTAAGCAGATTAATCAATCTTTAACCATTTTTAATTTTATCCTAAAGATGATTGTTTTTAATTTTTAATTTTTAATCAAAAATAGCCCCGCGTAGTTGTAAATCTTGACGTTGTATTTGTGTTAACCCAATCCCGAAACCTAACTGACATTTATCTACGATTGTATTTAACCAAATTGTCTGATTAAGTGTAGCACCCCTTAAATCAGCATTTTTGAGATTAGCTTGGGTAAAATTGACAAATAATAAATCAGCATTAACTAGACTGCTTCCTTCTAAATTTGCGCCAGATAAATTACCCCTAATTAAGTTTACATTTTCCATATTTAAACCTGATAAATCTGCACCTGTGAGGTTAGGGAATTTTAGCTGATTGGGATATTGAAGAAACCGCATTACACAAATTATATTCGCTTCATTAAAATGTATTTTCGTCAAAAAATCATAACGTGCAATTCCCACCTGTTGGAGAATCTTTAACCGTTGTAGAGAATTTTGTTTTAAAAAATCAATGGCTGCTTCTCGAAAATTGTCAGGAAAAGAGTTAATCATAGTTAAATTTTTAATTGCTGCTTGAAAACAAAAAACGCGGATATTTACTTTAAAAATCCGCGTCTTGAAGCTGGTAAACTTGACATTACAATCCTATTATCTTCCGGCTAATAATGCTTTAGTAGCCGATTCACCTAAAACTTTTACCTGTTTATTTAGCTGGAAATTTAACAGGGTGATGACAGTTAGCTGACCTAGAATTGCTAGACAAGATGTGAGAGAATCAGCATATTCTAAACCAGCCCAAGGAAAGGTAGAGAATAACCATGCTAAAGCATTTTCTTGTTTGGGATAGACACCAAGAATTTGAAGAATCATTGGCGGTAAAAAGATTAAAGCTGATACAGTTCCCACTGACCAAACATAACGCTTTTGAGTTTTTAGTAACAGCATGAATTGGGCTATTGTCGCATAAATCATCATTAAGCCGACAGATAAAGCGACAGCAAGCAAGACTGTTATTTTAGAAAAATACTCGTTGAATATCTTATCTTGTGCGAAGCTAACCCAGATAAATATAGGCATAGCAGCTATAGCAAGATTGATGAAAATGGCTAACATCGCTGGGCTTTTTTCGCCCCAAATTAAATCTTGCCATAAGGATTCATGATGATTGTTTTGATGTCTATATCTTGCCCAATCAATAATGGTTTGACGTTGATGTGAAAGAACAAAAATCAAGCTAAAGATTATAGCAAAATTTAAGAAACCTATTATGATTATTAGAGGGAAATCTTCTGAGTCTTGTATCTCTGAAATGGTTAAGCCCCATAGTATCACCTGAGCAAAAACCATGAATAAATAACTTTGTCTTTTGTTGATAATTGTTGCATTGGGATTGCGGAAGCAACGCTTCATGGCTTGCCCAATTCCATAAATCCACAGCCCATAATTTAGTAAATTAAAACTAAGTAAGCTGATAAAATTTTGACCAATTGGGAAGAAGAAAAACTGTAATTCTTGTATTGGTGGTTCAGAATAGCTACGGAATAAATTAGGAAACAAATAATTGATCATATCCCAAGGACTAAGCAATATAATAGCTGTTGTAGGATTATTAAAGTAGCCACTAGAAGATGACGCTATTGTCCATGTCATGAATAAGAACAATAACACAACACCACTACCTAACCAGGGTTGAAAGTTACTAAATAAACGACTAACTAACCCAAATAATAGTGCTGCGCTGTAGAAGAAGAAGCAACTGGCAGCTAAAATAGCGTAGTAAGCAAAAATGTAACTTGTGGCAATTTTGGCAGAACGACCAGCCCATAGATGAAGGGGAATGGCGGTAAAAACAAACAGATAAATTAAGCTGGGAACTCCTAATAATTTACCAGTCAAGATACTGGTTTCCGACTGGGGACTGAGACGGATAAAATTGAGTGTGCCACGGTGTTCTTCTTTAGCTAAATCATTGATGAGTAAATAAGTTCCACCAACAAGTAGGGTAAAGACAAAAATTACAGTAAAGGTTAAAAAGATATATTCCCAGTGATCTCTCCACCATAATGTCCAATCAATTTGATCAAGTGGCGCATAACTATTATATAAAAAATCACGCGCTGCTTCCAGATCAGCACTGACTTTTTTGATTTGTAATTCTAAATTGGGAATGATTGTAGGATCGGTTAGTTGAACTTGTTTGTAACTATTTAACTTGGATTGAAGTTCTGTCAATTGTGTGTTTAGTAGATTTACCTTTTGTTCGGATGCTACTCGTAATAGTGAATACTGACCACTAATCGAGTATTTTTCATCAGGCAATTCTCGGATTTGAAAGAGAAAAACTATAAGTTGTAGGAGTAAAGAACTAGCTACTGCTAGTGTTGAACTGAAGGGTTTGAGTCGTCCTTTTAGTTCTCTAAATAGTTGTGGATTGTACTCGCCTAGTCTATCGATAAATGTGAGTAACATGGAAATTTCTCCAAGGTGAAAGATTTACTATTCTGGACTGCCGATTTATTTATTTACAGTCATTTTGAATTTTTAATTTTGAATTTTTAATTGTTTACGATGCTTGTTTGTGTCCTAATTTCAAGAAAATGGTTTCTAGGTCTTCTTGGGTGGGATGGAAGTTAGTTAAAGGAATACCTGCACTGATTAGCGATCGCAACAATTCCACGCTATCTTCTTGTTTACCGGAAAAGTTTACCCGCACACTATTTTGACCTGTTATTACCTCCACTTCTTCCACTAAGGAATGATGTTTTACTTCTCTTACTAGGGTATCTAAGTTACCCAAAGTAGAAATAAAAATTTGCTGGCGGGAAAGTCGTTGATAAAGTTGTTGAAGTGAGGCACTTTCCACTAAAAAGCCTAATTCCATAATTCCCACTGATGTACACAACTCCGCTAAATCACTGAGAACATGGGAAGAAATTAAAACTGTCATTCCTGCTTCTTGCAAAGCTTTGATAATTTCCCGAAACTGCATTCTGGCTATGGGGTCAAGTCCAGATACAGGTTCATCTAAAAGCAGGACAATGGGTTCATGAATAATCGTCCGGGCTAAACTGAGGCGCTGTTTCATCCCTCTAGAAAGTGTAGAAATCAGGCTATTACGTTTATTTCCCAGTTGGATTAGTTCTAAAACTTCATGTAGGCGTTGGGTGCGGCGCGGTTCTCGTAGACGATACAATCGGGCAAAATAATCTAAATAATCCCAAACAGTCAAATCTTCGTAGAGTGGATAGTCATCGGGTAAGTAGCCGAGACGACGTTTGAGAGTGGGGTTACTTTTGTCCCGCAGGAGGCGATCGCCATTAATATATATCTCACCTGTCGTTGGTTCTTCAGCCGCAGCCAACATGCGAATTAAAGTAGTTTTACCCGCGCCGTTGGGGCCAATTAACCCATAAACTTCGCCGATTTGGATTTCTAACTCGACATCATTAACAGCAATATGTTTTTCAAATTGCTTGGTGAGTCCACTGGTGCGGATTGCTAATTCTTTGACCATAACTGCCAAACTGTGGCATGTGAATATAGCTAAACTAACCTCTGTCTACAGGATTTGTCATTCTCGTTTCGGAAATAGAAACTGGTTTTGGTCGGATTTGCAGTAAGTTGATGCTGCTATCATAACCAGTCGAAATTGAATAGAAATATCAAGATATATCAAGATATGCAAAACTTGATTTGAGCATTTTGCTGGGTATGATATTTATTCGGCAAACATTTACTTAGTAAAACTTAAATATGACTCAGAACTACCGCATTACTTTACTACCCGGCGATGGCATTGGCCCTGAAATTATGGCTGTAGCGGTAGAGGTGTTAAAAGTTGTAGGGAAGCGGTTTGATTTGCAATTTGATTTTCAAACTGCTCTAATTGGTGGTGCAGCGATCGATGCAACTGGCGAACCTTTACCTGCTGCAACTTTGGATACTTGCCGTAATAGTGATGCTGTGTTGTTAGCTGCTATTGGTGGTTATAAATGGGATTCTCTACCTGCAAATGTCCGCCCAGAAGCGGGTTTATTAGGTTTGCGGGCTGGTTTAGAATTATTTGCCAATTTGCGCCCCGCCAAGATTTTACCTCAATTAATTGATGCTTCCACCTTAAAACGAGAAGTGGTGGAAGGTGTAGATATTATGGTGGTGCGGGAACTAACTGGAGGGATTTACTTCGGCAAACCCAAGGGGATTTTTGCCACAGAAACCGGGGAAAAACGCGGTGTTAACACAATGGTGTATTCTGAATCAGAAATCGATCGCATTGGGAGAGTGGCTTTTGAAACTGCCCGGAAGCGGGGTAAAAAACTCTGTTCTGTTGATAAAGCTAATGTGTTAGAAGTATCACAGTTATGGCGCGATCGCCTCACCAAACTTGCCAGCGAATACCCGGATGTCGAATTAACCCATCTGTATGTAGATAATGCTGCCATGCAGTTAGTACGTGCGCCTAAACAATTTGATACTATTGTTACGGGTAACTTGTTTGGTGATATCCTCTCGGATGCGGCGGCGATGCTGACGGGTAGTATAGGTATGTTACCTTCTGCTAGTTTAGGAGCATCTGGCCCTGGTGTATTTGAACCTGTTCATGGTTCAGCCCCAGATATTGCCGGACAAGATAAAGCCAACCCCTTAGCCCAGGTTTTAAGTGCAGCCATGATGTTACGCTATGGTTTAAACCAACCAGCAGCCGCAGACTTTGTGGAAAATGCAGTGTTACAGGTTTTACAACAAGGCGATCGCACAGGGGATATTATGTCTGATGGCATGAACCTTGTGGGTTGTCGCGCCATGGGCGAGGCATTAATCCGGGTTCTTGAATTAAAATAACATTCGGTTGAAAGTCTGAAAATTTTAGCCCCCGTGGCTAAAAGTTTCAGATACACTAAAAGCCAAAATCAATCTATAAAATCTTCACCAGACCAATAGTGTACGCTTTAAAACAACAACAGACAAGTTATACCCCACCAAAGCAGCAGTCACCCTTGATTGATCCCACTATCATCAGGGCTGCTGGACAGATATACTATACCTACTGTGAGGTACATCCAGAAATTGCTGGTCAACCTTCTGGAGTAGCCATTAGTCGTGTCACTCATCGGGGTAAAGTGATTTTTACCAAGCATCCAGTTCTCTTACCGCAGGAATGTTTTGTACCGTTGCATCAAATTGAATCGTATATGTATTAGGTATGGGGGATTGGGGGCTGGGTATTAGTTAACAACTGACCATTGACCACTGACCCCTATGTATATGGACATTTTGATCGACATCCCAGCTTATATCATTGTCTTCATCTTGGGTGCATCCATTGGTAGCTTTATCAATGTGGTAGTTTATCGGCTACCTGCAAAATTATCTATTCTTTGGCCGCCTTCTCGTTGTCCTCACTGTTTGAATCAGCTCAAAGCCTATGATAATGTACCAGTTTTTGGCTGGTTGTGGTTAAAAGGGCGATGTCGTTACTGTAAAAGTAAAATTTCTCGACGTTATCCCATAGTCGAGGCATTGACAGGTGTAATATTTTTAATCGTATTTTCAGTTTTTCAGTTTTCGCTTTTCACCCTTGGTTATTGGGCTTTTTGTAGTTGGTTATTAGCATTATCACTGATAGATTTTGATACTATGACTTTGCCTAACCCCTTGACTAAATCCGGGTTGGTATTAGGACTAGTTTTTCAAATGGTAGTGGGCTTTTTAGCATCTGGCTGGGTAGGAGGAGTAAAACACCTAATGATGGGGATAGCTGGTGTAGTAGTAGGCATCTGGCTATTTGATGCTATTGCGATCGTTGGTTCTTTCGTACTGGGGAAAACTGCGATGGGCGCTGGTGATGCTAAACTAGCGGCGATGATGGGAGCTTGGTTAGGTTGGCGACATTTACTAATCGCTGGCTTGTTGGCTTGTGTTGTGGGAGTATTAATAGGTGGTGGGGGAATTTTACTCTCCCGACGCAAAGTAGGACAAAAAATGCCTTTTGGCCCTTCCCTAGCATTGGGATCTGTGATCACTGTTTTTAGTGGTGACGCAATTCTATCTTTATATATGCACTATATAGATTACATCAAGATAGCCTTGAGTGTGTCTTAAAATCAATAGTTAATCAAGAAATTTTTATTTTTTAAAACTGGTTTTTACATCAAAATCTCAATGTGTATTTGTTCACTTTTTGAGTTAATTCTCGCCTATATTGTCACAGGTAGACTATATCCACTATGATTGTAGTCGTGACTACTCTATTGACTATACTGTTTTTGGTAAGGTTAGCTTATTAGTTGATATACCCCCTTTCACAAAAAAAATGCCGCTAACAAATATAATTAATGTCATGGGTGCTAAAGATTTGTAAAACAGCAACAAGCATGATTAATTTGGCAAGCAAAATTATTTTCATTGGGGTTATTATTTCTAGACTTGGCCAGTACGATAATTAAGTCCCCTGAAATATAACTCAGAAACTGAATATTAGGCACATTCGTAAAGCTGGCTACCAAAAATATGTAAAATTTAGGTGGAAATTGCGTAAAAACATAATTTGCTGGTTTAGTCAATTAATGAGAGTAGAGACAAGGTTAACTGCTATTTAGCAAGTACCTTTCACTTCTACAACTAGCTTGACTTAATTTTTGACCTCATACCCAAAATAAGATAAAAATGGCAAACAACGAAGAATCGCGCGGTTTAAAGTCTCTGTTTGATTGGTTTGCAAATCGGCGTAAATCAGGATCAATCAATGTTGAACGCCAAGAGAGAGAAATTGCCGATGGCTTGTGGTACAAATGCCCGATGTGTGGCGTGTTGACTTATACAAAAGACCTGAGAGCCAATCAAATGGTTTGCGGAGAATGCGGGCATCATAATCGAGTAGATAGTGATGAACGTATCCGCCAGTTGATAGATGCCAATACATGGCAGCCTATGGATGAGCATCTGCGTCCCACAGATCCACTACAATTCCGCGATCGCAAACCCTACAGCGATCGCCTGCGGGATATGCACAAATCAGGCTTAATAGATGCAGTTAAAACAGGCTTAGGTCAAATCAACGGTTTACCCGTCGCGTTGGCAGTCATGGACTTCCGCTTCATGGGTGGAAGTATGGGTTCAGTGGTAGGAGAGAAAATTACTCGCTTAATTGAACTAGCCACCCAGCGCCGCTATCCTGTGGTGATAGTTTGTACCTCCGGCGGTGCGAGAATGCAAGAGGGGATGCTGTCTTTAATGCAAATGGCCAAGATTTCCGGCGCACTACAACGCCACAGTGAGGCTAAATTATTGTACATCCCCGTTCTCACTAACCCCACCACAGGCGGCGTAACGGCGAGTTTTGCCATGTTAGGCGATATTATTTTGGCAGAGCCTAAAGCCACAATTGGTTTTGCTGGCAGAAGAGTAATTGAGCAAACCTTAAGAGAAAAATTACCAGAAGATTTCCAAACAGCAGAGGATGTACTTAAACACGGTTTTGTTGATGAAATTGTCCCCCGTACTCAGTTAAAGAATACTTTAGCTCAGTTAATTAGTTTACATCAACCCATGCCAACACCACCCAATCTGGTGATGTGGGAAAGTATGAAATTGAGTTCTAGTGTAGCGGAATAGAAGGTAGGAGATCACAAAAGACGAGGGGATGCAGGGACGCGGGGACGCGGTGACGCGGTGAAAAGAGACACGGGGACGCGGTGACAGAAAAAGACTCTTGTGTCTCCCCTCTCCCCTCTCCTTGCGGAGACGCTACGCGAACACCGTGTCTCCCCTCTCCCCTCCCCCCGTCTTCTAAGTGCGTGGTTCTTGTACAAACATTAAAGGAATCAGCGCAGCAAGTCGGCAAAAACTAGAAATAGCAAATAATCCTAGTAAACCGCCGAAACAGGCAAATTCAGCGATTAAACCGCCGATAGTTGTACCTAAAGCACCACTGACACCAGACAAAGCAGCTGCGATCGCAAAGTATATCGTTTGATTCTTGACTGGTGCAAGCCCAATATTTAGATTATTGATACAAAGATCGATCGCTGCCCAAGTTCCACCAGCCAGAATGTGTAACAGTGGTAGCCATAACCACAGAGAAAGCTGATCAGTTCCCACCCCTAACCATAACAAAGGCGTAATAGCCACCAAAATTCCAATTACAATTAAAATCCGCCGACTACCAACTTTATCCGCTAATTTACCCCACAGAATCAGCATCAACAGATTTGCCCCTGCCTGTAAACTCCCATAAATTGACACCCAACTTACATCTAAATTCAGATTCTCCAGCATGTAAAGATTAAAAAAGGGGCTGCTAAGACTAACAGCCAAAGTCCAGACACAGAAATAAATTAAAAACAATACAAAGTTAGAATTTTGCCAAATATTACTATTCCCAGGACTGTGAGGATTAGAAATAGGCTGATTGATGTCATGTTTTGTAATATGATGCTCAATATTTTGTATTTGCGGATTAACATCAACCTTAAAATACTGGCATCCTAAACTAATAAAACCGAAGATAATACCGACAAACAAAACTAACCCATAACCTTGGAGAGTTCCCCCTTGCCAATGTGACACAGTTAGTCCCGCTAAAGGTACACAAAGCAGGTTAGTTAAACTGGTTGCACTATTACGTAAACCAAAATATCTCCCACGTAAGCGCCTGGGTACAATTATTGCTAACCAACTCATCCAAGAAGCGCTACCTAATCCTCCCAAAAGATGACTAAAAAGTACAATTAACAGTGTGATAATTATTAATTGCTGAGAACTTACCAATCCCCAACTACTGATAATAATAGCAATAGCCAGGAATAACCACAATAAACGAGAAAATCCATAAACTATGAAGGAATATTGAAACCGACTAGTAGTGCGTTCCGAAAAATAAGCACCCAAAGGTTGAATAATATTTACTACCATTGGGATAGAAGATAGTAATCCAAATACTACAGGACTCGCATTCAACTCTACTAGGAAATTACCTAATAAAATGCCACCAGTAGTAATAGAGAAAACAGTAGCAAAGATAGCATCTAAAGTGGAAGCTCGTAAACTATTACGAATAGAATCTTTACTAAATCGTAGCTGAAGTGAGTTAGATGGAGAAACAGAGATAGAAGAGGAATCAATCTGAGCAATTTCCAGATTTAAAGGCGAATTCGATTCAATTGAAACAGAGTTCATAAATTAACTTTTATAGAGTCAAGCACCATACCATGAGTTTAGGTTATGACAACTTCTCGCTATTTTATATTGAATTTTTCCAAAATTATGATTGCTTAAATCTCAATCTTAAGTTACAGCAGGGAACAGGTAACAGGGAACAGGTAACAGGGGTGAAAGTCTTTTAGGATCAAGCTTTGTTCCAAAAATTTGTACCTCATTTACCTGGAATTTGCTGTATAGCATGTATAAGTATATTGAGAGAGACTAAAAATTAGTTGTGAATAAAACAAAACTGTTATATTTTGTTAGTTTAGTAGTAGCGATCGCTATCATGTTTATTAGTTGTCATAGCTGGCTACCAACTAATACAAATTCAGTCACAATTAAACTCAGTGGTTGGGGTGGTTCTCCAGTTGAGCAAAAACTATTAAAACACGTATTACAAGATTTTGCAGTTAAATATCCTCATATTAAAGTCAAATATGAAGTTATTTCTGAGCAATATATGGACATAATTAAAACCCGTCTTGTGGGAGAAGCAGCACCCGATGTATTCTATCTAGAGGAACTAGAAGCACCTTTTTTAATGAGTCAAAATGTTTTAGAACCTTTGGAAAATTATATCACTCCCGAATTTGACCTTGAAGATATAGAAGAAAGCCTACTCAATAATTTTAAATACCAAAATCACCTTTTTGGGATTCCTAAAGATTACTCTACCTTAGTCCTATTTTATAACAAAAAATCTTTCCAATCCGCAAATTTAACTCAACCTCCCACCACTTGGGAAGAATTACGCCAATACTCCCAAAAATTAACAGGTAAAATTAATAGATTTGGATTTGGCGAAAGTACCCAACTAGCTAGACAAGCGTACAAAATTACAGCTTTTAATGGCAAAATAGTTAATAATAATGGTTATGCTAACTTTACCAGCGAAGGCAGCTTAAAAGGTTTACAATTAATAATAAGTCAATATCGAAAAGATAAAACATCAGCCATTGCATCTGATGTAGGAACAAGTTCAGAAAGTGAAATGTTTGGACAAGGTAAAGTAGCAATGGTTATAGATGGTAATTGGTCTATTCCCTACTTGCAAGAAACCTTTCCTCAAATAGACTTCGCTACTGCCGAAATACCTGAAATCAACAACAGAAAAAACACAATGGTATTTACAGTTGCTTACGTGATGAACAAGCAAAGCCAACATAAAAAAGCAGCTTGGGAATTAATATCTTACCTCACAGGTAAAGCAGGAATGGAGAAATGGACAAGTACAGGTTTTGCTTTACCTACACGTAAATCTGTAGCCCATAAATTAGGTTATGATCAAGATAAATTAAGGTCGGCTTTAGTAGCAGGAATAAACTATGCGACACCTTGGCAAGTAGGTATGTATCCTACAGCGATAGTTAACAATTTTGAAAACCAATTTCTCAGTGCTTTACTCGGACAGCAGCCATTAAAACAAGCAATGCAGAAAGCTGAGAGCAACGCTAACCAACAGATTAAAATGATAGAATAAATGGCTCTACCGTTCCTTTTATGCAAAATGGTATCTAGTAGTTGAACGTTCGCTTCCGCGTCCCGCAGGGAAGTGAAACCCAACAAATGCCCGAAAATTTTGGGTTTTGTCAATCAACCCAACCTACAAAAATTAAATTAATTGTTGTTTACCATAAGGGGAGCGGTAGAACCGAATAAATTTATTATTCCAGTTTATTTATAAATTTATGAATTGCTTGTAAATAAGACTTATTTCCTGGTTGATAAATGTTGTAATGTCCCTGATTGGGAATTAACAATAGTTGTTTTGGTTGGGGTGCGGTATCATATAACTTTTGACTCATGTATGAGGAGACGATTGGATCAGCAGTTCCATGAATCAGCAAGACAGGAATTTTTAAATCACGAATTTTAGAAATAGAATTAAATTTTTGTGTTAATATTAAATCTATAGGGAATAACCAATATAAATCTCTGTTTTTGATTGTTTCCGCCATTGAAGTAAAGCTACTTTGCATGATTATAGCTTTTGCTTCTGGATGTTTGATAGCCAAATTTAATGCTACTGCACCACCAAGGGATTCTCCATAAATCACAATTTGCTTGGGAGGAATACGGCGATTTTTAACTAAGTAATTCCAAGCTATTTCGCTATCTGTATATAATTGTTCTTCACTGGGAACATTACCTTTACTTCCACCAAAACCCCGATAGTCTATTACTAAGGTAGAAAAACCCAATTGTCGGAAAGCTTGAAGTCTAGCGACATGATTATAATAACCTTTATTACCACCAGCACCACATAAATATAAAATCACTTTTGGAGATTTTAAAATTTTAACTGGTTCGTTAGGAATGATTTTAGTAATTTTTTCTTGGGGTGAAGGTGCAGGAACCCACCAAGCATGGATATATTCATTATTAGGGTTAGAAATCGATATTTTTTCTTCTGTGTAGGGAAGTTGAAACTCTGGTGAACTGGGTAAGGTAAGAAATTCCTTTTTAGGACGAAAGATGATGTCTTTTTGTTTAAAATATAGTAATAAACAAGTGGAAAAATAGGTTAATGTTATTACAGTTAAACCATAAGTAGCCAGTTTTTTAAAATTAACCTGAATTTTCAATTTATTCCTCACAAATTTTTCTCCTTTAGACCATATAAATATTGTGGTGCGTTACGCTGCGCTAACACACCCTACACTACTAAAAAAAGCAACAAGTGTAAATTGGGAAGCCAGAATAAAATCCTACTTTCCCAATTTTTAATTTTTAATTTTTAATTCCTATTAATCATGATCTAAGCGCCATTCCTTTTTTAAACTTTCAAGTTTGTGATTTCTCACACTTAATCGTTTACATTCATCCAAAAAGTCTTTTACTTGATCAGGAGTTAAGCTTAATCCTCCATCTTGAAGATTGGTAATATATGCGAGTACATCAGCAGTTGTTAAGGCTGAATTTATTTCTTCTAAAATGATCGCGTTGCTGACTTCTCGACAAACTAATTCAATGTCTGAGGAAGTAAACCTTGCACTTTTTTCTGCTAAAATATCGAAAT
Organism: Nostocaceae cyanobacterium; assembly: GCA_035298905.1. Lineage (GTDB taxonomy): Bacteria > Cyanobacteriota > Cyanobacteriia > Cyanobacteriales > Nostocaceae > DATGXB01. The sequence continues at coordinate 4,164 of DATGXQ010000594.1, read as the reverse complement.
TGACTAACTGATTAATGTCAATTTGTGATAGATAGTGTTGAAACAATTCTTTTCTTTCTGCTTGGTCTGGTGGAAAAATAGGAATTTTCCAATCTAATCTTCCTGAACGTCTTAAGGCTGCATCGATTCCACTTAAATAATTAGTAGCTGCTATCACTATTACATCGCTGTCTTGAATGTTATTAAGTTCAATTAATAATTGATTAATTGTAGCTTTTTGGTCTGTGTGTGCATGATCTTCGGTGCGTTTAAACCCGATACTATCTAATTCGTCAATAAATAAAACTGAGGGTGCTTTCTTTTTAGTTTGGGTAAAGATGTCACGAATATTTTTTTGGCTTTGTCCAATCCAGACACTAATAATATCAGCCGGAGAAAATTTGAAAAAATATCTACCTGATTCATTAGCAAACGCATTGGCTAAAAGGGTTTTACCACAGCCAGGTAAACCAAAGAAGAGAATTCCCCCAATTAAACCTTTACGTCCTTTAGATTGTAGTTTCAGTAATTTACTTAATTTCTCTTTTTCTTCATATAAACCTTTGACTTGGCTAAAGTCTAGTTTGTTGGTTTTTTTAATTTGATATGACGGTGTGAGTTTATTTCTCTTAGTTGTATAACCAAAAGAAGGATAGTCGATCGCGTCAAAAGTTACAGGTACTAATTGATGTTTTTCATAATCGGGGGTCATGATTACAATTTCAAAGCTGTCACCGTAATACTCGGCTAGTTTATATTCTAAGATTTCTTGGGTTTTCTTCAGTTGATAATAGTTTCGCGCAATTTCAAATCCAGGTAAAACTAGCCATACACTCTCTAATTGATTTGGCCAAACTTTGGATTTTCTCAAAATACGTTTAATCATATCAAGAAATAAATTATTATCTTCGTATTCTTGATAATTCAAAGTCTCTATCTCAACAATTACTTTGTTTTTGACATAAACTTCTATAATTTCGTCCTGAAATTCTTCATCATAGTCTATAATTTCATCATCCGTATTTTCTTCATCTTTAGACGTTAATTCCACCTCACATTCTATGCTTGATAATGGATAGCCAAGGCTTTCTAGTGTTTTAATCGCAAAATATTTTAGATAAATATATTCTGTGCTTTCCTGATTCCATGTGAGTTTATAGAAATGCTCGGCTTTCATCCGCAATAGCAATTGGGATTCTGCTTGAATTTGGGCTTTTTGTAGTTCTAAAAAGTAATTAAGTAAGGATACATCATCTTCTTCAATTTCATAATCTGGAAGTTCTAGAAGAAAACGAAAATGAGCATAAATGTCTTCTTTATTCTCGATTTTTGCTTCATTGGCATATTTACATCGGAGGGTAAAAGTAAAAGGAATTTTACTGGCAACTCTATCTACTAAATAGCCTAAAGCATCTTCTTTCTGTTGTGATTGAATTTCTGAGGCTGGAGGACAATGAAATAAAATGAAAAATTGAGCAGAACTATATTTATTAGCAGATAAAGATATTTGCTCAAATTGTTCATCGAACTTTTCTGAATCTAGTAGTTCTAATCCAGTTGTGCCAAGAATTACGCTAGTCATTGTGGAGCGATAAAAGTGAAAAATACTAGCATGGCTACCAGATATTTTTTGATCACTTTCTTCATCTTGATCCGAATCAATATTATTAATTGACATTTTGCGGTTAAATGCTTTAGGAATATCAGAATCTCCTTGATATTGATATTTTCTAATTAATTCATAACTGAGAATTTTGACGACAATATCTGAGAAGAAATCTTCTACTTGGGGAATGAGAAAAATACCTACAGGTTGATTAGCATCTAAACAAGCCTGAAATCTTTCATATTCTTGTTCTGAACCAAAATCAAATAAATAGTAAAAAAAGTCATGTTTGACGGAAATTGGTTCTCGCAATTTAGCAAAATTTGGTTGAGAATTAGCTGTTTTTTGTGGCTGTTGTGGAGAAGTTCCTTTGATAGCGATCGCTATTTTGGTATCTAGGGGGACGTATAAGTCAAAAGCTGGGTTAATATATAGTCCTAACTCCTCTAAAGCTGCATTAAAATCATCTATAAATGCTTGACTGCGACGCTGATAGCCAAATTCTTCCATAATAGTTTTGACTCGCAAGCTTTTTTTGGTTTTACCAGTTCTTTGCAGTTCGTTTTTAATCGATCGCAAGTAGGTTATATAGGAGGCTTGTATCATTTTGTCCTAGTTTTTTTAAGTATATATTTTCCTAGTTAACATATAAAGATAACTTAGTAAGCATTCAGAATCCAGAATCCAGAATCGCTGGATGATTCGTAAAAAATCTCAGTACTATCTATTCCTGGTTTGATCATCATCCTGACTCCTGAATTCTTGCATAACTTAAGTCAGCCTTAGTTTTACCGCAAAATTAGCCTCAATATAGGAGGTGAAGATGATACCAGTCGTGTTTTCCTCTTACCGACAAGATCATCACTTCAAAGGGCAAATTCCCGAAAATTTGGCTGGATATTTCTTCATGCTGCCGGCGATTTTAGTTTTAGGCGTTTTTGTAGTCCTACCTATTCTTTATGCCGTGTTCCTTTCTCTCCATAAGGTGCAATTATTGGGGGGGATTAAATATCAATTTATTGGTTGGCGAAATTTTACCCGCTTAGTCCTAGATGAACAAGTGGCGATCGCTTTAAGAAATACAGTGCAATATGTAGCCATTGTTGTCCCCAGTCAAACTATTTTGGCTTTAATTTTGGCTATTACTCTCAATTCTGGCATTCGCGGGAAAAATTGGTGGCGGATTCTCTATTTTTTACCCACAGTTACATCCTCAGCAGTTCTAACGTTAATTTTTATGTGGATTTATAACGCTGATGGATTGTTTAATCATCTTCTCGCTTTTTTCGGATTACCTACTTACAACTGGTTAGGAGATCCAGCCGTAGCACTAAAAGCCATCATGATTATGAACATCTGGTCAACAGCACCGTTTTTTATGGTGATTTACTTAGCAGCGTTACAGGATATTCCCCCAACCCTTTATGAAGCAGCAGAATTAGATGGTGCAAATGGTTGGCAGAAACTAATTTATATCACTCTTCCTTTATTACAACCTGTAACTTTTTTTGTAGTAACTATGGGGATAATTGGCACTTTTCAATTGTTTGATCAAACCTATATTTTTTCCGGCGGTACTGGTGGCCCCAATAATGCCACGTTAACGGTAGTATTGCTAATTTATCAAGCTGTATTCAAAAATTTACAACTAGGTTATGCAGCCGCGATCGCTCTTTTATTGGCCGTAGTGATTATCAGTATCACCGTGATTCAACGGCAATTTTTTGGAGGTGAGAAAATTTGAAACTCAAAGTTTTGTTATATTTATTCTTAACCATTTATGCTACAATCACCCTCATTCCTTTCCTTTGGGCAATATCCGCTTCTTTTAAACCTTTAGCAGAAATTATTAGCGGTGGGCTAAATTTCCTACCCCAAAATTTTACTCTAGATAATTATCAGCAAATCTTCCTGCAAGAACCCTTATTTTCGCGCTGGTTGCTTAATAGTCTCATCATTGCTGTTAGTGTCACAGCTTTGAATTTATTATTTAATTCTATGGCGGGTTATGCCTTAGCTAGATTGCAATTTGTCGGTAAAAACTTCTGGTTTTTCTTGATTTTGGCTATTTTAGCAGTTCCCGCCCAAATTACCCTGATTCCCACATTTTTGATTTTAAAGGCGATCGGTTGGCTGAATACCTATCAAGGTATGATTGTGCCTAGCATGGTTAACACCACTTTTATCTTTATGATGCGGCAATTTTTTGTTAATTTTCCTAAAGAACTAGAAGAAGCCGCCAAAATAGACGGTTTAGATACCTGGGGAATTTTTCAATATATCATCTTACCCCTAGCTAAACCAGCCTTAGCAGCCCAAGCAGTATTTGTGTTTATGGGTAGTTGGAATAATTTTTTACTGCCTTTAGTAATCTTATTTGACCCAGAAATGTTTACCCTACCTTTAGGGCTAAATACCTTCAAAGGTCAGTATATCAGTTATTGGAATTATATTATGGCCGCTTCTATGGTCTTTACCCTGCCAGCTTTAGGGATTTATGCTTTCTTCAATCGCTACTTAATCCAAGGTGTAACATTTACAGGCGGGAAAGGTTAGAAATCAAGACTGGGGCAGGTGGC
>DATGXQ010000593.1:0-3223 GCA_035298905.1 Nostocaceae cyanobacterium | reverse complement strand
CATAATTAACGGTAATTGGTGGGGATGACGGGTCAATATCTCGATGAGTTTTAGCAGTTACTAAAGCTTTGTAAGGGTCAGCTACTTTTCTTAATCCCGCCCCTACATCCGCCTGAGCCATAAAGACCATTGGTGTATTTGCTACTAAAGGAGCATCGGTAATTTCGGGAATATAGTTTTTACCTGGAAACTGCTGATTAATTTGATAAATTAGCTGACTTTGATAAATATCACCGTCTACAGAAATTACAGTAGGAAAATTTTCCGCATCCGCTTTTAATGTACTATTCTTCAGTTGAGTAGCTAAAGAGACAACTTTGCTAACAACATCACCGCTACCAATTGCTTCACACTTCACCTGAAAGGCTGTACCATTATCTAACTTTGGCTGTGTAGCATTAAAGTTTTGAGCAGCTTGGTTACAAAAATCACCTAAAGCACTACCGACTAAAACCTTAACTTTTAAACCCTGAAAGTTATCCCCTGGGTTTGAACCACCATCACAAGCTGTTAATAACATTAAAGTGCTAACTGCTACACAGCACCCAATTGATAGATGACTCTTAAAAATCATGCAATTACCCAAAAAATGTAGTTATTTGGCGGTCTGTATATGACTTGATCAGCTGCTATAAAGCAGTTTAGAGTAGCTTACGTGTTGCGTAAACCTAGCTAGTTCTAGATTCTACAGCTTTGGTGGAAACTACAAATCTCTTGGAGAGAATTCCGAAAAGAGTTTAGTATAGTTTGATTTAACGCATTTAATAATGTATTAAAATATTAAAACACAATTCAACCAAATAAAAAACCGCAAATTGGCAATATTTCCGCACTTTGTTAAAACAAAATTTAGCTAATAATTAATTCCCTCATTTCGTTGGGTTTCGTACCTCAACCCAACCTACAAATATTCAATTTTGTAAATGCTATAATTAGTATTTATATTATGGTCAATTGACGGCTAAAAATAATTTAGATTAATAAATATAATGAAGTTTTTACCTTGTATATTCTCCTTCTTTTCTGGTTGCGGTTTCCTAGATTTAGGATTTGAAACTAGCGGTTATCAAATAGTATATGTAAACGAAATATTTCCCCCGTTTATGTTGGCTTATTGTTATTCACGGGAAATGCTGAAACTTCCACAGCCGGAATATGGATATTATCAGGGGGACGCAGCAGATGTGAGTAAGTTAGTTGAGGGAATGGCAGCGCAAAAATTAGCTGAATTGGTTCAAGAGTCTCGGAAGAATTATGATATTGTTGGGTTTATTGGTGGTCCACCTTGTCCTGATTTTTCTATTGGTGGAAAGAATAAAGGTTATTTAGGTGATAATGGTAAACTTTCGGATTCTTATGTTGAGTTAATTTGTCAGCATTTACCAGACTTCTTTTTATTTGAAAATGTCAAAGGGTTGTGGAAAACGAAAAAACACCATTTATTTTATGAGTCTTTAAAAATTAAATTACAGCAAGCTGGTTATGTTTTGACGGAAAGATTAATTAATACTATTGAGTATGGTGTACCGCAAGATAGGGAGAGAATTATTTTAATTGGTTTTAAAACAAGTTCGCTGCAAGATTTAGGAGTTAATACATTAAATTTAAACTTATATTTCCCTTGGCAGAAATATATTTTATATCCCCAAGCACAGGTTTTTAAATATCCTTGGCGAAAATGCGAACCATTTAAACTTGATTCTCTTCTGCCTTTTCCTGATGATATTCCGCTAGAATTAACGGTTGAATATTGGTTTAGAAAAAATGAGGTTTTAAATCATCCTAACGCGGAAGATTATTTTCAACCAAGAGCCGGAATTATTAAATTTGCAACGGTAGATGAGGGAGATGATTCTAAAAAATCTTTTAAACGTTTGCACAGATGGCGCTATTCTCCTACTGCTTGTTATGGCAATAATGAGGTACATTTACACCCTTATAAAATGCGGCGTATTTCTGTAGCGGAAGCTTTAGCTATTCAGTCTTTACCTGCTAATTTTGTGTTACCAGAAAATATGTCTTTAACTAATAAGTTTAAAACTGTGGGTAATGGTGTGCCATTTTTAGCAGCAAAGGCTTTAGCACAAACTATTCTGGATTTTTTCACAACCCATCCCGCAACATTTCATAACATTTCGTAATATCATACAACAGCACAAATTTTGCTGCTAATAGTTAAAGTCAGCTTTAACCAAGCATTTTCATTAAATTTAAGCTTGTTATTATATCACAAGAGAGAGCATTTTTATATAGTCTGGGTAAATGATTTGTGAGCAAAATTTCACACCCCAAGCCCAAGTCAAAATAGAACCACTTTGTATGCTTTAATATAAAAAACGTCTTAATTTTTTATAAAGTTTAATAAACATTTACTGGCAGCATGAACGATGGCAGCAGACTATCCTGATCTTGATATTGCGCCATTTATTGATCACGCCCTTCTGTCGCCCACTGCTACCCCAGAGCAGGTTGAGCGTTGGTGTGAGGAAGCAGATAGGTTTCACTTTGCGGCGGTTTGTATCCATCCTGCTTATGTGAAGCAAGCGGCGGAACTATTGCACCACAAAAGCCCCAAGGTTTGTACTGTAATTGGTTTTCCCACTGGAGCGACAACTGCGGCTGTGAAGTTATATGAAGCCCAGGAAGCAGTAGATAATGGCGCGACTGAGTTGGATGTAGTGATGAACTTGGGCTGGCTAAAGGCTGGGAAAACTGAAGAAGTCCATCGGGAAATTGCTACAATTTGTGAAGAGGCTGGTCAACCTGTAAAGGTAATTTTAGAGACCAATCTGTTAACAGATGCAGAGAAAAAGCTGGCGGCGGAAATAGCTATGGATGCGGGTGCGGCTTTTTTAAAGACCAGTACAGGCTGGAATGGCGGGGCTACTGTTGCAGATGTACGGTTGTTAAAAGAAGTAGCACGGGACAGAGTGGGAATTAAAGCATCTGGAGGTATTCGCACTCTTGAACAAGCTTTTGAACTGATTTTGGCGGGTGCTACTCGATTAGGAACTTCTCGCAGCGTAGATTTGCTTCGTCAGCGCGATAACCCGGAAAAAGGAGAATAGTCATTTGTTGGTTGTTAGTTGTCAGTTGCTAGGAGTGGGTTTTGTGCATGAGTTATGGGTATTTAGCAAAAATGATCTACTCGACCCGCCGTACAAGTACGTTGTTCCTTGTTTGACCACTGACCACTGACCACTGACCACTGACTACTAACTAA
>DATGXQ010000592.1:0-2672 GCA_035298905.1 Nostocaceae cyanobacterium | reverse complement strand
ACTACAGCAGTCAGAGAGTCAATTACTTCACCTGCCGTAATTAGATATACAACTTCTGTGGGTAACGCTTGAATGGTAGATGCCATACCTTATACCAATTCAAAATTCAAAATTCAAAATTCAAAATTGGGAAAGTCAGATTGTACAAGGTTTTGCTGGTTTACTTATGTTACTTTATTTTGGTGAATTGGTATTACAGTGTAGAACAAACAGACGCGAAGAGGGGATGAGGGGGATGAGGAAGTAAATGTTATATAACTTCTGACTCCTGACTCCTGACTCCTGACTCCTAACTCCTGACTCCTGACTTCTGACTCCTGACTAAATTCTAAATCTTTGATTAATTATAAAGAAAAGCCTATTAAAAAAAGATTTTTGATAAATTGCATCTTGAGGTTATAGGCGGGCAATGCTTATGAGTAGTAGTTCAGTCGCTGATGTTGATGAGTTAAAGATTCGTCTGGAATGGGGTCAACCTGCTTTTACAATTGTTGACGTACGCGATCGCCTGGCATACAATCACGGTCATATTACTGGCGCTATTTCTATCCCCTTAGATGATTTGGCCAACCGCGCTAAATCTGCTCTCCACAAACAGCGCCAAATTTATGTTTATGGCGACAATGATACCCAAGCCTCTCAAGCAGTCAGGGTTTTGCAACATCTTGGTTTTGCAGAAATTGCCGAAATTTCCGGCGGTCTACCAGCTTGGAAAACTATTGGCGGTGCTACAGAGGGTACAGACGCTTAGGCTTTGATGACAACTTGTGTTTAATACTAATAAATTGTACTGCTTTCTGAGCAGTACAATTTCCTGTAAAAACTTAAACAACATTTACTTTCTTGATTCCCTCATTGCCAAAGTTTTTGTTAACTCTGGTTGCAGTAAACCATTGAGTAAGGAAGCTGGACGTTGACCATAAGGCCAAGCAAAAGCATGACGGAAAGCCGCATCTTGGCAAGCTTGCAGTTGTTGAAAGCTAATAATATCGTAGGTTAAAAGATTTTCGTACTCGAATGGTAAACGTACATTATGTAAACCGGCGTTATCTGTACATATTGCAATATCTACCCCTGCTTCAAAACAACGGTCAAAAACTAATTTGAGTTGACGGATATCCTGTAAAGTGCCTGTTTTCAAATAAGTGGTAGGACAAACTTCTAAGCATTGCCCTCTTCTGGCCACATCTGGCAGTAATTGGGGATAAAGTAGAGGAATTTGGATGCCATGCCCAATTCGCATTAAATAAGGCAATAATTTAGGATAACAGCCCGCTTTGGTTTCATAGAGGTGTCCGGTAGTATTGACCCCAACAGAACGAGCATATTCATAGAGACTAACCCATTCATCCAGGCGATCGCTATAATAGCTATCACCGCCAGCTACATCAACCCCACAGACATACTTTCTATTCTGAACCGCTAAATCAATAATCGCCCGATTTACCTCATAAGGTAGTCGGGAGTGCATACAAAGAATTTGACTGGTAATAATTGGGTATTCCGGTAAATGGCTGGCTTGTCCTACCACTTCCACAATCTCGGCCATTTTATCAATTCTCTCATTTTGGCTCAAATCATGTGGTGTCCGTAGATAGGGAGTATAACGCAGTTCTAAATAAGCCAAATTTTCAAATATATAAGCACCCCGCACTAAGCGATAGATAAAATAGGGCAAAGTTTCGATAGTTTGCACACTTTCCACTAAAGTGTGTAATTCTAGATACTCATCCAAAGTATTACGGGGACGAGTATAAAACTCTTCAAAATCTGCATATTCAACAAAACGAGAAATGAACTCAGTTGAATGACGCTCAAAGTAGCGCCATAACACACGTGGGACAACTGAACCCCCCAGGTGTCGATGCAATTCAGCATATAAAGCCATAAGGAAACTTTTAGGTAAAAATTTTACTAATATTAACAAAAACTTCCAAAAAAAAAGTCTATGTCAAAAGAAATATCTTTTGGGTTTTTATTTAACCGCAATCTCAACTAGATTGATTATATACTGGCAACCATTTGGACGGAAATTACAGTAAAAATACGCGAATAAATCCGAAAGTTAGCAGCTACAGACTCATAACGCTTGTTTACGTCATTATAACGTCATTAATAGTATATTTGTCCTAAATAAACTCAAGATTAGGCGATCGCTTTAATGAACACAGATTATGCGTATTTTGTCAAGTATTTAATTGCCATCAATAAAAAATTTCCTGTTTAGGCATTATTTTTATTATAAAAAGTCAGCATTTTTAATAAACCAATTTTCAATCTTTAAATTATCAAAAGATGCAAAATCAGAAACATTGTTAGTTACTATAATTAAATTATTGCAGTAAGCAATACTGGCAATCTGACCATCTACAAAAGCAGGAGTTTTGCCAATTTTGGATAATCTAGACCTTTCTTGAGCGTGCCATTGCGCCGCTTTTAAAGCATAATCAAAGATTGGTAAATTTAATACAGATTCATGAATATAATTCCAAAGAGATTCTTGCCTCTTAGATTCTGATAACCGCCAGCAACCATATACAGCAAAAATCAGGTAAATGAGGTACAAATTTTAGGAACAACGTCTTATGCTAAAAGACTTTCAACCCTGTTCCCTGTTCCCTGTTCCCTGGTGTAAATTGTTAAATTCTGAATTCTCACCAAGGTATCATATT
>DATGXQ010000591.1:0-10634 GCA_035298905.1 Nostocaceae cyanobacterium | reverse complement strand
CCTTTAGGGTGGACACTTCGACCTCAAAGCTCGACACTTCAAGCTTAAAGCTCGGAACTTCGACCCTAAAGCTCGGAACTTCGACCCTAAAGCTCGACACTTCGACCTTTGAGGTGCAACACAACAAGATCCCCGACTTCTTGGAGAAGTCGGGGATCTCAACCCAAATTTTCGAGATATTGGGAGTAAGTTTGACAACACATTTGCATAACTTTTCGAGGGTTTCCCGCAGTTATTTGGATGATTTCGCTAATTTCTGTTTCGGTGAAACTGACGGAAGTATTAGCCAAGCGAGTTGTAATGAAATCACGGATAGTCTTTTCATCCCAAGGTTTAATTATTTCCGGTTGACAAAGACCTTCTAATGGTGATGTTTTACCATTTTCTTGACTGTCTTTAAATAGTTGGTCTAGTGGTTCAGGTGCAGCGAGAACAAGCCGCAAGGAGGCATTTTCACCTTCTGCTAAACCTCTTAAATGGTCTCTGACGTTGCGTGTAAATCCTTCCCATATCAGTTTACCGACGTTATCTATCGCTAATAATATTCTTTTATCTTTGACATTGCGAGTAAATCTATAACCTTTGCTTTCATTAATGCCGATTTCGTCACACAAGGCTAAATAGAAATCATCTTCATTATGAACTGAGTTTAAATCTAGAAAAACTGGCTGGCGTGGTGATTTGAGGAGGGTTTCAGCTTTTTGATAAGTTGCCCAAAGTAGGGATGATTTACCGACTCCTTCTTCACCGATGAGGACTACACTACTATTTTGGTTTAGGAGTTCAAATATTTTATTTATTTCTTTTTCTCTGCCAAATATTTGTTGTACATCATCTAATCTGCTTTGTTGGGAAGTGAAGGGATTTTGTGTATTGTTATTTATTCTTGATGGTTTAATGATTTCTACAGGTTGGTCTTTTTGTGAATAATTGTGATATAAATATTGTATTGATGTTTTAAAATTGCTTTGAGTAAACTTTGAATTTGAATATTTTGTAATTTTTTTAAAGAGTTTGGCAGCATTTTCTTTTACAGATTGATATTCATAGCTAGTTTCATCTGCAATTTGTTGATATTTTTTACCAGCGAATATTCCTTTAACAATTTCTGCTTCTAAGTCACTTAAAAGCGGCTGGCTATCTTGTAGAAATAACTCATTTATAAATTGCAGTGCTGTTTCTGCGTCCATTCGTTGGTAGTAAGTTTAAACTGTTTAATAAGTTTAGATAGCAGGTTTTGTGTGCAAGCAATACAAGGACACGGCTTAGATAATATTTTGGTTGTACCGCAAGATTTTTGATGCCGTGTCCCTACTTTTAATTTTACCTGGTTGTGAACTGCTATAGTTTGATAGTTTACTACAAAAACATACTTTTGCATACTTTCACTTAGGGATTTTTATAGGATTTTCGCTTGTTTCCCTTGTTGGGGTAAGGACAAGGAAAGGACAAGGAGAGGACAAGGAAAGGACAAGGCAATGCCTTGTCCCTACGAGAAATTACTAAAATTTGAATGTCATACTCTTACCTACCGACAATTTTTGAGACATATTTCATGATGAAGTTATCAAGAAAAATCCAAAAGTTCGGAGGGGAAGATGATGATGGTTGAAGATACCAAGGTGGCTAAGGTAGTTAAGGAACAGTCAGAAAATCAAGTTTTGGTTTGTCAAAAGTCTGAGGTTACATCAACAAAATTGGTTTGTGCAATTGAATCTCAAAATGCGACGATTTCACAGCCTTTAGATCCTAATCAGTTGGTGCAGGTGGGGGGAAGTTCGGTGGCTGTGATTTTGGCTATTGGGTTTTTGATTTTAGCTTTGGCTGAATATAATAAGGTGTTTATTCCTGTGATGATGCGAGGGGAAAAGCGGGAATAGTATTTAAGATTTAAGGGTGCGTTGGGGAACGCACCCTACGTTTTTGTTATACCAATTCACTCAAAGAATGTAACAAGTGTAAGTCAGTAAACCCTGATAAAATCTTACATTCTCAATTTTGAATTTTGAATTTTGAATTTTGAATTGGTATTAGTAGCGGATGCGGGGGTCTACGTAGGCGTTGAGGATGTCAATGATGATACTTGCACTAACAACGATCGCCCCAAAGAAAACTAACACTCCCTGCACTACTGGATAATCTCGCTCGGATATGGCTTGATACAGGCGGTTTGCTAACCCAGGCCAGGAAAAGGTTACTTCGGTTAAAATCGCTCCTCCTAACAGGGAAGCAAAGGTTAATCCTAAGACGGTTATCACGGGTATTAAGGCATTTTTCAAGGCATGGGAGACTAAAATTTTGTTTTCATCAATTCCCCGCGCTCTAGCGGCTTCTACATAATCTGCTTTTAAGGTTTGTTTTAAATTTACTCTCACAATGCGTTCAAAAATTCCACTTAGCAATAGTCCTAATGTCAAACTAGGTAATGCTAAATGATGCAAAGATGTGAAAAACTGGTCAAAGTTGCCACTTAATAAACTATCAATTGTATATAATCCTGTTATGGGTGAAGGTGAGGGAAGATTAGGGGGAAAACGGTTGGAATTGGGAAACCAACGTAATTGATAAGAGAAGACTAATTGAAATAACATTCCCGCCCAAAACATGGGTAAAGCGTAGGTGATAATTCCAAATAATCTGCCACCTAAATCGAAAGATGTGCCGGGACGAGAAGCGGAAAATACACCTACTATTATGCCCACGATTAAAGCCACTGCCATACTACAAACTGCTAATTCGGCGGTAGCAGGAAAATACTGGCCAATGATTTCCCAAACGCTTTGTCCTCTACTAGTTAAGGAACTTCCTAAATCAAAGCGTAATAAGTTGCCGATATAGTTAATGTATTGTAGAGGAATTGGTAGGTCTAAACCTAAACTTTTTCTCAATTCTTCTTTAGCACTTTCTGTGCCACGTCCACCCAGAATTGCATCTGCGGGATCTCCTGGTGTGGCTCTGAGTAATAAAAAGACAATGGTAATGATTGTTAATAGTTGCAGTGGTGCAAAGAGTAACCGGGAAACGATGTAATATTGTAAGGCTTTGGAACGGGACATATTTTTGAGAAATTAAAAATGCAAAATCAAACAAAATTCAAAATTCAAAATTCAAAATTCAAAATTAAGAAACTTGGATGTAATTTAGATTTCATGGTTTAAATCTTTTGTTGAGCTTTACCTCTCTTTCAACCTCTCTTACCTCTCCCTAACCCTCTCCTTTCAGGAGAGGGAACAAATAGACTCCCCCCTTTCAGGGGGGAACTTGGGGGGTGGGGAGAGGCTAAAAAAATAGTCAAAGGTTGATAATTTAGACTAATGACCAATGACTACTTTTTGATGTTTTTGTAAACTAGGTTTTGGGTAGGATCAAGTTGGACGTTGCTGATACCTTTTTGAGCAAAAGCATAGTCTTTATTTTGCCATAAAGGTACATAAGGAATATCATTTGCTGCTAGGGTTTGAATTTCCGTAAATATTTTCTTTCTGTTTTCGGGGTTCTGTTCTTGACGTTGTTGGTCAATGAGTTTATTCATTGTCGGGTTATAGTAAAATGAACCCTGGCTTTGGCTACCACCTTCTTCACATCCTTTAGCTTCTGAACCTTTAGCACAAGATAAAAATGGTTGTACATAATTATCTGGGTCTAAAAAGTCAGGATACCAGTCTACTAAGGTGATGGGATATGTACCTTTAGCTATTTCTTTAAAGAGGGTAGCACCTTCTACGGGATTGACTTCAAATTGAATGATACCGTCTAGTTTTGTTTCTGCGATCGCTTTGATTGTTTGTGCAGCTAAAGAACGAGTCGGAGAGTAGGAAGGATACCAAATTGGTATTTTTACAGGATTCTGTTTGGAAAATCCGGCAGTTGTTAACAGTTGTTTGGCTTTCTCAAAGTCGGCTTCCTGATACTTTTCTTTAAATGTCGGCTGGGAAACATTAAAGGTAGTGGGTATCATGGTGTAAAGCGGATCTGCTTGACCAAATAAAGCCCTTTCCATGATTAATGGACGGTTGATCATAGTGGCGATCGCTTGTCTCACCTCTAGTTTATCTAAAGGTTTTTGATTGCGGTTTAATGCCATATAACTTACTACGCTACCTTGAGCGCTAATGGCTTGCCAATCTCCTTTTTTCGCGCTTTCTTCTAAACTGCGAATTTGATCAGGTTGTAAGGATAGATAAGCTACATCTACACCACCAGTCCGAAAAGCATTAAACAAGTTAACTGCGTTGCTTTGGATTTGGACGTTAACGCCTTTATTAACTGGTTTTTCACCCCAATATTGATCGAATACTTCTAATTTCAGGGAATCTGGCCCGTATTCTACTAATTTGTAAGGGCCTGTACCTACAAAAATATTGGGTTTAAATTTGCCTACACCTAGTTCATAAGCTTTGGGGGAAACAGGACAAACACCAGAAAATGCTAACAATGAGGTAAAGGCTGCAAAGGGCTTTTTCAGCTTAATTGTTAACTCATAATCCCCTGTAGCTTTAACTGATTCTACTAAATCAGAAAGTAAAAAAGAGGGTTTACCTTTATTTTCGATAAATCGCTGAATGGTAAACTCCATTGCTTTGGCATTAAAGGGAGTATTATCATGAAAAACTACTCCCTGACGTAAAGGAATGGTGTAAGTTAAACCATCAGGGCTGATTTTGGGTAAAGCTGTGGCTAGTTGTGGTTTAATTTCTGTACTACCTGGTTCATAGGTGTAGAGGCGATCGCTCATATTAAACACTATACCCAAAGACGCTATCTCGTAAGCATCAGCAGGATCAAGGGTACGCGGTTTTTGCGTCGTTCCTATAGTAATACGACCATCACCACTGGGAGTATTCACAGCACTGGGTTGGTTAGTTGTCTGGTTACGTGGTGTGCAACTAACAGCTAATAATAAGCATAGACAGAATAAAGATAGGAATTTTTTCATCCGACCCCACTGTCTCATTGACAAGGTAAACCAGGTGTTCACAATTAAGTTTTTTTAAATCGGCGGTCAGTCATTTTACTACATTTGTGTTAGTTTTGCCGACTTTTTTTACAGTTCATTAAACTAAACTTCAATTTGTCCTCATCACTAAAATCAGCAATTAGCGACAGGTCACAGGTAATAAAAAACAAAATCAACTCCTACTTATTATGTATTTAAGGAAGATAAAGTCATAGTAAGCTAAATTTTCTTTGCAAATATTAATTTAGCCCAAGACAAAATTTAATATTCATAAAGTGTCAAATCTCTTTTCTTTGATTAAAATTCTAAGGTATTGACGAAATCTATGATCGATTTACTAATGATCAGTGCTTCTATCAGTGCATAACTTCATCAAGCTTGTGTGATATCTCCAGTGGTAGGGAGTTCAATTAACTTACAGGTTACTTGAATTAGAGATTACATAGCTTGATAGAAGAACCTCATTGTTTACAGCAGGGAACAGGGAACAGGGAACTCTTAACAGGGTTGAAAGTCTTTTAGCATCAGGCTTTGTTCCTAACATTCGTACCTCATTTAGCTGAAATCGGCTGTATACAAAACACTTGAGACTTATACAGTAGAGAACGGAAAAATTAAGAGTCTAAAAGAGAGATAGAAACTGTGAAATATTTCTTTCTGGCTGAAGGATGGAAAGTTGGCAGAGTATGGGCATCTGATGGACTCTGGCAAGTCACGGCATGGCGACGACAACCTGATATCGAGCAAATCAACATCTGTTTAATCGAGCAGGATGAGTTGCTGTGGCTTTATCGCGCAGAAGATGCCGTACTAACCATAGAAGTCAAACCCATTACTCCAGAACTAGCCAATCAAGTTATTGGTCAAGTGGTACTAAAACGGCTGATGAGTGCTGAACAAGTTATTGAACGCTTGGCAAAAGCACAGGCTAAATGTCAGCTGGCTAATATTCAATTGGTCGTTTAGATGGGGGGATGGAGATGAGGGAGGAAAGGGGGAAAGGGAGGAAAGGGAG
Organism: Nostocaceae cyanobacterium; assembly: GCA_035298905.1. Classification (GTDB taxonomy): domain Bacteria; phylum Cyanobacteriota; class Cyanobacteriia; order Cyanobacteriales; family Nostocaceae; genus DATGXB01. Next base: position 4,662 of record DATGXQ010000591.1, on the reverse strand, counting down.
GAAATTTTATATACTTTGCTACCTTCTGCCTCCTGCCTCCTGCCTCCTGCCTCCTGCCACATGCCCCAATCTCTACATTTAGACAAGAAATATTTACAAAAATATATATAATTACATAAAATCAAATCTTGTTATCTGGATGAGCCGCAGCCAGAAAATTGCTAATTATTGTCCTTTTATTGATAAAAATACGTAATCTAGAACTGTTAAGGCGATCGCTTGCCGAATTTTGGAAAGAAACTAGGCGATCGCCACAGTTCAAACGCTTGCAAAGCGTTCCATCAATAGTTACACTTTTTAAAACATTCTCATTTTTACATGGCAAGGCGATCCAGCTATTGCCAAGCCACAGGTCAGCTGTGGTCAAACTCAAGACCGGCAATAAAAAAACTCAGAGAGTTCTCTGAAGAACGGTTTCCGTCCCTCAGAACCTCAGTAAAAAAATTGCTTTGTAAACATACTCATCGAGGAGGAGCGTAGTCGATGGGACTACCCTGGTACCGAGTACATACAGTGGTTCTGAATGATCCAGGACGGCTGATTTCTGTACACTTGATGCACACAGCCTTAGTCGCTGGCTGGGCTGGTTCAATGGCACTATATGAACTGGCAGTTTATGATCCTAGCGACCCAGTTCTTAACCCCATGTGGCGGCAAGGGGCATTCGTACTGCCCTTCATGGCCCGTCTAGGCGTAACCCAATCTTGGGGCGGCTGGAGCATAACTGGTGGTACAGCAGTTGACCCTGGTTTCTGGTCATTTGAAGGCGTTGCTGCGGCCCACATCGTTCTTTCTGGTCTGTTATTCCTAGCTGCCGTTTGGCACTGGGTTTATTGGGATTTAGAACTCTTCAGAGATCCCCGTACAGGCGAACCCGCCTTAGACTTGCCAAAAATGTTTGGCATTCACCTGTTCTTATCTGGTTTACTCTGCTTTGGTTTTGGTGCTTTCCACCTCACCGGACTATTTGGCCCTGGAATGTGGGTTTCTGATGCCTACGGTATCACCGGTAGCATCCAACCAGTAGCCCCAGAATGGGGGCCAGCAGGGTTTAACCCCTTTAACCCCGGTGGTGTTGTAGCTCACCACATTGCCGCCGGTATCGTTGGTATTATTGCTGGTTTATTCCACCTCACCGTAAGACCCCCCGAACGGCTCTACAAAGCCCTGCGGATGGGTAACATTGAAACAGTACTTTCCAGCAGTATCGCTGCTGTATTCTTTGCAGCTTTCGTAGTTGCTGGGACTATGTGGTACGGTAACGCTACCACCCCCATTGAATTATTCGGTCCTACCCGTTACCAGTGGGATCAAGGCTACTTCCGTCAAGAAATTGAGCGTCGTGTCCAAGCCAGCTTGGCTGACGGTGCTACACTTTCCGAAGCTTGGTCAAAAATTCCCGAAAAACTGGCCTTCTACGATTATGTAGGTAACAGCCCCGCTAAAGGTGGTTTGTTCCGTACCGGTCCCATGAACAAAGGCGACGGTATTGCTCAATCTTGGCAAGGTCACGCTGTATTCAAAGATGCTGAAGGACACGTATTGAATGTACGTCGTCTGCCTAACTTCTTTGAAACCTTCCCCGTAATTCTGACTGATGAAGATGGCATTGTCCGCGCTGACATCCCCTTCCGTCGGGCAGAATCCAAGTATAGCTTTGAGCAAGCTGGTGTAACTGTTAGCTTCTACGGTGGTGACTTGGATGGTCAAACCTTCACAGATCCCGCAGACGTGAAGAAATTTGCCCGTCAAGCTCAACGCGGTGAAATCTTTGAATTTGACAAAGAAACCTTAAACTCTGATGGGGTATTCCGTACATCACCCAGAGGTTGGTTTACCTTTGGTCATGCTGTATTTGCTCTACTATTCTTCTTTGGACACCTGTGGCACGGTTCAAGAACTATCTACCGTGACGTATTCGCTGGTGTGGAAATCGAAGAAGAACAAGTAGAATGGGGTCTGTTCCAGAAAGTGGGTGACAGAACAACCCGTATTCGTAAGGAAGCTTAAAACAGAATGGAGTATGAAGGGTGAAGGGTGGTTTTTTACCTCTTCATCTCTTCATCTTGACCTGTAGCTTAGTAAACTCAACACTTGCTGAATCGGCAGGAACTTGGCATATGGAAAGCGTTGCTTACATTTTAATTTTGACCCTAGCAATAGGCGTACTCTTCTTCGCGATCGCCTTTCGTGAACCTCCCCGCTTTGAAAGAAAGCCAAAGAGAGACTAATCCTCTGTTACCAGAATTGTAAATAAATATTACATTTGTATCCGTTGCTACTATATTGTGTGGCGACGGATGCATTTTTTGAGCGATAGTCTATGGAGAGCATGACTCACATAGAAAAATTTGATATAATATTATGTCTGGAAGTTGATATGTTAACTCTAGCTGTTCTACGCTAGGATTAAAAAGGATGTAAGGGGTAGACTAAGGTCAAGCTGCTTACAAAGATACTGCATTTATGCCAAAAACTTTACGGAGACTAAAACCAGGAACAAATTAGCATGGTCAATCAGAACTTAACCGCTACAGAAATTGGATTTACTCACGAAGATTTCGCTGCTCTACTTGATAAGTACGATTATCACTTTAGTCCTGGTGATATTGTACCAGGTACAGTTTTTAGTATAGAGCCGCGCGGCGCTCTGATTGACATAGGTGCTAAAACAGCAGCATATATACCCATACAGGAAATGTCTATTAACCGGGTAGATAGCCCGGAAGAAGTCTTACAATCAAACGAAACGCGGGAATTTTTCATCCTCACCGATGAAAATGAAGACGGTCAGCTCACCCTATCGATTCGTAGAATTGAATACATGCGGGCGTGGGAGCGAGTACGGCAGTTGCAAGCAGAAGATGCTACTGTTCGTTCTGGCGTTTTTGCTACCAACCGGGGCGGCGCGTTAGTGAGAATTGAAGGACTACGGGGCTTTATCCCTGGTTCTCACATCAGCACTCGTAAACCCAAAGAAGAATTAGTTGGTGAAGAACTGCCATTAAAATTCTTAGAAGTAGATGAAGAACGTAACCGCTTAGTTCTCTCCCATCGTCGGGCGCTAGTTGAGCGCAAGATGAACCGCCTAGAAGTTGGCGAAGTGGTAATTGGTACTGTAAGGGGTATCAAACCTTACGGTGCTTTCATCGACATTGGTGGTGTGAGTGGACTGCTGCACATTTCAGAAATTTCTCACGAGCATATTGACACACCGCACAGCGTCTTCAATGTTAATGATGAAGTGAAAGTAATGATCATTGACTTAGATGCTGAAAGGGGCCGGATCTCTCTGTCTACCAAACAGCTAGAACCCGAACCCGGTGACATGATTAAGAACCGTGATTTAGTTTATGATAAGGCAGAAGAAATGGCAGCTAAGTATCGGGAACAACTGCTAGCCAAACAACAAGGTATTACTGTCGCACCTGTGGACAATGTAGCTGCTGAAGTTGAAGAAGAGATCCCCAGCGCAACTGAACTTGAAGTTGAAGAAGAGATCCCCGCAGCTATCGAAGAGTAATCAAATTTGGCATTACTCAAAATTCAGAGCATTAAAACTAGGAAGAGGGAAAAACCCTCTTTTTTTATGGGTATGGGGAGACGCGGGGAGAGGAGACGCGGGGAGGGGAGACGCGGGGAGGGGAGAAAAGCTAATAAACTAATGACTAATGATCAATAACTAAGTAATGAGACAGAATTAATTACACAACTGATTTTTCTGTTCCCTGTTCCCTGTTCCCTGTTCCCTCTCTCAACGAGTGAATTTAATTTTGTCCAATTACTTATTATCAAAATATGGTGACAATTAAGTGTAGAAATCTCACTTTTACTAATATTCAAGCAGTTTTGTTTGATAAAAATGGTACTTTAGAAGACTCTGAAGTTTATTTAAGAGCATTCGGACAAAAAGCGGCGCGATTAGTTGATGCACAAATCCCTGGTATTAGTGAACCTTTGTTAATGGCTTATGGGATAAATGGCGATCGTCTTAACTTAGCTGGCTTAGTAGCGGTTAGTAGCCGTAGAGAAACGGAAATTGCCACAGCAGCCTATATCGCAGAAACTGGTAGAGGCTGGATTGAATCTCTCAAAATTGCTCGTCAAGCTTTACAACAAGCAGAAGAATATCTTGGTAGTACTACTTCACCATTATTTCCAGGTAGTTTAGATTTATTAAAATCCCTATTTGCAGCAGATTTAAAACTAGGTATTCTCTCAGCCGCCACGACTCAAGAAGTACAAGATTTTGTCAAATTTCATCAGTTGGGTGATTATCTACAATTACAAATGGGAGTAGATGAAGGGCCAAGTAAACCAGATCCAATACTATTTTTACAAGCTTGTCAAGCGTTGAATGTAGAACCAAGCCTAACTTTAATGGTCGGTGATTCTGTGGCTGATATGCAAATGGCACGTAATGCAAACGCCGCAGGTTGTATTGGTATTACTTGGATTAATCAACCAGATAACGTCAAAGGTGCAGATGTGATAATTAATCAATTAAATGAAATTGAAATCATCAAAGATTAACTACAGTACAACATCCTTGTTGTTGAGAGTAAGTTAGAATACATTGTAAAGCCTAATATATTAGTTATGCAAAACACAGAAACTACATTCAAACTGCGTTTGTGGACAGTTGACGAGTATCACCGCATG
>DATGXQ010000590.1:0-3159 GCA_035298905.1 Nostocaceae cyanobacterium | reverse complement strand
GCAAGACATATTAGTGCTGCTCCTACAAGTGGGAGCAACTGTAGAAGAAAACTCCATTTTTCTAGTTTCATGGGTTTAGTATGGTAAGTGAATAGTTTTGGTGAGCGATCGCTTTGGGTAAGACTAGGCGATCGCTATTTTCAAGAAATTTTCAACTCATCATTTAAAAAGGACTCATACACTCTGACGTGTAACTTATCGATAAAACTACGCGGCTTAATTTCCAGTAAGCCCCCTATCAAATCCTCTTTGGGCAAAGTGAACATCTGAGTTCCTCTCCACAAGCGTAACCATTGACCGTTAAACCTTCCGTGCGGGGTATTCATGAAAGGAATTAGCCAAGCCATTTGCTCCCAATCGTATTTACCCTCATCCACAAACACCGCTACGCGTCTGTTAGTAAATTTGTGAGTAACGATAATTTGTGGCTTAGGGTCTGAAATCAGATTGAAAAACTTTCGCTCATAAATCAGCTTCCACATTAGGGTGCTAATTCAATATTTTGTTTAGCCTTTCTGTACACAACATCGAAATTTACATTTTGAGCTTGGATAGAACCTTGAGCGAATCGCGCTGCATCAACGGTGGTAATAAAGTCAGCCGCATCAATTTCATCTTGAAAGATTGTCCCATCCCAATACTGATTAACAGTATTATCTGGATTCAAAGAAACAATAATGTATCCATCCAACATGAGCAAAAATCCTTTGATAGTAAAAGTGAGTAATTGAAAAATGTAAGTCAGTAGTCAAATTAAATAACCAGCTTACGGCGGGCAACAGGACGTACCTTGACGATGGGGTTTCCAGCGTAAGTTTTGCTGACTAACTCCTTGGCCGCCGTATCAGCTTTTTCAGGTGAAACCAAAACCACAGCCCTCTGTAGTTTCTTATTTTTCCTGTAATAAATTGCTAGGGGGAAACAACCCGCCTTGAGCGCATCTTCTCGACCTTCCCCCAAAATGACTTTCCCCTGTGGTGGTTCTCCGTCTTCGTCCTCTATCCAGCCTAGCGTCTCGTTAATAGCGTTGATACTGGACTTGATCATCTTCACATAGACTACGCCAGTTGTACCGACATTAGCCCTAAAAGAAGTTCTCTTTCTGGTTGCTGTTGCCATACTCTATCTCTCACTCAAAATGCCATAACCTCTACAGTGTCTAAGTTACAGCGTTATGAGAGAGTTGTACTGTATTAGAACCTTATAAGGGTTCTACGGTTTGAAACGTAAATGAAAAGCAAGCCACAAGCCAAGCTAGAACCTAACGAAAGCATCCCAATAATGACCCGTAGTATCTACCAAATGCACAGGAGGCTCTAAATTATCGACTATCATGTAAGCGTGTCTAAACTGGACTCGTGCTGTGGGTCGCCACCGCTTTTTCTTGCGCTCCTTCCCATATACTGTTTCCGTGCCTTGTGGGATATTCTGAGAACGTCGTTTAACCTTCTTCGATTCCCCCAATTTGTCAGCATCGAAAGGAATGCCCCTAATATTCAAAATTTTTCTGATTACTTCCTCACCTTCTCTTTCACTAATGGTATAAATTTGTAATGATATGCAATTCTTTTTATCGTAATAAGTAATAATTTCTGAACCCTTGTTAAAGTAAATTCCCCTCCTACTTTCAATAAACTCACTAGCTATTTTTCTAGCCAATGCCTCTGCTTTAGTGGGATTCATAGTGGCAGAAGTTTCATCAGCTATTCTAAAACTGATTTCAGCCGTAACAGGTGTTAGCCCATCAGGAACTGACCTCTTATCCTGAGAGAAATATAAAAACACCTGTGGTCTAGATTCCCAGTTTTCCTGAAAATCTTTAGCAGGTATACCATAAAATATCCCTAGTCGTTTTCTTCCATATCCCAATACCTCATAAAAATAATAGAGCCTGAGTAAAGTCATCACGGCTGTATCATTGTCATTCATTGTAGCAGCTACTCGAATAGCCCCTCTAGGACTGTTTATCTCTGGTTCCCATTCATCTCCTAAATCCTTAAAATATCTAGAAACTAGCCGATTGTGATCACGTCGAAGCATATCTTGTAAATGCTCCCAATGTGAAAATCCTTCTGGTAAAACCATTAGTCTACCTCTGCCTCTAATTTGTCGGTATTATTTACATCTTTACCTTGAGAAGCTAGTTTAGTTTTTTCAGCCTCTTCCCTCAATTTTTTATAATCTGGGATATTTATACCATTACCCTCTCTAGTTCCTTCCTCCTCTCCTTTAACAGCTTTTATTAGTTCTGCTGTTGATGTATTTACATCTGTAACAGCAGTTGCTACATCAATCGGTATTTGAGTAACCATAGCTACTGAATTGGCAGCTTCGTCTAGTTTTTCAAGACGTGCCATCCATGGATTTTCATAATTAGGATTGGGGTTAAACCATTGATAGGCATTTTCTAGAACTACACCAGATTTTTTAAGTCCGTTACCTATCCAAGCTATTTTAGAACCTATAAGCTCAAGAACAACTAAAATTGTAGAAGATAAATTCTGAATACTATTTAAAACATTTATTCCCGCCTGATAAATTCTATTAGCCTTTGCAAAGTTTTCCGTTATTTGTTGGTAATTCTCAGCCCCTATAATGCCCTTGACAAAGTTCTCTACACTACTATTAATTATCTGGTTTATATCAAAAGCATTACCATCTTCATCTTTTAAACCAGCAGTAAAGAATATATTACTCAATGCTTGGATAAGTGTATCTTTGATACTACTAGACAACATGAAAGCATTATGAATAGTAGTTATCAGAGTAAATAGATTCAAAGCTCTATCAATCTGCAACCATTTAAAACCTCTCTTTAACTTACCAGCTATACCACCATCGGGTAACTGCTCACCTAATTTATTATCAATAGTATCCAACTTGGCTAAACTAGCAGCATCAAGCCCAACACTTAAGCCGTTTAACAATGCACCAATTTTGCTGAGTAAATCATTATTCGCTGCATTGGTAGCAGCATTAATATTGTTGGCATTTTGATTTAATGCACCACTCAAACACCCACCATTAGCACTATTACATACCGCTTCCTCAACCAGTGGTGGTATTTCTGGTTTAAGCTGGTTTATTGTTTGAGCAGGAATTTTATTGATTGTAGGTGTAAGTCCGTCTACCCTGGCAATAGTAAGAGGTAGGTAATAT
>DATGXQ010000589.1:0-9896 GCA_035298905.1 Nostocaceae cyanobacterium | reverse complement strand
ATACGAGTTTATGACCAAGTTAGCTATTTACTCAAAAAACTGTTAAAAAGGCGTTGCTGATTTTTGGGATGAAAACAATTTTACATACATTCAAAACCCTGGTAGAGACGTTCCACGGAACGTCTCTACTATCTTTTTCGGAAATGTCTAATGTTCAAACAAATAAAGATGATTAACCGATGCTCAAATTAATCTTCACAATCGTATCATTGTAATCTTTATCTCCACCGTTGGGCAAATCTTCAAAGGCAAAGACATTATCACCTAACAAGCGGATATGGTCTGTTTGATCTGAGTTAGCACCCAAATAGGGAAAATAAACTGCCGGATCATTGCTAGTATTAGTGTCTAACAGAGCTTCGGGTCTGCCGTTGACAACTATAAAAGGTGCGAAAATCGCTCCACCGGAGAAAGTGCCTGTATAGGTTGCTGTTGCTTGGTTACTTACTGTTAAATTAATACCCGCTACACGTTGATTAATTGCAGCTTGGATATAACCAGTTTGTCCAGGCAAAAGGTCACTTACACCATCATTGTTAGTGTCAATTCCTCCATTTTCATCAGTCACCTGATAGAAGCCGACAAAATTATCAAAACCCGCTTCTCGGTTAATTGTAAATTGAGCAGTAACGGCAACAGAACTGCTAACATCTCTTAAATCAATGACTTCTGCTTGTCCATCTCCTTGTAAACCCGAACCTAAAGGTGCGGCATCATTTGTGGCTTCAATATTTACTACTAAATCATTAAATTCAGTGCTGGTAGTATTAGAACCATCTTTCCAACCTACAGTAAAACCACCACTTGTTAAGGCTGTAATTGATTGGAAGGCAGCACTAGAGAAGATGATTTCTGAAGTGGTGGAATTCTGGATGACAGTATCAAAACTACTGTTTTTGAACAAATAAAATCTGAAGTTGGTATTGGAGTCAAATTCTAATAAGCGGCTCAGATTACTTGAATCAAAACCAGTAGGACTATTAGCAATTGCTGAAAAAATTACCTGGCTACGTGCTAATGCTGCTTGGGTATAACCTGCTGCACCCGGAGCAATACCATTGATTGTGCCATTTTGATCATCAACAATAAAAGCTCCTAGTTCATTAACTAAACTAGAGTTGCGTCCTGTGAGTTTTACTTTTAGTTTAACCTTGGTAGATTCTCCAGAAATCTGGAAAACATCATTTTGTGAGTTAAGTAATTGAGTTGGGATATCATTGACACCAATCACAAATTCTTTCTCAAAACTTAGTCTACCTTGGTCAGTGCTGCGGACACGAATGTTGTAGCTAGATTTGGTTTCAAAATCGGGAGAGTTATTAATGGCTAAGTTATTTCCATTAATAGTAAAGGCTGAATTATCACTACTACCAGCACCATCAACTAAAGAATAGATGAAAGTATTGCCTTGGTCTGGGTCGGTAGTAGTAAATGCGCCGATTACTGTATTAGCTGGGAGATTTTCATTGATGTTAGTGGCACTTAAGGTTAAGTTTGTTGGTGCGTTGTTGGTTACATTCTGATTAGTAATCGTGAATCTAGCAACTACTGGATCATGGTCGCTGTCTTGATCTGCAAACTCAGAGTTAATGTGAACTACATCAAACCCATCTAAATTATTGAATAGGTTTTGGCTAACTAAGATGTGGTCGAGGGTTTGAGCATTCCCCTCAAAGTTATAGGTATAACGCTCATTTTGCGGTAAGGTTTCAACTAGAGTATTTAATCCAGCACTTTCTAAAGTAGTGAGGGGATTGGAGAACTCAAAATCGTTTAAATCTCCGGCTACTATGACATTGGCATTAGGATTAATTGCTAGGATGCTTTGGACAAAGTTTTTAACGATTGTTGCTTGTTGATTGCGTTGAACTTCGCTGTTTAAAGTGGGGGGTTGATTGACACCGAATAGGGGTTGGTCTCCACCTTTAGAGTTGAAATGGTTAGCTATGACATAGATAGTCTGACCATTAAAAGTAAATTCACCAACCAGGGGTTTACGACTGTTGTCGAAAGCAGAGTTAGTGGGGTCAATCAGACCAGGACTAGAGGAGAGTGTAGCTATACCATTAACATTGTTAACGGTAGTATTAGAGGTGGATGTACCACCGGGGCGATCGCTAAATTGGACGCGCTGAGGATTAAATAGGAACCCTACCCGAATATTACCACCTGGTTCTCCGCCATTTGTATCGTCTACTGGGTTGATTTGCCGATATTGGTATGTGGGGCCACCAGCAGAGGCGATCGCATTAATTAAGGTCTGATAAGTTTGACTCGCATCAACTACGCTGTCATTCGTTGCCCCATTATTATCTTGAATTTCTTCTAAACTGATAATGTCTGGCGATTTCAGGTTATTAACAATCCGACTAGCTAAGTTATTAAACTTAGTTGCCCCGTCACTAGGATCAAGATTTTCGACGTTAAAGGTGGCAACAGTTAGTTGATTTGCCCCAGAAGTGAGGTTAGTGACTTCTTTCGTCAGGCTGGTGGCTGTAACTACAGTAGGTAGAGTAGTTGGTAATACTTCATAGTTACTAAAGTTATAGTCAACTATCCCAATAATTGTATTGAGTTGCGCTCCTACATCGACGTTGGGAGAAGTAGCACCAGCTAAACTATCATCAATTTGTATTCGTTCTGGGTTAAAGTCACCCTGACTAATGCCAATCCCACCACGGGCTGTCCTGCCTGTAGCATTTGCCCCATTATCGGCTAATACCCAAATTTCCCCAAATCGATTTGTGGGGCTAACGGTGACAGGATTATTAATTTGTACCCGCATTCCTTCTAGACTTTCATAAAAGTCTATCCCATCTTCGGAGGGGTCAAATGTGCCGTTGCCTACCTGACCATTGCTATCATTATCAATAACTGTAGTAGGAATTGTCCGCCCGCCATTACCTAAAATCACAGCAGTAGGTAAGGGATTACCACTAGAGATTTTATTAATCGTAGGGTTGGTTAGTTCGGTAAGAGTCAGGTTGTTAGTATTGTTACCCGGACGAAATTCTGTGACTTTACCATTAACTGTAACTGCATCACCTATTTGTACAGTTGGTGCTGATGAGGTGAAGACAAAGATAGCTTCGCTGGTGCGATCGTCATTGTCTGGGTTGGGGTCTTGGATGTAGAAACCATTACTAGCCACAGCAGTGACAATACCTGCGACATTGTTGACGGTTTGTCCTACCAGTGGGGAACTATGCCCAGTCCCTTGAATATCACTAATCCGAATCGCTGGGTTGACTTGAAAAATACTGACAGTTTTACTAACTTCGTTAGCCACAACCAGTAAATTTTTACCGTTAGGACTGTCACTAGCAGGGATAAACTTCAACCCTTCAGGGGCTATATCTCCCGTTGGATTAGGTACATATTCGATAAATTTGGGTTGTTGGGGATTGGTAACTTCATAAACCATCACCCCACCTACTCGCTCTAAACCAATGAAGGCATAGGTTCTACCGTTAATCACTCCAACTGCTACACCTTCCGGTTCTGGCCCTTTGTTATCGCTGCGACCGTCAAAACTGCTGGCAGTTCCTTCGGAGTTAAAAATGGTGGGAACTTGTTGAGCAGTAATCCTTTCCAAAGCATCACCACTGTTGTATACCAAAGTTCCCTGATCATCCCAAATGGAGAAGGAGCGAGTACCATAGGCAAATAACTTGTCATAGTCGCCATCTCCGTCGATATCTCCATCAATATTGGAAACAGTCAACCGACCGAGATTAGCGTTTTGTTTGAGTGTGGTGGCATTAGGAAAGGCTGTAGGATCTAAATTCAGTGTACTGACTCGCGCTTCTTCGGTGCGGGCATCACCTTCATTAGCTGTAACGTAGTAAGTACGACCGTTGGCAGTAAAAGAGGCGATCGCATCGGGCATGAACATCCCCAATACTGGCCAATTTTGAATATTAATCGTTCCCGTTGTCCCATTTTCTCTGTCGCTGGCATCTATGGCGTTTCCAGGCTGATTGTGGTCAACTGTTCCCAAAGGCACGATTTTTTCTACTGTGGCCGTAGCAATATTGACAACAGCTAATGAGTTGTTTTCTTGTAATGTCACCCAGGCTTTTGTCCCATCTTGCGAGAAGGTGATGTACTCCGGTTCTACATCTTGGGAAACGGTTTTATTGGGGAAGAGGCGGACTCCTTGACTTTTAAGAGTGGCTTCTTGTCCGTCAAAGCTGGTAAAACTAGCAGTGGCAACAGTAGCGTTAGCAACACCTTGAGAGATATCAATAATACTAATAGAACCCTCTGGATCAACAGCACCCGGTTCTCCTTCATTGGCTGTCAGGACTTTTGTCCCATCGGGGGTAAATGTCACCATGTCAGGTAATGCCCCAACGGTGACTGCCTTTAGGAAGTTGCCAGCAGTATCATAGAAAACAACTTTACCAGGGTCGGTTTTAGTGGCTGCTTCTGTGGCGATCGCTACTATCCCGTTTTTCACAGCTACGCTATTTGCTGCACTACCATAGGCTGTGAGGTCGATCGCACTAATGGGGGTGGGGTTACTGGGGTCACTGAGATTGATAATTTGTACAAAAGCTGTACCATCCACCACAAATAATCGCTTGGAGGTGGGATCATAGTCGGTAATCTCTGCCCCAGTACCACTAAAACCACTGATTCTAGTCAGGAAAACTGAAGAGTTATTCGCTGTATCGTTATCAGTAATATTGACATTCAGGGGACTAATAGAAATACCATTGTAATTGGTATCAGCACTGGTGACTGTATGAGCGATCGTCCCACTGTGAGCGCCTTCTACATTTGCATCATCTACTGCTGTGACTGTGACATTTTGCGGCTGATTCCAGTTGGATGGAGTAAAAGTCAGTTGGCTGAGATTTGTTTGTAGTTGTGCGTTGGGAGTAATATTAACAACGACATTTTCCGTAGGTTGGCTATTCAGAACTAGGGTATATTCGTCTGTAGCCCCACCTTCTGCCACATTAGTGCCACCACCAGATTGAACAATTGTTACTCCGGCGGTCGTGGTATTGGGTATACTCAAAGAAAAATTGTCGATCGCTAAACCATCATCAGCACCAGAAGCGTTAAAGTCTTGCCAGCGCAAATAAAATGTTGCACCATTAGCAATATTTAGTCCAGAAATTGTGCCGGAAACATTACTACTATTACCAGCAGCATTACCATCAATAGCGCCGGTTGTCCCAGATGTGATCACTGAGCTAAAATTCAGAGAATCAAAATTATTCCAAGTACCAGTTGATAGAGAAGTTGCGTCTAAACTGTATTGAAAATCCAACCGATCTGTTCTACCAGTTGCACCCAACCGCCATTGTTCACCACGATAACTAATTGTTAATGAAGTAATTGTACTGCCTGTATTATTCGTAAAACTTACGCCTATGGTGGGTACTAAACTACCAGACTGCAACCCGCCAAATGCTCTGTCTGTACTGCCTGATGCCCCATAACTATAAGTATTTCCTGTATTAGAACTGCCATTATTAATACCATAGGTTGTATTGGCATTAGTTCCCGTTTCCAAAAACTCCCACCCAGCAGGAAGAACATCACTTGTTGTACCAGAATTGGCCAAAGAATCAAAATCTTGAATGTAAGTTGTCCCAGTTAAACTAATTGCTGGCATTGGTCTTTACCTGATATAATTTCGTGAAAAAATAGTGTGTATTTGTGCTAACTAGAGATACTTCAATAGGTATGAAATAAAGTATCTTGAACAATTGAGAATCAGATTTCACCCAGAGGAAGGTAAATACTTTTAACCCAGAATCAATTACTCTTTGAATCAACTATGGCGGTGATGAGTTGACAGTAATTTGAAACTTTGTGAGGTACAAAGCTAGGTCTAATAACCAGATATAACCTCTGTTTCCCTCCTGCCTTCTGCATTATGCTTCATCACAAAAGGCTAATAGAGAAACTTGAAGAATCTAGTTCCTAACAAAAACAGGATTAATTTTGTAGCAAAACTAAACTTATCGCAATCACGTTAAGAAATAACTAGCAAAAGGTTAACAAAACAGATAAATAGCCAATAGCTAATACCCAGCCTTTATGACTAAGTTCACAACTCAAATAGAAATGCTATAGATTGTGATTACAGCATTTTCAATCATCTTCCCTAGAAATTAATACGTATAGAAAGATTACAAATTTTGTTTATTCTCAAGCTAGATAATTAGATCAAGTAAGTTGTTGTACTTTTAAATTGGATAATTTTAACTTGTACATAAAACCCGTAAACCCTCCCCTCTGCTCCCCTGCCCCCCTGCCTTTTTTCACTGGCATGATTTAAAATAAAAAATCCCTCAGTGACCAGCCGAGGGATTCAGTTCTGGAACGCGTACTGAGAGCAATCTATCATCAATACAATTGTACTATGTGGGTGTAAATTTGTCACCCCCCAATTTCTGTTAACTCTGCCAACATGGCTAAATGTTGCTGCACAGATGCCAGTGTATTAGCAGCTATCATTCCACTAGCCGCCACTGCGGGTAAACCAATACCCGGAAAAGTCGAATCACCACAACAAATTAGACCCGATAACGGTGTTTTAGGGCCAGGAAATAAGCCCACACCTGCGGCGATAGCCGGGCCATAAGAACCGCGATAACGACGCAAAAACCGTTCATGAGTTAAGGGTGTACCAACCAAGGTAACTTCACAACGAGAACGAATATCAGGGATAATTCGTTCTAAAGCTTGCCACATTACTTCTGCACGGGCTTGTTTTTGGGCTGCATATTCTGGACTTTTTCTGTCCATTCCTTGCCAAAGTTGATAAGGTTCATTACCAGGAGTGTAAACATGGATGACGTGCTTACCTGGTGGTGCTAAAGAGGAGTCAAGAATAGAAGGTATAGAAATTAGCACCAAATTTTGAGGTGCTTGTATCCCAGCTTCCCAACTGTTGACAACAATATAATGACAAGCTAAATCGGCTGGTAATCCTTGGGCATCAATACCTAAATGCAGATGCATAAAGCTGTCACATTCTGGAGTTGCTTGTCTTTTAGCCCGAAACTTGGGTGGTAAAGCTGTTTGTGGTAAAAGTTTCAAAGTGTCCCAGACTGAAGCATTAGAAACCACTGCTTTGCGGGTGCGAATTTCCTTACCATCACGTAACCGTACACCCACAGCCCGCTTATTTTCCACTAGGACTTGTTCTACATGTGCGCCTAGTATTAATTTTCCGCCGTGTTTCTCCAGTCCTTTGACCAAAGCATCAACTAAAGCACCACTGCCACCCACAGGATAATCTAGCATTACTCCCGGACGATACCAGTCCGCAAACATAAACGCCACTTCTGCGGCACTCGTAGCATTAGCAGGTAGTCCAGAAAGGAGAAAACACAACATATCCAGCCAGTTACGGATAAAAGGGTCTGTGATCACTTCATCCATAATCCGACTGAAAGCACCTGTTAACTTAAATACATTTGTGGTATTTTTGATTAAACTAGGAGCAAAAGAGCTAATAGTTTTAATTGCACCCCAATCAAAGCGTAATGCTGCTGGTGGTAAAGCTGTAGCTGCTTTGGCATAAGGAATCATTACTTGCTGTAGTTTTCGCCATTGCTTAACAGCATCATCACCCCGAAATTTTTGCAAGATTTCACAAAATTGGTCTGCACCAACGGAGGTATAAAAATCTCCTTCCGGTAAATAACAACCCCAGGTATCATAATTAACGCACGGTAACTCTACACCAATAGCATCTAAGACTTGACGTAAAGGATTAGGAGAAGGACTGTAGGAAAGCCCAGAATAAAGAGAGGGGCCGGAGTCAAATTTATAACCTTGACGTTCAAAACTATGGGCTGCACCACCGGGGATAGTATGACTATCACAGACAACGACATCAAAACCATACTTAGCTAAAAGTGCAGCACAGCTTAAACCACCGATACCACTACCAATCACTACTACATCTGTGTTTTGCATATCTTTGAGTGTTGCAGATTTAGCGATATAGATACTAACCCAAAAAAACCTCCGCGTCCCTCTGCGCTTATCTCCGCGTCCCTCTGCGTTTAAAAAAATTCTCCTATCCTTGTAAAACTTGAGCAGCCGTAATCATTAATTCTGGAAAAGTACGAGAAACAATTCTCTCATCTCCTCTAAATATTTGCTCATCATAAAAACCTTCTACCAACAATAAAACAGTAACTTTATTTTCATAAAAATCCACAATCCAATATTCAGGAATGCCTCTTACTGCATACTCAGAACGCTTATATCGATAATCAGTAGCGGCGTAATTTTCGCTAACAATTTCTACTACTAATAAAGGTGCAGATTGTACAACCGCAGAAATATCTAAAGTTGCTTGTTCTTGTTCCTTGGTGATAATCATTAAATCAGGGATTCTGGAACGACGTTCAGCAGTTCTCACACCAACATCACCGTAACAAGCAACCCAAGGCAAATTTAGCCTCTCAATCTCTGTATCGAACTGCTTAAACAAAAATCTGCCTATTTTGCCGTGTCTGCCTGTTGCTGGTGGCACTGGTACTAACTCCCCATCAACCAATTCATAACGTTGATCTGTATCATCATGATACGCTAGGTATTCCTCGAAAGTACAGAGACGTTTAGTTGTTTGTACCATAGCGATCGCCTGTCGTATGATGAGGCTGGATATAAGATAGACTTAATTTAGCATGAAAAGCATTGTCGTCTTTGGCAGCATCAATATTGATTTAGTAGCCACAACTCCTCGTTTACCTGTTGCCGGAGAAACTTTATTAGGCAAAGATTTTTTTAAAGCACCAGGTGGCAAAGGGGCAAATCAAGCCGTAGCATTGGCACGTTTGGGAGTGCCTACTTATATGGTAGGACGTGTGGGTGCAAATAGTTTTGGACAAGAATTAATTCATGCTTTAAAAGCAGCTAATGTGAAAACGGAACATGTTTTTGTTGATGAAACTATCAGTTCTGGTGTGGCAATTATTACTGTAGATGATGTAGGAGAAAATCAAATTGTTGTCATTCCTGGGGCCAATGGGCAAGTAAATCAAGATGATATAAAACGTTTATCACTATTATTAGAAGATGCCTATGCTTTACTTTTACAATTAGAAATTCCTCTAGATATAGTCATAGCAGCAGCCAAAGCGGCTAAAGATGCGGGTGTAAAAGTGATTCTTGATCCTGCACCTGCACAGTCTCATTTACCGGAGGAACTTTACCCGTTAGTAGATATTATGACACCGAATGAGGTAGAAGCGAGTCAGTTGGTGGGTTTTACGGTAGATGGAGAAGAGACAGCAGCGCAAGCAGTGGAGGTGTTATTGGGGAGAGGGGTAAAATGTGCGATCGCTAAATTAGGAGCAAAAGGTGTATACTGTGCAACTAGAGAAGAAAGCTTTTTTATTCCCGCTTTTCCCATTCATGCCGTTGATACCGTTGCCGCAGGAGACGCTTTTAATGGAGGTTTAGCAGCCGCACTTTTTACAGGTTTAAGTTTACATCAAGCTGTAATTTGGGGTGCAGCAGCCGGGGCTTTAGCCGCTACAAAATTAGGGGCGCAAACTTCATTACCTGATAAATTTACTTTTGAAGAATTTCTCAGAGACAAGGGTTTAATTATTTAATTATCATTCAAAAAATTCAGGACAAGGCATTGCCCACCAGTGTAAACTTAAGCCCTAACGAATAGAATTCGTGGCTACACAGGCCAAGTCCCTCCGGGTTCGCCAGTTCCCTACGGCGGGAGACCCGCCTACAGGACTGGTCTCACCGCCTACGCGGACTAATAGTTTTCTAACCCACGCAGGTGGGTTTTGCTTGTGTAGACGCGGTTTCTAACCGCCCATTTTTCGTTAAGTTGACACCTATGGGCATTGCCCATGGGTGTCAACTTAAGGAAAAAGGCAGCATAAAGAGGT
>DATGXQ010000588.1:0-3416 GCA_035298905.1 Nostocaceae cyanobacterium | reverse complement strand
GTGCAAATTATCCAGCGTCTCAAACCCACTGTCTACTATAACTGGCTAGAACGTCTGGGACTGGGACAACCCGTAGAAACAGATTTACCCTTTGAAGCCACCGGCAGACTCAAAAGTCAAGAAAAATTTATTACCTCATCCATAGAACCAGCAACTACTTCCTTTGGTCAAGGTTTTTCTCTCACCCCATTACAACTTGTACAGATGCATGGTGCTTTGGCTAACGGTGGTAAATTAGTTACACCCCACGTTGTTAAAGGCTTAATCGATAGTCAAGGACAAATCCATTATTCTCCCACCCTACCTGCACCCAGACAAATTTTTTCACCTGCTACGACACAGAAAGTAGTAGAAATGATGGAAACTGTCGTATCTGATGGGACTGGTAAAGCTTCTCAAATTGATGGTTATCGCATTGGGGGCAAAACAGGTACAGCCCAAAAAGCTAGTCCCAATGGTGGTTATATTCCGGGGGCCAGAATTACTAGCTTTGTCGGGATTTTACCAGTGGAAAATCCCCGCTACGTGATTTTAGCAATAGTCGATGAGCCAAAAGGTGAAAACGCCTACGGTTCTACAGTAGCAGCACCAATTGTTAAAACCGTCCTAGAATCATTAATCCCCATTGAAAAAATTCCCCCCAGCAAGGAAATAAAACCAGCATCTACCACGGAAGCTGATCATTCATTAGATTAAAGTGTGGGGAGATGAGGGTATGGGGCAGAGGAGAAAAGAATAAAATTTTCCCCATACCCCACAGGGCTATTTCATTCTCACTGAAAAACTCGGCGGCGACTATTAATGATGAATTTAGTCTGTTAAAACGGACTTGAGCTATTAGCCCAAAATTGATTTTAGGGCGGTGTAACTCCAGAATGAAATAACCCTGCATACCCCATAGTTAGTAAGTTTGCTTGAGAGTTTCGATAATTGAGCCTACATTTTGGAAAACTTGAATTAGTTCATGAGCTTTAGTTTTCCGCTCAGTCAAAATCTCTTGCAATGGTTTTAACAAATCAATATCGGGATCATCTGCTAAAGCTAATTCAGCAGCTTGTAAAACTTGAGTAGTATTAGCCAAAATATCTTCATTGTCAAAACCAAATTTGGCAGAAATTTGATGTAAATTAGCATCGGGAATAATTGCCCGACCTGGTAAAGTTTGATCTAATATCAAACCTTTTAATAAAGCCAAAAGACCAGCATAGATAGCAAAATTATCACAACTATCACAAGCCTTAAATTCAATTCTGCCAATTTCCGCAGGGATGCGGGCAATTTTTGTTAGTGAAGGTACACTTTTAATTAATTGTTCTTGATTCTGAACAAAAACGAGTGTGGCTGGTCTTCTGCCAGTTCTGATAAAAGTTCTCACTGATAAGCCTTGCCATAAATGCCCATTATAGAAAGGAGAACTATAACTAAAAGGTACAATGTAAGGACTGTAATAAGTAAGTTTCTGTCCAATATCAATTAATTTTTCAATTGGTAAATCTGCCACAGATATATTCAAATCTGGGCCATACGTCACCATATAAATATTAGCAGTTTGTTCATCAGGATAAGCTTGGAGTTGTCTAATTTCATACTCATTTAAGGGCGGTTGTGGCTCAAACACTGAACGAAAGGGATTAAAACTAGTTAAAACAGGTAGAAACCCAAAACTAGCTGCTTCTTCACACAGTAAGCGAAAACTGGCTGTTAATTCAGCGATCGCCCCTTGTATACTAGAATGTATAGTTGTCCTGATTTCAATACCCTTAACTGCACAATCAATCACCTGTTCAGAATCAGCAAATCTTTCAAAACCTTCAATATACCATCGCTTCTGTTTAATACCCGCATCACCTACCCGCAGTTGCGGATAGTCACTCTCATAGATAGGTAGTCTCTCCACAATTTGAGAAAATTCTGCAAATTTTGTACAAGAGAAATCAGCAAACTTTCCTTGACGGTCAAGGAAAGCGACCTCATGTTCAATACCGAAAAAAAACATGCTAATTAAAAATACCTTTGCCAATTTACGAGGGTAATCTGATGATAGTCTGAGCGTGAACTCCTTTAATCCTGTAATATCAAAACCGGGTAATTAGTTACGATATAAAATTGCCAGAGTTATTATATTACAGAATCTTAGCTTTATTTTTATCGTAAGTGTTCAAGCGGGGATGATATAACTTGGCAAAAATCATCAGTCTTAAAAATTCCTTCTGGGTTTCGCTGTAAGGATTTTTTATTGTACAGACTGTAGTAAACTCACAAAATAGAGGCAATGCAAGCTTGCTACATGGCAAAGAAAAAGCTTATAGCTAGGTTATCCAGGCAAAAACGGCAAAATTCATATAGCCTCTTAATTTGGCGAAGGTATTGATCTAAGAATTTCAATTAATGTTGAGTATTAATTTTACATAGCTAGTCTAGGAGAGCCAGATAATTTTATCATTTTGTATTTGATAAAAAGAGTTGGAATATAAAACCTACTCCTTGTTTTGATTATGTTTGTAACACTGGGCTGTCTAAATTTGATTTTAAATTGCGAAATCTAGCACCGAAGGAAAATCAGAATACAGTGGTAGAGGTTTTAAATATTTATCTCCTCGCAAATATTTTGGATCACTACCCCTTTTTTCAGTTTGAAACAAAATTGCCCAATTCAAAAACTCCGCTAATTCCTGCTCATTTAATGTTTGCGTAATCTTATTCAAAATCCTCATAGTTAGTTCTTGTTGAATTACTCTACTTGCATCTATCGCTTGCCATTCCCAATTAATTTCCACTTCTTCTTCTTCAGGAACTTTCTCTGTTGGTAAGGTCATCATGTACTTCATGATATACTCACTGCCATTAATGCCGTAATAAGTTATTTTCTCAATCTCTGGCCATAATGGTTCTAACGCCAATAGTGGAGCAATTGGTTTTTCATCATCATAATATTGACTCCCTCTCTGCAAAACAAATCGCCAATCAGACATTGCTGACCGAAAATCATTATCAAGAAAATGCCTTCTTGTCCAATGTTCTAACTCTACAGCCGTCTCCTTACCCAGTTGACTGGATAACTGAGTTAAAGCCTTAGTAATTACTATTTTTACTACTTGCCTTTCTGCTAATGTGTGTTCATCTCCTCCTAGCCTTGAAAAAGGCTTCATTAATTCCTCATACTCTGGAATTAGTTGATGATGAATTTGCTCCCATACTTGCGGCTGTCTAATTAATTTCTTTGGTAGTCCCATCATCGCTAAAAATGGTCTTACCCAAGGTAATGCAGGTAAAGATAAGCCTGGTTTCCAGTATAATGGTTGCCAATCTTTCCATAGAGCTTCCATCATGGCTTCATGTTCGCTTTCCATACTATAGCAATCCGATTTGAGTTGTGAACTGACTAGTA
The DNA here is from genome assembly GCA_035298905.1 of Nostocaceae cyanobacterium. GTDB lineage: Bacteria > Cyanobacteriota > Cyanobacteriia > Cyanobacteriales > Nostocaceae > DATGXB01. Next base: position 28 of record DATGXQ010000588.1, on the reverse strand, counting down.
GAGGCAAGGGAACAGGGAACAGGGAACA
>DATGXQ010000587.1:0-9452 GCA_035298905.1 Nostocaceae cyanobacterium | reverse complement strand
GGAGACAATACACCCCTACGCGCATTAAGAGCAAATCAACCTGCTGAATATGTAGCGGCAATTTCTCAATTATTTACACAACCAGAACTACGCGCACAACTTTCTCATCAAGGTAGACAACTGGTAGAAACTGAATTTACCTGGGAAATTGCCGGTCAGCGTTACGAACAAGCTTGTTTAGGAAAAGATTATTAAATTTAATCTATTCCTCATTTAATGTATACACAATCAACAAACAGGAGGCTTATGCTTATTCGTTTTCCTGATTTTGAATTTTGAGTTTTGGTTTGCATTTTGGTTTGAATTTTGTAGGGTAAAGCTCTCTTCAAAGAGCATTTGAAATTGTTGTAAAATAGGGTAAACGGGCTTTTATGAAAAAATCTTTAGATAATCATGTTCGCTGTCCCCGCAAAACTATTACCCCTGATTTAAATGGTAATTCAGCACAAGTACAGGGATTATGTGATTTTTGTTGGATGGAATACAGTTTTTGCTGGTCAGAATACTGCATACATGAATGGTATGAGGTTCTTGTACAGCACGGACAGCAAAGCCCGACTAATGGAGGAATAGATTCCCCATCACTACGCAATAGTTAATATTAAGCAATGGGCAGTATTGTAGAATACACAAATTCTTTAAATTTCTGATCATACTCCTGATGCTTAGGATAGATGTAAAAAGAAATTGAAGCAGCTATGCTGTCTATTAAACAATGCTTCAGCTAATTCATATAGGTAGTGAGATTTATAGATAAAGATGTGAGGAGAAAAACAGACCCTCTCTTCTGGAAATGGTTTCACTACGCATAGAAGTAGTATTTAGCAATAAATTACTATGTATTTCTCACCAATTAAAAGTGATAGATTATGTATTAGTTTTATGTAATTTCCTTTAGGTACAGCAAATGGCAAATTATCAATAAATATACAGTAGATTTCAGGTAAATGAGGTACAAATTTGAGGAACAAAACCTTATACTAAGAGACTTTCCCCTCTGTTAAGAGTTCCCTGTTAAGAGTTCCCTGCTGTATAAGAAAACTCTATCATAGAACAAAAAGTTAATCTTATGCTTGTGTAGCTGGAAGAGCCAATAAATTATTCCTAGTTTAACTACATAGAATTAGTTTCTTAACCTCTACAAGTAAGTAGCAGGAATTTAAAGTGAATATAGAATTATTTCTCCAACGTGCCGAAGCTTTACATAAACGTGTAGCCGATTTATATGAAACAGCCAGCGTTTTACATTGGATTCCTTCAGATTTACTACCACAAGCTTTTAAGGAGTTGTACAGTACCTCCAAAATGGTACAACTAGCAGCAGAGGAACTTTATCAACAGAATGAAGAACTCATTCAAACACGCAATTTACTAGAAGTAGAACGTCAATATTATCAAGATTTATTTGAGTTAGCACCAAATGCCTATTTAGTCACCAACTCAGAAGGGATAATTCAAATAGCTAATCAAACCGCAGCAAAATTACTCAACATTTCTCAGCAATTTTTGATTGGCAAACCAATAATTAGTTTTATTCTTTTAGAACAACATCAATATTTTTATAATGAATTAATCCAAATACAACAATTAACGACAACAAGGGAAATATTTTTGACAATGAAGCAGCATCAGGGAATATTTTTTGATGCCGCTTTGACAGGAAAAGCAATTAATAATCAACTGAATAAATCTCTCATGTTGTGCTGGTTAATACGCACAGTAGCTAAAGACGAGCGAGAAAAGTTTACAGCACCTCAAAATCAAAATGAATGGCTAGAAAATCGTCCTATACATAAGTATGCTAAGGGTGAAGTTATTCCCCTAAATCAGCTATTAATTTGGTATGTGCATCGAGGTTTAGTTAAACTCAATACATTTTGTGAAACCGGAGAAGAGGTACTAACTGGGTTAGTTACAGCAGGAATGGTATTTGGTTCTAGTATGACATCTTTACCAGTTTACCAAGCTACAGCTTTAACTGATGTAGAATTAGTGATAACTTATTTAGCAGAAATTAAAAATTTTCCTCAACTTAGCCAGATTTTTTTACCCAAAATTGAACAGAGATTACAACAAACAGAAGCTTTTTTAGTTATTTCTAGTAGGCGAAAAGTAGAAGAAAGATTACATCATCTATTTGAATTGTTAAAAAAACAAGTAGGGGAAAAAGTACCAGGAGGAATCCGTCTCACTATCCGTTTAACTCATGAGGATATCGCCAACGCTTGCGGTACTACGCGAGTCACAATTACTCGTTTAATTGGTAAACTACAACAAGAAAAAATTATTAGTTTTGATGATAAAAAACATATAATCTTTAGAATTTAAAAATTAAAAATTAAAAATTAAAAACTCAAAATTCGTCTTGACAAGTTGTCAGAGTGTAGGAAACATGCTTACAAAACTTTTGTCATGGGTATTATATTTAATTTATATTTAATTATGCCTACCTACTCATCACTATTCCCTCTTCTTCTTGACCTATTCTTTATCCCAATTTTCCAAAATTCAGCAAACCTCGTAAAATCTATTTTTATTAATTTTGAATTTTGAATTGATATTACTCACGATTCCAAATTAACTCTGCTCTTTCTTGAGCGGCTTTCAAGGCTTGTTCAGTTGTAGATTTACCTAATAAAGTAGATTCTATTGCTCTCCCTAAACTATCAGAAATGCGACTATAACGAGCAATAACAGGTCTATATTTAGCTCTAGGAATTTGGTCTATAAAAACTTTTAACCAAGGCTTTTGTTTGAGATATTCCTGATAAGCTGGGCTTTGAGCAGACTTAATATTCACTGGTAAGAAATCTGTACCAATAGCCCATTCTGTTTGAAATTCTTCACTCAGTACAAACTCCAAAAACTTCAATGCTGCTTTTTCTCTTTCTGGTGTGGTTTTCATTACAAACAAGTCTCCTGTACCTGTGACTGTTGCATAATTGACATCAGCAGGAATAGGAAATGCACCAAAATCGACCTTAGATTTAGTAATATAAGACCAAGGCCCTGTAATTTGCATAGCAACCCGACCAGCAAAAAAAGCATCTTCTTCATAACCTCTTTCTGGTGGAGAAAGAGTTGCTGAACCATCTTTTAATAAAGTTTCCCAAAATTTTAGAGCATTAATAGCACCTGTATTAGTTAAATTTGGCTGGTTATTTGTGAGTATCTCACCTCCAGCATTTAACAGAAAGGGAAACCAAGTAAAAACAGTCCATTCTTCTTTACCTAAAGGTAATAAAATACCATATTGATCAGTGCGGCGATCGCCATTTTTATCTAAAGTCAATTTTTTGGCAACTTCTCTTAATTCTTGCCAAGTTTTTGGGGGTTGGGTAATTCCTGCTGCCTTAAATAAATCAGCACGGTACAAAATCCCTACATTGCTAGTATAAAGTGGAATTGACCACAATTGACCATCTAATTTTAATTCATCTAATAAGTTAGGAAAAACCTCATTTTTCAGGGGTGATTTATCCCACCAGTCTTGTAAAGAGACAACTGCATCTAACTCTACAAATTGACCAGTTAATTGGGGAGAATTAACTAAAATATCTGGAGGGCTATTACCCGCCACTGCGGTGAAGATTTTTGGTAGTGCTAGCCCAGACCCAAGTGTAAAAATAGAATCAACTTGAATGTCTGAGTGAGTTTTATTGAATTTAGCAACCAATCTTTGAAAAACATCTCTACTGATTGGTGGGTTAATTCCTTGCCATAATGTCAGGTGTATTACCTTACTATTTGGTAATGAATTTTGGCAACTAGATAAAAATACTAAACATAAACTGAGAGTAAGTAACTGTAAGAAAAGTCTTCTACCAGCAGATTTGAACTGGTGATAATATGTTTTAATTGGTAAAGAGAAGAGAAATTTTTTCATGCCAAGTAGTTAGCTAGATGGAGAGACACTTTCTAAAAAACTCTTGGTTACACTGGTTTCTGCTCTAGTGTAGATATAAGTTTGTGGTTCTTTAATTTTTTGAGTTCTAAATTTCTTTTCCGCACGTTCCCAAAAATCTGCATCTTCTCCATATAACATGTGAACAAATCCCTGCAACTCAAAAAATACATTTCTCTTCCCAAAAAATGTTGGACCTAACGCACAGTCTCGTAAATTAATTAGTTTATCTGGTTGATAAAAGTCAGCCATCCAAATTTCTTCTTCAATCTCAAAACCGCCTTCAATTAAATCTATTTCTGGATGAGCTTGCATATATGCCAGCCTTGATTCCAGATGATTTGGTTTATAGGCATCATCGCTATCTATGAAGGTGATATATTTGCTAAATGATGCCTGAATTCCTGCATTTTTAGCGTAGCATTGTTTTTTATTCTGATGTTTCAAATAACGGATGTTATTAAAATTTTGTAAGTAGGCATTCACAATCTCAAAACTATTGTCTTCGCTACCATCATCTACTATCAGTAATTCCCAATTTTGAAAAGTTTGGTTAATGACACTATCAATGCATCTATTTAAGTATTTAGCGCGGTTATAAGTACACAAGACGATGCTAATTTCTGGTTTGATATCAAACAGGATGGGACTCATAATATATACCAATCAGAGCAAGTTGTTATTTTTGAGCAACGATACAGGTAACTACTGGGTAATCTGGATGAAAAGCATCTAATTCTTCAGTAGTCAATTCTTCTTGAGCTATACCATGATAACTAGCGATCGCTGTAGTAGGATTACCATAAATATATAGTTTTTCCTGGGAGAAATTTCTAAACATTTTAGCAAAAGCATCGGGAAGAGGTTGCCATTGTCGTTGTCTAACTGTTTAAGAATAGCTGAAATGTCAATTTATTCTTATTCATTCTCCAGTTAAAAAGAGAAATGTTTAAATCAAAGACTGATTTCTGGAGACTGTTTGCTCAATAATGTCCACAGCACGAGGAACACCGCCCGCTTTTTGAATCGCAGTTTGTAATTTGAGTGCATTTTGTTGATAAGATGGTTGCGTTAGCACTTCTTGAATAGCTTTACGTAATCTACCAGTTGTCAAACGTGAAGTAGTAATAAATTTACCTACACCAGTCCAAGCAATACGAGCAGCAACTCCTGGGTGATCATTAGTAATAGGAATAGTTACCAGAGGTACTCCATAGTAAAGAGATTCTAACACTGTATTTGTCCCGGCATGGCAAATAGTCAGACTAGCTTTTTGCAGTAATTCTAACTGTGGTGCATATTTAACAACAATCGGATTTCCCGGTAAATTGGGCAATGCTTCAGTGTCTAATCCACCTCCCAGAGCAATAACTAATTGAGCATCTAAACCTGCACAAGCCTCAGCAATATTATAGAAAATATGAATGAGACGATTTTGTAATGTCCCCATTGAAGCATAAATTAAGGGCTGTCCATTCAATTTCTCAAATGGAAAATCAATTGGTTTCCTGGCTGTTGGGTCAAAGTGAGGGCCAGTAAAATGAAGTAATCCGTCTAAATTAGGTCTTGGATACTCAAACTCTGCTGGTTGTTGACTAATAATTGCTAATTTTGAGACAGAGTAGAAATCATTAACATTAACGCAAGGAGGCAAATTACACTCACGGCGATATGCAGAAATCACTTTGTAGATAGGTTGAGCAAAATTGTGGATTAAACCATAGCCAGCACGATTACGTAACCTTGCCCACCAAGCGGGGTTATATTTCCAATTTGTAAAAGCTGGGGGAATAGTATCATCAAAACCGTTAACTAAAGCAGAACAAGCGGTGACAAAAGGAATGTTTAGTAAGTCGGCAACAGTACTTCCACCAAATATACATTCATCAATGATTAGTGCTTCTATGCCCGCATCTTTAATAACTTGTGGTGCATCTCGCAAAAATAAAGCTGTTGTTTTTTCAGATAGAGAAATTGTGTAACGTAGTGCTGCTATTCCTGTCAGTTTGCCCAGTCGTTCATAAAATTTGGCTGTTGTACCTACGGGAAACTGATGCGCCGATATGGTGCGAAATTCTAGTCCAGCAGCTTTGGCATTTGCTTGGGCATCAGGCATACCCAATACTGTCACACGATGACCCCGCCTTTGGAGTTCACGTCCTAAAGCAGTCATTGTATTTAAATGTCCAGTAGCAGCTGGACAGATCGTACCAAAGTGTGTCATTTTACCTAGATTAACTTTTTGAACCGCTTTTACCTGTAGTATCTTTACATACTGGCATGGGTATCATACCACGGTTCTATAAATTTCAGTGATTCTAGGATTTTCTTACCTATAGGCAACTGATAAATCACTTCCTTTAATCTCAATATTTTATAGTACAAAAAAATGCGTCTGTAGAGATTGATTGCTTGATTTTCTGCAAGCCAAGTTCCTGGGGTTTCTTTTCCAAACAGTCCGCTAGAACCAAATTCAAATTCATGTTCAATGTATTTGCCTTCTCGTGCTGGAAAGGGGCAAATTTGTTGTGATATGTTATCTTGTTTAATAACTTTAAATTTCTGATAACCCAGTTCTTTCAAGAGCGCAAATTCTTCCAGCAAGCCACTCCAAGAAGTTTTTGATGATTCTATGGATATGAACTGCGGTTTACTGTCAAAATGCTGTAATGCCTTGACGCATAACAGGTCTGCACCTTCAATGTCAACTTTCAGATAATAGGGAATACCAAACTGTTGCAAAATATTTTCAAACTTAGAACTTTTTACGGTCATGGCAATGGAGTTAGTTCCAAATGCTTCGTTTCTTTTCACCCAATCTGGAGAAGTTGTACCCCAAACACTAATGTCTGAGTTAGCATAAAAGGTGATTTCTCCATCTTGTGGAGCTATGGCAAGGTTAAGAAGTTGTAATTGACCATCATCTATATATGGTTTTAGTCGCTTTTTTGTAGTTTCATAAAGCTGAGGATGAGCTTCTATACCAATGACTCGAAAGCCTTTTTTTAAATAAAATTCTGTGTCTTCACCCAAATGAACTCCGACATCGATTATTAAATTCTGATCCATAAATTATGTGTTGTTGAAAGCCAAAACAGAAATAGCATCCTCAATCATTATTGCATGAGTCAGAAATATTGATGGCTGATTTTAAGGCATTGCTGAATCAAAAGCTGCAATCAGTTTTCTATCCAACAATGCTAACTTTTATATATAAATTTATTTTTTGATTTCTAATATTCCTTGTTCCCCATCTAAAGTTACTTGTACTCCCACTGGTAAGGCTGCATTGGGGCTATCATGACCAAAGGGTAAATCTGAGACAATGGGAATACCTAAATCACCCAGGCGATCGCGCAATACTTCCTCTACAGTTAAACTGGGTATGTTAGCAGGTGGTTCACATTTGGTAAAAGTTCCTAAAGCAATACCCGCGATTTTCCCTAAAGCACCACTTAACCGCCATTGGGTCAACATTCTATCTATCCGATAGGGGGCTTCTGTCACATCTTCTAAGGCTAAAATCACACCTTCTAAATTTGGTTGTAATGGTGTACCTAAAATGTGAGTAGCCACTGTCAGATTACCAGCTAACAAAGTGCCAGTTACTACGCCACCGCCCCAACCGTAACCCTTCAGGGGTGCTACTTCCCGACCTTCTACTAAATCAAATAATCGTTGTCTTGACCATTCTGGCTCATCTACTAAAGTCGTGAGTACGGGGCCGTGAATACCAACAACACCTATTTTGTTGAGACTCCACAACAGAGCCGTAATATCTGAAAAGCCTATTACCCATTTTGGTGTAGTGGTTTGTGACCACTGCCAATTTTCTAAAATTCGGGTACTACCAAAACCGCCTCTAGCGCAAAGGATAGCCCGACAATCAGGATCTTGCCAAGCTTGGGCTAACTCTTGAGTCCGGGTTGAGTCACTGCCAGCTAGATAACCCCATCGATCACAGATGTGTGGACTAACTTCTACTTTATAACCACGCGATCGCCAAATTTCTATACTCTGCTCAAAAGCAGCAAATTCTCTTAAAGCACCACTAGGGGCAATAACTCGGACTAAATCTCCAGGTTTTAGGGCTGGAGGTAAAATAGGGGAATGAAAATTTTCGCTTGTTGCCATAGATAGGGTATTAATTTAGCCATGCTGGTTGGAGAAATCAGCAACTCCGGGACTGTGTTCTGGAAAGATCCGCATCCGATTAATATGATTTAAAGCATACTTGGCTGTAGCTTGTACCTCTGGATTTGTATCTTCCATAGCATGGCGTAAAATGTGACTCATTTGCCCCATCATGTCATAAATTCTCGCTAAATCACGAATAGCATTTTGTCGTACTTGAGGACTGTCATTTTGCATAGAAATTGCTAAAGCCCGGTTCATAGGTTTGAGGGTACGAAGACCAATTTCAGTCAAGGCTGACAGTATTAAACCATGTTGATGGGAATCTGCATCAATCATTAAGTCTAACAAGGGCTGAATTGCCCGTGAATCTCCTTGCTGTCCTAGAACCCAAACGGCTTTGCGGCGTTTTGTGGGGTCGGAACTCCCCAAATCTGTAATTAGTTGCTCAATGGCATCAATTTTGGCCAGTAGGGGCGTTTTTGCTGGTGGGAGTAATTTTGGCGCAAGTGGTACTGGATCTATTGATGTGGATTCTACTGTTAATGTCAAGCTTTCGTCATTACTGGCACTTAAAAGTTTTTGTTCAGATACTGCCATCTGCTGAACAGTTTGAACTTGATTCAACCTATTTTTCCAGTAAAGAAATATGGCAATACTGCCTAAACTACCAAAACCCATCATTGACCACCAAACATAGTTTTGTTTTTTAGGTTCTACTTTGGCATTAACTGGGGGAGTAGGGGAATTAGTAGCAGTAGTATTATCATTATCTTTGCCAGTGAGAGTTATTTCCAGAGCCTTCCTAGTTGTAGAGTCAGCAACACCATCTACTCTACGCAGGTTTTTGTCTTTTTGAAATTGAATTACAGCATTTTGAGTATTCAAACCATACTGGCCATCTATCACGCCACGGTAATAACCTAACGCCTTTAATTGGATTTGTAAAACTTGAACTTCTGGCCCTTGAGCATTGAGATTGAGAACAGTTAGCTGTGTGGGTGTTGGAGGTGTTAGTTCAGATGGATTAGCAATGGCTTGTTTTGGAAATAAACCGAGATGGAGAAAACAGCTTAATACTAAAATCGAGGAAAAAGATAGCCTCATAATACATTAGTTATTAGTCATTAGTTATTAGTCTTGGTATTGGTTGTTATACCAATCCACCAAAAGAAAGTAACATAAGTAAATCAGCAAAACCTAGTGAAATCTTACTTTCCCAATTTTGAATTTTGTTGGCGAAGCCTTGCCGAAGGCTATTTTGAATTTTGAATTGGTATTAGGTATTGGTAAAAAGACGCTCTGACGCTCTGACGCGGTGAAAAGAGACGCGGGGACGCGGGGACGCGGAGAAAGAAATACAAAGAAATTCTCCCCTCTCCCCTCACCGTGTCTCCCCTCTCCCCTCTCCCTG
>DATGXQ010000586.1:0-8704 GCA_035298905.1 Nostocaceae cyanobacterium | reverse complement strand
CAAAACCGTTCAAATAGTTGTTTATACACAATTTATGAACATCGCCAAAGATTAAAAGATACTTTTTCAGATAGTCCTAGTTTAAAAAACTACTACATAGAAGTTTTAGATAATTGTTATCAACACGCTCGAAAAGAAGCAGCAATCGAAACTGGACTTCCTTTATCTATTTTTCCTCAAGAGAATCCTTTTTCACCTGATGAAATTTTAGATGCTGATTTTTTCCCAGTTTAATTATATCTATCCATCACACATTCGCCGGAGGTGTTCCCGTGGGGTAGTCGCAAAGATTACAAAGTGGGAAGGCCATCGCACCATTCTCAAAACGATCGCACCACTCTCAGAACGATCGCACCAAACTCAGAATCATCGCACCACCCCAGAATAATCGCATCACACCAAGAGCGATCGCTCTTTTGTCTGTATGCGGTAGTAAATAATACAAATATAACTAGATTTCGGGTGAGTGACGATGCTTTTTTGATTGAACCGCGAAGACGCGAAGGACGCGAAGAGAAGAACAGATATCAATAACAGAAATTAAAAAAATGAGTAAATTATAATATTTTATTATCATGTTTGTCACTATTTCTAATAGAAACAAATAATTTGTATCTGTTCAACTCAACTTTTAAAAAAAGTTACATTATCACTAGATAACTTCTATACTGTTAAAATATAACTTGTACCAAATTCTCCTGTTTAAGTATGGCAATTATGATACCTCCTTCTCTCCCTTCAAAAGCTAGTGAGGGAGAAAGAAGACTATACAATATTCTCAAACAAAAGCTATCAGATAGTTTTTCGGTTTGGTATGAACCTAGAATAGATGGGCGGTATCCTGACTTTATTATTTTATCGCCTGATTTTGGACTACTAATTATTGAAGTTAAAGGGTGGTATCCTAATCAAATTCTTAAAGCTTCATCAGATTGTTTTGACATAAAAAAGACTCAAGAAGATGTAGATAGTATTGAAAAACAAAAATCTCCTTTACGCCAAGGTAAAGATTACCTCGATAAATTACTAAATCTTCTTAAGCAATCGAGAATATTAACTAACCAGTCAGGAAGATATCAAGGACAATTATGTTTTCCTATTGGAGTAGGTGCAATTATGTCTAACTTAACATACGAACAAGCTAATAAATACAATTTACTACAAATTTTGCCAACTAAGAATGTAATTTATCGTCATGAATTATTAGCATGGGAAAAAGAAGATATTCAACAAGAAGCAATTACTCAACGTTTCAAACAGATGTTTGAAATATCTTTTAATTTTTCTACTTTGACAAATGACCAAATTAGTACAATCAAGGGAATCCTATATCCAGAGATTGTTATTCGTCAAGAAAAAGCGCAATTAACTAGTGTTAATTTTGATTTTACACTTTTACCAAGTGACTTTATATTAAGGACTCTAGACACTAAACAAGAATCTCTGGCTAAAACTATAGGAGATGGTCATCGCATCTTTTTTGGTGTTTCTGGTTCAGGAAAAACTCTATTATTAATTTCTCGAGCTAAATACTTAATTAATCAAAATCCTCAAGCTAAAATTTTAATCCTCTGTTTTAATATATGTTTGTCAGCCTATTTACGTTCTGTTTTGCATACAGATTCACAAAATCAAAATTATCAAAATATTCAAGTTAGAAATTTTGATGATTGGGCAAGATCAATATTAGGAAGTTTACCAAGTCAAGTTACAGGAAATAGAGATGAGTATACAGGAAACAGAGTTTTAGCTCAATTATCTGAATATTCCACTGAACAAAAATGGGATGCAATTTTAATTGATGAAGCACATACTTTCGTCCCTCTATGGTTTCAGTGTTGTGTTAATGCTCTAAAAGATAGTGAAAATGGTGATTTAATGATTGTTGCTGATGGTAATCAAACTCTATATAAACGATCAAAATTTACATGGAGAGATGTAGGAGTTAAAGCACAAGGTCGTACTTTTAGTAAAAAATTTGATTTAGATAAAAATTACAGAAATACAAACCAGGTTCTATCCTCAGCTTTAAGTATTTTGAATCGAGTTTCTGATCTCATTGATCCTTTAGATGATGAGGATGTAACTTTTCCTTTGATACAACCAAATTCAGTATTGAGACAAGGAGATAAACCTAAACTTTATATTAGTATTAATGCTGAACAGCAAGATAAATTAATTGTTTCTCATATTCAGTCTTTAAAACTATTAAATGTAGACTACCAGGATATAGCAATTTTATATAGACAAGCAGGAAAGCAAACAGAGAGACCTAGATTAACAGCCATCATTCAACAATTGAATCAGCAAGGAATACCTACTTACTGGGTCAATCAAAATGATAATTCACAAAGAAGATTTGATCGAAATACAGAAGGTGTGAGAATTATCACTATGCTTTCATCTCTAGGGTTAGAGTTTAAAGCAGTTTTACTCATCTGGTTAGAACAATTTGATGATTGTATTGGTAAAAGAGATGCAGAAATTCTAGCAAGAAGACAAATTTATGTGGCTATGACTCGCGCTCAAGAATATTTGTATTTATATATCAATCATCAGTCTAAATTAATGCCGGAATTAAACATTAACTCGACTTTCGATTTAGTCAGAATATAAATTCTAAATTATTACTTAGTTACAAAGGAGAAAATAAATATGAATAACAATGAAACGATGACTCAAGCTAATCAACTAGTTAACCAACAGCAATGGAAAGAAGCAGGAACTTTATTTCGTCAATTATGGGAAAATGAAAATAATGCTTATGCTGCAAGTCGTTATTTATTTTGTTTACGTAAAGGAGGCTATGCTGCATGGTCTATTAAACAAGGTAAAGTTGCACTGAATCAATTTCCTGATAATAAATATATCAAAAATGAATTGACCTGGGCTTATTATGAGGATGGTATTAAGACAGCAGAAACTGAGGAGGATTTACAAAAATTAATAGAATCAGCTAAAATAATTTTGGATTTACAACCTGATACATTACCAAAAGAATTAACCATTTTTGCTGTAATTAAACTTGCTAAACAAAAAGGACAATGGAATATTGTATTAGATTGGTGTAATAAGTTAGATCCAGAAACAATTAGCAATGAACCAGCAATAATAGATGGCAGAAAAGGAATGTCGAAAAAAGAACAATGGTTTTTTGCTAAAGTAAAAAGTTTAATTGAGCTTGAATTATGGAAAGAAGCTCGTTCTTGGGCATTAGCAGCAACTAAAATTTATCCGAGAGAAATCCATTTTTATCGTTTTTCTGCTTTAGCATTAGCTAATTTAGGAGAAGAAGAAAAAGCGATAAATGAATTTAATAATATAATTCTAAAATATCGAGAAGAATGGTATATTTTACAAGACTTGTCCGATTTATATCTGCGTATTAATCAACCAGAAAAAGCATTAAATTTTGCTTGTAGAGCAGCTTTATCTGCTGGGGAAGATAAGCTTAAAGTTACTTTATATGAAAATATTGCTAAACAAAGTCTATTGTTACAAAAATTAGAAATGTCAGCACGACATTTAGAATTATGTAAAGCAATTAGACAAAGAGAAGGTTGGCCAATTAGAGGTAATTTACAGCAATTAGAATTAGAAATACGTCAAGCATTTACTACCCAAAAATTCAACTGGTTTACAGGAGATAATTTCGATCAATTAATTAAACTATGTCGAAAAGATTGGCAAGAAAGTTTATATCAGGATGTACCGCGTTATTGTGGTATTATTGATTCATTACCACCTAATCAAAAACATGGTTGGATTATCAGTGATGACGGAAAGCGTATATTTTTCTTGCAAAAAGAATTACCGCCATTTTTGCGGAAAGAAAAACAAAAAGTAAGTTTTGTTTTAACAGAGAATTATGATCGAAAAAAAGATAGAATGTCGGTTAAAGCTGTTGATTTGAAAAGTATTTGACTCAATAATAAACAGATTATGATTACTACACTTTGGAAGATGTGAGCAATTATTTTTTGGACAAATTTTTAAAAATATGAGGGTGATGACTTTTTCAAAATAAATTACAATAAAAAATTTGCCTCAAAAGTATCATAACTTCTGAGGCAACCTGATTTTACAAATGTTTGTGGTTCGTTCTTCTTACAGTTGTTTCACTTCAGAAACTAACTTGGCTACCATATCCTTGGCACTTCCAAAAAGCATTGTTGTCTTATCTTTGTAAAACAACTCGTTATCAACACCGGCAAAACCTGTACTCATCCCGCGCTTAATTACAATCGTATGTTTTGCCTTATCTACTTCTAAAATTGGCATTCCATAAATGGGACTGTTGGCATCACTCCGCGCGGCAGGATTTACTACATCATTAGCCCCAATGACTAAGGCTACATCTGTTTGATCAAATTGGGGATTGATATCTTCCATGTCATATAACTGAGTGTATGGTACATTCGCCTCAGCTAATAACACGTTCATGTGTCCGGGCATTCTACCGGCGACGGGGTGAATGGCATATTTTACTTCTACACCCATTTTTTCTAGTTGGTCGGCTAGTTCCCTGACGCTATGTTGCGCTTGGGCTACTGCCATACCGTAACCAGGTACTATGACCACAGAACGGGCATATCCTAACATCATTGCCCCTTCTTCTGGGTCGATGCTATGAACTGTCAGGTTAGCGTTGCTACCACCAGCACCACCGCTTACTGTGACTACTCCACCAAATGCACCAAATAAGACGCTGGCTAGTGACCTATTCATGGCCTTACACATGATTTCGGTGAGGATGATACCTGATGCACCAACTAATGCACCGGCAATGATTAACATGTTGTTCATCACCACGAAACCGGCTGCGGCTGCTGCTAGTCCTGAAAAGGAGTTTAATAGGGAGATAACCACCGGCATATCACCGCCACCAATGGGTAATACAAAGACTACTCCTAAAATCAAGGATACGGTGAAGACTGCTAAAAATGCGGCTAGGTTGTGGGGATTAATGATTAAATAGGCACTTCCTAAGACAAACACGCCGACTAGGAAGAAGTTAAATGGTTGTTGAAAAGAGAAGGTAATCGGAGAACCACTGATTAAACCTTGCAGTTTGGCAAAGGCTAAGACGCTACCTGTAAAGGTCACGCCACCAATTAAGATATCTAAGAGAATGGAAATGTTGACATCTAAGGGGATAGCTTCACCATGACTGAAGAAGCGCCAAAATTCGGCAACGGCTACTAATGAGGATGCTGCACCGCCTAAACCGTTGAGTAAACCCACCATTTGGGGCATTTCGGTCATTTGCACTTTGTAAGCAGCGATCGCACCAATTACACTTCCAATCCCTAACCCTACTAAAATCATTTCATAATTCAGGACGTGCTGATCTAGCATGGTGGCCACAACTGCTAGTAGCATTCCCACAGCCGCAATTAAATTACCATTCCGGGCTGTAGCGGGAGAACCTAATTTTTTTAAGCCCAAAATAAATAAACAAGCAGCTACTAAATATGTTAGCTGTATACCAGTTGGTAAAAATTCGCTCATGCTTTAACTTCCTTTTTCTTAAACATTTGCAACATTCTGTCGGTAACGAGGAAACCGCCGACAACGTTAACCATCGCTAAAATCACGGCGATTAAGCCCAGAATTACTGATAAATTAGTGTTTCTTTCTCCAGCTGCAACGATCGCCCCAATCACGGAAATACCCGAAATGGCGTTAGAACCGGACATTAGGGGAGTGTGTAATGTGGGTGGCACTTTGTTAATAACTTCAAAACCCGTAAATGATGCCAACACAAACACAAATAAGGCGGCTAGTAATGCTTCTGTCATTGTTTAAACTCCTTTAGTATTGGAAGAAGGGAACAGGGAACAGGGAACAGGGAACAGAAGACAGAAGGCAGAAGGCAGAAGGCAGAAGGCAGGAGGCAGAAAGTATATAAAATCTTTCCCCCCTTTCCTCCCCATCTCCCCATCTCCCTATCTCCCCATCTCCCCACCTTCTACTGACTCACTGCTACGGCTGTTAATGCTTCCTGTATGCGTTGATTACGAATTTCTCCAGCGTGGGTAATACAAGCTGCATCGATAATGTCGTCGGTAAAGTTAATCTGTAGGTTTTTCTCTTTGCTAATTAACAGTTGCAGTAATGAAGTGAGGTTTTTAGCATAGAGTTGGCTGGCGTGGACTGGCATAGAGGAGGGCAGGTTAATCGGTCCAATAATAGTTACGCCATTCCAAACAATATCTTTACCAGGTTCGGTGCAAGCACAGTTTCCGCCTTGTTCCGCCGCTAAATCGATAATCACTGAACCAGGTTTCATTTGTGCCACCATTTCCTCTGTAACTAGTAATGGGGCTTTTTTCCCTGGTACTTGGGCGGTGGTAATGACTACATCAGCGTTTTTGACGTGGGTAGTCAGTAATTCTTGAGTACGCTGTTTACTGGCTGCGGAAATTTCTTTAGCATAACCACCTTTATCGGCGGTTTCTTCATCTAGTTTGACTTCGACAAATTTCGCCCCTAAGCTTTGCACTTCTTCTTTGACGGCGGGACGAATATCAAAGGCTTCTACTACTGCACCTAAACGTCGGGCGGTGGCGATCGCTTGCAATCCTGCTACCCCAGCCCCCATAATAAATACTTTAGCTGGGGCGATCGTGCCGGCGGCTGTTGTTAACATGGGGAAATATTTTGGTAATGCTGCCGCCGCAATTAGTACCGATTTATACCCTGCAAGAGAAGCTTGGGAAGATAACGCATCCATGCTTTGCGCCCTAGTAGTACGGGGAATGAGTTCCATACTTAAGGCCGTAATTTGTCGGTGGGCTAAGTGTTGGGCTATGACTGGATTACCCAAGGGATTGAGAAAGCTAATTAAGACAGATCCAGGTTTAAGTAAATCAATTTCTGAACGTCCATCTTCTCTAGTTTGCGGTGGACTAACTTTGAGTAATATGTCAGTTTCACCCCATAAATAAGCAGGATCATTAATAATTTTTGCTCCTGCTGCTGCATAGTCTTGATCAGTAAAGTATGCTTTTTCCCCAGCCCCTGTTTCTACCCAAATTTCTAAACCTTGTTTAACTAATCGGGCTACAGTATCCGGGATGAGCGCCACTCGACGTTCACAAACTTCGATTTCTTTAGCAACTGCTATTTTCATGCAATCTCCTAGATATAAATACTCAATCACTCCAATCAATAGGGAAGTTGGCCAAATACAGCAGGGAACAGGGAACAGGGAACAGAAAGGGTGAAAGTCTTTTAGCATCAAGCTTTGTTCCAAAAATTTGTACCTCATTTACCTGAAATTTGCTGTATATAAATTTCCTGTACTAATCAGGCAGGTATTGGCATCATCCGCCCTAAATTTTGTTTCTCAATCGTGCTTTCAACCTTAGCTTTCTCACTCCCAGAAGGAGGGTTTAGCAGAGTATTTTTGAGCCAACCCAATAATTTATCTACCAAAACTGCTCCCACAGCTATCAGCAATTAGCCATCAGCTAAAATCTGGGATAATGAGTCACCTGTTGATAAGGATGAGTTGATAAATTCGACCATAAAGGGGAAATTTAACCAATAAATTCTGACCATTGCTGATAGCTGATTGCTAACGTCTGACTGCTTACGGTAACACATTGCTCATCCTATGTTGATCCCCAAAATTTGTGTATGGTCTTCAGATTATTTTTGGGATTGAAAATTTAGCCATAGCAGCCAAAATAGAGTAATATTCATCAAATTTTTAAATTTTATTGCTTGTACGAATCAATTTTAATACTGTTTACTATGGTTGCCATTGCTTTATCTCAATTTAGCTCAATTTACTTAGCGATCGCCTCTCGCTGATTTCAATTTTTATCAAGAAGTTTTTAAACTTATTCACAATTAGACATAATCAGCAATAGAAACAGGTCTGCAAAGATGATTTTTTCTCATTTTGTTGTCACTACTAGTCAGCAAAAGCAAGACAACACAAAGGTTAGACAATAAACTGGTATATGTGTGGAAATATTACTCTAGGCTTTTACTTGGCTGCACTTTTTCAGGAAAACGGCACTTTTCGCCGCTATTCTTCGTCCGTTGTCAGCAATAAAGTGTAAAGTTTAGTTACGAATACTAACGCTTAATCACCTCAAAGACAAAATATCTATCTGCAAGAGGAGCTTAACTATGCGACGTGTACTAACAACCTTAGCTGTCACCAGTTGTTTACTAACTGGTATCTCATCTGCTACTTGGGCGCAAAGTTTACCAGGATTTGTACTATTTAGCGGAGTCAAAGCGGAAAATCAGCTACCTTTCCGTTTAGATTTTGGTGGACAAACTAATTCGTGGGATCGGTATATTCTCAGAATTCCCCAACAAAAGATGAAATTGGCAGTAGCGCAGTTTTCTATCACTTACCCAGATTATTACAAAGGTAGTTTCGATACTAAGGCTGTAGAAGTGAGAGTAAAGAATAAAAAAGTACCGTTGTCAGAGGTGAAATGGAATAAAGAAGCGCGAGTCATTGAAATTTTCCCCGAAGAGCCAGTACCCGCAGGTAGCAAAGTAGAGTTAGTTCTATCTAATGTACGGAATCCTACTTTTGGCGGGACATTCTATTTTAACTGCCAAGTCCTCTCTCCTGGCGATGTACCATTACTCCGCTATTTAGGTAGCTGGATTTTGAGCATCAGTTGAGGAGCATGGGGAGATGGGGTGATGGGAGATGGGGAGATGGGGAGAT
>DATGXQ010000585.1:0-5241 GCA_035298905.1 Nostocaceae cyanobacterium | reverse complement strand
GCAAGACATATTAGTGCTGCTCCTACAAGTGGGAGCAACTGTAGAAGAAAACTCCATTTTTCTAGTTTCATGGGTTTAGTATGGTAAGTGAATAGTTTTGGTGAGCGATCGCTTTGGGTAAGACTAGGCGATCGCTATTTTTAACAACAGTCAAAAACCTCAAAGTAACTGGTCAATCTTTCTCTCTATTCGTTCTAAGTCGGGATTTATCCCCTCAATTTGCACACTGCTAATAGTTCCGACAAATTGGTAAATAGTTAATTGCAAATTAGTCAACCAGTACGCATCACTCAATGTTAATTGATACTGATTAGCGTAAGCAGGAAGCACCACAAGCTTTGTTCTGTTAAGATAAAGTGGAAAACTTGCTAACTCCACCCATCGTCCTCCAACACCTAATGGTAATTGTTGCGAAACTCTTAGGTTTCCCGCAAATCTCCATTTTTTACCAGGAGGAATAGTAGAGAAAGTCTTAACTACTACAATTCTGGCATCAAGTAAAATAGGAACTTCAAACGCAGGTAAGGGCTTGTATCCTCCCTCTAATGTTATCTGTTCTGCTTCCTTTGATTCCTGAAAAGCTAAAGACCAGTTTTGAGAATTATTCAAACCCGCAATCAAGTCAGACATTGCAAAAATAAGCAATCCATCTGCTTAAATTATTATTCCAACAGTTTTGAGATTACCTTCTAGATTTAAAAGATAATCATCCATGTCTACCTCACACATCTCAAGAATATCTAAATATTCTTCAAGTGTAATTTTCCCCTTTAAAAAAGCTATCTTACCTAAATAAGCTGCTTCTTCCTGCTCAATTCGAGTATTTATTTCATCCTGGCACATTTCAGGATGTAGGGGTATTTCTACCCCTAAAATATCAGTAATTATCATCTGTAAATTTCTGGAGTAAAAGAAGCTGAACGGTTTGCACCTCCCGTCCCCGTTTTAACTTTACCAAGAATCGCTGCTTTGCGGTCTTTGTAGCCCTCAGTTGACGAGCTTGGATTTCTCCCAAAAGGATATGTTCTACTAGCTCCCCCCTTGGTTTTATATCTTCGTCCCGTAAGCTTCGATGTGTTAGTAGTATCTGCCGTGCCAGCTACTCGAACCGTAACCCTAGCTGGAGTAAATCCTTGAGCATCAGTAGCGGCGGCTATATCTGTCCCCGTTTTGGATACAAATAAATCTGTTGCAGCAATTCCACTAGTACTTAATCCCGACTCTGCACGCTGGGACATGGAAACTAATAACTTTGCTGCATCCGTCCCTGGATCAGCAAATGGAGTTAAGGCGTAAGTTATCAGACTTTGTGGTTCACTGCCTTCTGGCCTGTCACCGTACTCAACAGTCTTTTTACCTGCGACCACGGCTTGGAAAAATCCCAATGCTGAAGAATCAGGCAAGTCAGGGGCATCTCCTCCCGCCAAAGGTCGCAAAAGTTTTAACGCCGATTTTAAATTCTTAAATCTCTTTGCCATTGTGTTTAGTGCTGTTCGTTACTGGTGATGTAATAGTCATAGCATCAAAAAACAGGTAAATTTTTTAGTTGGAGCAGTATACTTGTCCAGGAAATATTTTTAAACCACAGACAGCCTCTCTATTACCTGTTTAAGTCTTGACTCTGGTGTCGCTACTAAGTTAATTGCTTTTAACCGACCATGCAAAAGAAGTTGAGCGGATCTAAACCGAACATCTACGCGGGGGCGTTCTATCGGCTTCTTGGTCTGCTGCCCATAAACCAACTGAGTGCCGGGATTTAAAGAATAAGTCCTGTCATGCTCTGGAAAGTCTACGAAGTCTTTATTAAAAGGGTGTCCTTGAATTGATAACACAGCCTTGGTGACACGTTCCCCCTCCACTTTAGACTTAACCAGTAATCGTAAATCATAACCTCTTTCAAAATCTCGGTAGTAATAGTAATACCATCCCTTTTCCCAAACAAATATAGGGTTTCCAAATTCTCGTTTTATATCCTTAGCTAATGCCTCTGCTTTTGTTCTAGAGTAGGTGCTACTTTCCTCTTTCATCAGTCTAAAAGTTATTTCTCCAGTAACAGGATTATTACGGTCAATTACATCATTATTATTTAACCTCTCGACAAAATACAGCTTTACTTGAGGTTTAAATTTTACGCCCCTCTGATGTTCTGCAACTGGTATCCCATAAATTGGAGCTTGCAAAGATTGAGCGTAGCCTATCGTAAACTCAAACAGCCACATTCTCATTACCATTGTGGTTGCATCATCTTCGTCTTTAATTCTACAAGCATAAAAAAGCTGTTGTTTTGGTGTTCCTTTGGCATCAATCTCAGTGTTTTTAAACCATATATCTACACGTTTATTATGTTCTTTTCTTACTAAATCATGCAAATGCTCAACAGGAGAGAAATTAGTTAGAGTTTCAGTCATTTCCTATTTTCTCCTATTCATCATTTGCTAAATCTAATTCTGTAATAGCCGTAGCAATAGAATTACTAGATACTGTTTGTTCTTTTAACTTTGTTTGTTCAGCATCTGCAATTGCAATACCTTTTGATACTTCTGGGTCTTCTTTAATAGCTTTAGTTAACTCTGTTGCTGATTCAGTTAACTCTGTTGCCACCTGTCCAATTTCTAATGGAACTTGAGATATTTGTAAAAGTGCGTCTGCCTTTTCTTGGGCTTTTTGTACTTTTGCAAAAAAGCCATGATGAAAGTTGGGCTGAGGGTTAAATACTTCATAAGCCTTTTCACCTACTACTCGATAATTTCTTAAAGCATTACCTATTTTAGCGTTTTGTCCTCCCACCACTTCTAAACCATTGGTAATAGCGTCGTTCATCTCAACAACACTATTTACAACGTTTGCAGATGCCTGATAAATTCTGTTTGCTTTTAGCCATGCTTTGGTTAATTGACCGTAATTTTCAGCACCAATAGCATTACTAATCAATCCTGAAACGGTGTTACCTATTATTGGATTCAAATCAATTGGTTGGTCATTTTCATCTTTTACCCCAATAACTGTTAAACCATTTTCTATGACCGTGAGCAAAGTATCACCTAATTGATTACTCAGCATAAACGCATTGTGTAGAGTAACCCATAACGTTAAAAGATTTGTTACTCTATCAATCTGCAACCATTTAAAACCTCTCTTTAACTTACCAGCTATACCACCATCAGGTAATTGTTCACCTAATTTATTATCAATAGTATCCAGCTTGGCTAAACTAGCAGCATCAAGCCCAACACTTAAGCCGTTTAACAATGCACCAATTTTGCTGAGTAAATCATTATTCGCCGCAGTGGTAGCAGCATTAATATTATTGGCATTTTGATTTAATGCACCACTCAAACACCCGCCATTAGCACTATTACACACCGCTTCCTCAACCAATGGCGGGATTTCTGGTTTAAGTTGATTTACCGTTTGAGCAGGAATTTTATTGATTGTAGGTGTAAGTCCGTCTACCCTGGCAATAGTAAGAGGTAGGTAATATTTCAGTAAATTTAAACCTTCTAAATTCAATTTATCTTGCTCCTTCAGCTTCTTTTCTTGTTCCTTTAAATTATCCTGTTGAGTTTTTAAATCGTCTTGTAATTTCTGTTGGTCTTGTTTTAATTTTTGAGTATCAGCCCTTAAATTATCAAGAGTTGGTTTTAATCCAACTAACGGATTAACGTTATTAGATACCAATTCAACTTTTTGCTTAGTATTAAAAACTTCTTTATTTGCAGCGACCACCTGAGTAGTAACAGTTGTAATTTGCCCTTGAAATTCGCGTTTTGTGACTCCAATTTCCTGTTCTAGTTTCTGCTGTTTTACTTCCAAATTATTGGCTTTTATCTCTATTGGTCTTGTGCTACCTGCAACAAGAGTTACTACATATTTTTGTAAATCAGTTATTTTTTGATTGGTTGTTTTCTGTAAATCAGTTATTTGATTGGGAATATTATTTACTGTCGTAGTAACAGTTTTAACAGCATTGTTAATATTGTTAACCGCAACTTGTTGAGTATTAATTTGCGTTTGCTGAGTATTTATTTTTGCTTGTTGAGCAGTGATTTGTGCTTGTAATTGTTTTATGGTTTGTTGAATTGTATTTTGAGCGTTTGCTGTGATTTGTTTTACGATATTCTGATACTGCAAAGTAAGCGTAGAGAGCCTAGTGTTGGTATTAGATGCAAATTTATTGACACTAGCTTGTATTGAATTAATTTTAGCGTCTAACTTTACTCTCCCTTGCCTGGCTTCATATAAGGCATTATTGCCGAGTTCTCTAGCCTTTACAGAATTAGTAAATGCCTGTTGCGCGCGTAATCCAGTGGTTCTAGTATCACTATCGAGTATCTTTATTTTTTTCTCTATTTGCTTTATTTCTGTGTCTTGTTTTTTGAATAAGCGTAAATTACGTTCAAATTCCCTTGATTGTGCTTCCCAAACATTTACGCTAACATTTTGTAAGGTTTGAATATCTCCAGCATTTTTAATGCCTAAAACGTAACCAATAGCGGCCATTGCAAAACTAGCAGCTTGTGCGAACTTGCCTAATTTTCCTAAATCCTTCCATTTACCATTGATTAAATTGTCTGCTGTCTTCTTTGCTTTCTCTGCATTGTCTTTAGTTTTTAACCAATCTTTTACACTAATAAAATTCTTAGGTCTATCTTTGAGATAATTCCAACGTCTAACAGCAATATTTAAGTTAGTGGCACTGGTTTTAGTGACATTGAAACAATAATTTATCCCAGATAAAATATTTTGTCCGCTCGGTGCTGACGGTATTGCCATTTTATTTAGCCCCCGTAAATTTAGCAACAAATTCAAATATGAATGATAAAGGCTGAAGAAATTTAGAAAATAAAGTCATGTATTGTCCAAATTCAACAGAAAATTTTTGAATCTCACCACCTATATTTTTGAGCAATCCATCTAATTTATTTATATATATATCGACACTTCTCATTTCTTGTTCTAGTTTTTGCAACCGTGCATTAATAGCCGTTAAATCTGTCTTACCATCCTGCAAAGTTTTCTTGCCATTCTTTAAATTATTAACATCGTCCTCTACTTTCTTTAACCTGCCTTCTATACCTTTTAATCTATTATTTATATCGTCTCTCAAACCCTGTAATTCTTTCTTCAATTCAGCGCAATCACTCATCTTCCTAGCCTCCTTACCTGTTGTCTTAATCGTTTAATTTCTTCCACATATTCCTTGCAACTATGACAACAATAACCAGGGAAATGATTACTTTT
>DATGXQ010000584.1:0-7653 GCA_035298905.1 Nostocaceae cyanobacterium | reverse complement strand
TAGCAGAAGTCAGCGAACAAGCCTGGTTTATCATTGGCAGTCTTTAAAGCGCTAGATCGCCTCCTGTCCCTGCGTAGTAGCCTATAAACCTAATGTACAACGACATTTAATTTGTGAAGATGCAAATCGGGATGACTGGATTCGAACCAGCGGCCCCTTCGTCCCGAACGAAGTGCGCTACCAAGCTGCGCTACATCCCGACACAGAAATGGCAATATAAGTAGAGTATATCATAGCGATCGCCAAAAGACAAACCAGAATTAGAAGAGGCGATCGCCCCACAAGCATCTTTGCTTGCTAGGATTAAATCTGTATAACATTAAGTGGTAAAGTGGCTTGTGACTGTAAAACCTGACTGGCTAAGGGTAAAAGCACCTCAATGGGAGCGAGTTGGTAACGTTAAAGAAATTTTGCGCGATTTAGCCCTGAATACGGTTTGTGAAGAAGCATCCTGTCCCAATATTGGCGAATGCTTCAATGCAGGGACGGCTACATTTTTAATTATGGGCCCCGCTTGTACTAGGGCTTGTCCTTACTGTGACATAGATTTTGAGAAAAAACCTCAACCCCTAGATCCGACCGAACCCACCAGACTAGCGGAAGCAGTGCGGCGGATGCGTTTAAACCATGTAGTTATCACTTCTGTAAATCGAGATGATTTACCAGATGGTGGTGCATCTCAGTTTGTCCGTTGTATTACAGAAGTCCGCCAAGTTTCCCCCAATACCACAATTGAAGTATTAATACCTGATTTATGCGGTAATTGGCAAGCTTTAGAAATCATTCTCCAAGCCGCACCAGAAGTATTAAACCACAACACAGAAACCATCCCCCGCTTGTATCGGCGGGTACGTCCCCAAGGTAATTATGAACGGACAATGGAGTTATTAAAACTGGCTCGACAACTTGCCCCCAATATTTATACTAAATCAGGGATTATGGTCGGCTTAGGAGAAACTGACCCAGAAGTTCGCCAAGTTATGCAAGACCTCCGGGCAGTAGATTGTGATATTTTAACCATAGGACAATATCTCCAACCTAGTCAAAAACACCTGCAAGTAGCTAATTTTATTCCTCCTGAACAGTTTGCAGCTTGGCAAACCTACGGAGAAGAGTTAGGGTTTTTACAAGTTGTTTCTTCACCTCTAACTAGAAGTTCCTATCATGCGGAACAGGTACGAGAATTAATGGAACGTTACCCCCGGCAGTAAGTTAAAGTTAATTCACAATTTTTTAGTTTTCAATGTAGAGACTAGTCTTATACCAATTCACTCAAAGAATGTAACATAAGTAAACCGACAAACCCTGGTAAAACCTTACATTCTCAATTTTGAATTTTGAATTTTGAATTGGTATTACTCAGTCTCTACTCAATTTTTGTGGGGTTGAGATAGTGGTGCAAACAACTACCGTTACAGTTTTAGGTGGAGGTGCTTGGGGTACAGCCCTAGCCAATTTAGTAGAATTAAACGGTTATCAGGTGCGCTTATGGTCACGACGGGGTGAAATAACTCTGGAAGCAGCATTAGAAGATACAGATATGATTGTTTCTGCCATCTCGATGAAAGGTGTGCAGGAAGTAGTCTCTGTACTTAAGTCCTTCTCAATACCACCAGAGACAATTTTTGTCACAGCAACTAAAGGATTAGACCAAAAGACAAACACTACACCTGCACAAATTTGGCAAACTGCCTTTCCTAAAAATCCGGTAGTAGTCTTGTCTGGCCCGAATTTATCTAAGGAAATTCAAATGCAATTACCAGCTGCTACAGTGGTGGCCAGTCTCAACACTCAGGCTGCGGAAACTGTACAGTTGGTATTTTCTTCCTCTCGGTTTCGTGTCTATACTAACTCTGACCCACTAGGAGTAGAATTAGGCGGTACGTTAAAAAATGTAATGGCGATCGCTGCCGGTGTCTGTGATGGTTTACAACTAGGAACTAATGCTAAAGCAGCTCTAGTTACCCGTGGCTTGACAGAAATGGTTCGCATCGGTAATATCTGGGGTGCAAAGACAGAAACTTTTTATGGTCTATCTGGTCTAGGGGATTTATTGGCGACATGCAACAGCCCCTTAAGTCGTAATTACCAAGTTGGTTATCAACTGGCTACTGGTAAAACGCTGGCCGACATTCTCGCCAATTTACCAGGAACCGCAGAAGGAGTGAACACTTGCCGGGTTTTAATGCAAATTGCCCGTCAGCAAAATGTCTCCATGCCGATTACTGAACAAGTTTATCGGTTATTGACAAATGAAGTCACTCCTAGACAAGCTCTCGATGAACTGATGTTACGAAATATTAAACCTGAATATCACCATTAGAGGGTAGGAGGACAGGAAGAAAGAAGACTCCTTAAATAAAATCTTTCCATACTGTTGATTGATTTTGTCTATCTATTTTGCTTGTTCATCAATTATACTCCTCTGTTTTTGGGTAAGAATTCAGGAGTCAGGAGTCAGAACTCAGAATGCTGATCCAATCAGGAATAGATAGTAGTAATATTTCTGGAGAATAATTCAGCTTGACTGTAAAAGTCTCTTGAATGCTGAATTCTGGATTCTGTATTCTGAATACTTACGTTTTTGGTAGTCATGCTTTTGGCATGAGTACCTAGTTTATGTGCCACAGGTTTACCCCTAGTAATTACCAAATAATGCCTAGAAAAAAATTGTTAAATCGTCAGGAAATTACCTCACCGCTCATGTAGATATGACTATGTAGTTTATAAACTCGTTAATTACTAGGAATATGTTTATACCAAGTTATAAAAATAACAGTCTATTTAGCCTCACTCAGCAATCTTGACTGAGTTATTTCTCATTACACACCTAGCTGTAGATTTGAATAGCTATTGGTTCAATCAAAAAGCGATCGGAACTGCTCAAGTTCTGTTGTAAATATGTATCTAGAAAACGGTACATCTGTTTACAAAAAATTTCACTAAAGTCCTCAACCGTGTTAGTTCATCTTGAATCACGGGAACAATAGCAACAGTTAAATAGCTGACTGTAAATTCTCATCTAATCCTTCGGGTGATGCCTCCGGCACGCCTGACGGCGAACACAGTCGCCTCAAGAGGGTTTCCCTCCTGCCGTGCTGACTCACCGTAATCTATTGTTACCTGGAGCCATTAAGACGATATGCCAGCAACATCTTTGTACACAGATGCCGCCTTCGACAGCCAAAAACCTGATCAAATATTGGAATCTGATCTCACAGTTGATGAAACAATTGATGAAGAAGATTTATCACTAGAAGATTTGCAGGAGCTAGAAATCGCTGCTGCTGATTCCCAAAACTTGGCTGTTCCTAACCGTCGCAATACAGACCTGGTACGTCTTTACCTCCAAGAAATTGGTCGTGTACGTTTGTTAGGACGAGATGAAGAGGTTTCCGAAGCTCAAAAAGTACAACGATATTTGAAGCTGCGGACAGTCCTGGCTAATGCTGCTAAACAAGGGGATGCTGTTATTGAGCCTTATCTGCGGTTGATTGAAGTTCAAGAGCGTTTAGCTTCTGAACTAGGACATCGCCCTTCTTTAGAAAGATGGGCTAATACTGCTGGTGTGAATGTGGCTGATCTGAAGCCGATTTTGTCAGAAGGTAAACGCCGTTGGGCGGAAATTGCCAAATTAAAGGTAGAGGAATTAGAGCAGATTCAATCCCAAGGTTTGCAAGCCAAGGAACACATGATCAAGGCGAATTTGCGCTTGGTTGTTTCTGTGGCTAAAAAGTATCAAAATCGGGGTTTGGAATTATTGGATTTAGTGCAAGAAGGAACTCTAGGATTAGAGCGAGCAGTGGAAAAATTTGATCCAACCAAAGGCTATCGCTTTAGTACTTATGCCTATTGGTGGATTCGTCAGGGAATTACTAGAGCGATCGCTACTTCTAGTCGCACTATCCGCCTACCTGTGCATATTACCGAAAAACTGAACAAAATTAAAAAAGCACAGCGCAAAATTGCTCAAGAAAAAGGTCGTACTCCTACCCTAGAAGACTTAGCAGTTGAATTAGAAATGACACCTAGCCAAGTTAGAGAGGTGTTGTTAAGAGTGCCTCGTTCTGTTTCTTTAGAAACCAAAGTTGGTAAAGATAAAGATACAGAGTTAGGGGAATTGCTAGAAACAGATAGCGTCACTCCAGAAGAAATGTTGATGCGAGAATCTTTACAAAAAGATTTGCATCATCTGTTAGCTGATTTAACCAGCCGGGAACGGGACGTAATTCTGATGCGGTTTGGTTTAGCTGATGGTCATCCTTACTCCTTAGCAGAAATTGGCCGCGCTTTAGACTTGTCGCGGGAGAGAGTTAGACAGATTGAATCTAAAGCTTTGCAAAAGCTGCGTCAACCAAAACGCCGGAACTTAATCCGTGATTATTTGGAGTCTCTCAGCTAGAGTGAGTGTTTGAGATTTAATTGAGATTTAAATATTTACCCACAGGTCAATTTTTTTAAAGTGTTCAATAGCTAAAATTTCTCTTGAGTTAATTGTAGCTACAGCAGGGAACAGGCAACAGGCAACAGGGTTGAAAGTCTTTTAGCATAAAGCTTTGTTCTCAAAATTTGTACCTCATTTATCTGAAATCTGCTGTATGTGCTGCTAAATTCAGCTAGTACCAATTTTGGATTTGAGATTTTGAATCAAAAGTGTTGATTGATTCAGATATTACCCAAAACCAAATTAATACTTAGTATCCCATTTTGGTGGAGCGATCGCCTGAATTGGCGTTGCTAATTTCACGTCAGAAAATGATTTTGTGTGATGCTAAAGACTATGTAGAGGCGTTCCACGGAATGTCTCTACACCCATATTTATACTTTGGTTGAGTAATACACTCATCTAAGCTGATGAGCATTTAAACTACATCCAGTCAATAGCCAGAATGCTAACGGCATTTACATTTATTGAGTTTGAATTGTAAATTGCTTACCTCATCCTATTTTACGAAAATTCACGTTAATAACAATATTCCTTAGAGAAGAAAATTGAGTTTTTTCTCTCCTTCTTGCTTGATTTTGGCAACTGTACATCAGTTTAGATATAGAGAGCGATCGCTCTTAGCTGGTTGTTGAGCAAAGATTTGATGAATTTTTGATTAACTTTTAATAAAGATTCTCAATAAGCTATGATTGTTGCAAATCCTGCGAAACATTTGCTATATTCTCAACTAACAGGCTTTGTTGAGAATATTTAGTATGACTGTCTACACAACCGGTTCACTAAAGGCAGAACTAAACGATCGAGGCTGGCGTTTAACCCCCCAGCGAGAAACTATTTTACATATTTTTCAAGAACTCCCCCAAGGTGAGCATTTAAGTGCTGAGGATTTGTATCATCGGCTAGAAACTGATGGTGAAGGTATTAGTCTGTCAACAATTTACCGGACTTTAAAATTAATGTCCCGGATGGGGATTTTGCGTGAGTTGGAACTGGGTGAAGGACATAAACATTATGAACTTAACCAGCCTTATCCCCACCACCATCATCACTTAATTTGTGTCAGATGTAACACAACCATTGAGTTTAAAAACGATTCAATTTTAAAGATTGGGGCAAAAACAGCCCAAAAAGAGGGTTTTCATTTACTTGATTGCCAATTGACAATTCATGCTGTTTGTCCAAAGTGCCAAAGAGCGTTGATGCCACTTTAGCACTGAGTTATAGCAAGAGTCAGAGGTCAGGAGTTGGAAGTCAAGTAAATTTTCTATCTGGCTGGGAAACCTAAGCTGTATACATCACTCTCATGTAAACTGCTGTAAATCAAATAATGAGATAATTCGCCGTAATTTTGGAGGTTGGCGATTTGGGGAATCTGAATCTGCGACATTTAAGCGGGGGCTAAAAGCTTCCGCTTCTAATATCACTTAAACTAATCCCATAAAACGCTTGTGCTTGTTTGATGGCTTGTTTTGTGTCTTCAGTCATCACACCATTAAGTGAACCTTTGTAGAAACCCCGTTCTTGTAGTCGTCTTTGAATTTCGAGAACATTAAACTCACTTTTTGGCGAAGTCTTGACTAGACTGTGTAATCTAGAACGAGTGGCTGGGTCAGCAACACCTGTAACCTTAAGACGTTGGGCTTTTTGAAATCTGCTGACAGCATCCGCAGTATAAGAACCGTAGTAACCGTTTGGTTCACCTTCTAAATATTTAGCTTTAATTAATTGTGTTTGTAATATTCTGACTGGTTCGCCGCGATCGCCTAATTTTAGTTGGTCTCGATTTAGGGGCTTTTTCACCACATCTTTGCCATTTCCTATGCCTACAGATGGTAATTTAGCTAGGGTGGCGGGGCCGACGATACCGTCAGCATCTAACTGATAAGCTGCTTGGAATCGTTTGACAGCTTCTTCAGTAATGGGTCCATATATTCCTGTAGCACTGCCGTAATAAAAACCAGCTACTCTTAAACGTTCTTGTAAAATTCTCACCTCTTCACCTTCATCACCTCTAGATAGGTAGTTGGGGTTTTTGCGTTTGTTAGTGATGGTGTTAAATGTCCCGACTCTAGTTGTAGTTGTAGTTGCTGCGGTGCTGATTTGATTAGCTGTTGTGGAAACCGTGGGAACTGTAGTGCCGGTGCGAGTTTTGTTAGTTGGTATATTGGTAGTGCTGGTTGTTTTTACAGGTTGCCAAGTTTCTAATTTTTGCAGGGTACTAGCTCCCACTACCCCATTTACTGGTAAACCTGCGGCTTTTTGAAAGCGTTTTACAGCCTCTTCGGTGGTGACATCATAAACTTGAGTAATTGGGGCTTGATAAAAGCCGGCTGTCTTTAACCGTTGCTGCAAATTTTTGACGGAAGGGCCTTGATCACCTTTTTCTAAAGCTAAGACGCTGGTGACAGCACTGAGAATAGACAAAGTGAGAAAAAGAGGGAGCAAATATTTCCAAGCTTTACTAGAAAACCTGTTCCAGTCTGGTGCTGTGGCTTTGTTCAACCAAGAACCAACAGACACCAACTCACTAGAGGCATCGTCTTCATAGGCGAAAGCTAGGTGCAAATACGCGAGATTTTCCATATTGGTTTCCTACACCACTTATTGTTCTTCGATCGCTGCTTCAGCTTGATGTACTAGATTTCGCAAATTGTCCAGTGTTTGTATATTTACATCCTGCCATAAACCGCGCTGGTGTGCTTCCAATAATCTTTCGGCAATATCTCGTAATGCCCAAGGGTTTTGATTTTGGATAAATTGACAAACATCTGAATCAAATAAATAAGCTTGAGCTATTCCCTGATACATATGGTCTTCGACGCATTGGGTAGTGGCATCATAGGCAAATAGAAAGTCTACTGTAGCTGCCATTTCAAATGCACCTTTGTAACCGTGACGCATCATTCCGGCTATCCATTTAGGATTAACTACACGGGAACGGTATACCCTAGCGATTTCTTCTTGGAGTTGGCGGATTTTGGGCTGTGACGGGAGGGAATGATCACCAAAATAGATTTCGGGGTTTTGACCTTGGAGTGAACGTACTGCGGCTGTTAACCCTCCTTGGAATTGATAATAATCGTCGGAGTCTAGTAAATCATGTTCCCGGTTGTCTTGATTGTGCAAGACGATCTGCATTTGCTGTAACCGTTGCTGGAAAGCCTCTGGTTGGAAATTGGGGGATGAGAGGGAGAGGGGGGACGGGG
>DATGXQ010000583.1:0-1990 GCA_035298905.1 Nostocaceae cyanobacterium | reverse complement strand
GTCTCCCCTCCCCGTGTCTCCCCTCCCCGTGTCTCCCTCCCCCTCATCTACAATGAGAAAATAGACGCGATCGCCATTACTGCTGTAGCCCATAACACTATACTCATCGGTGCGCCAATTAACAAACTGGCGATCGTCCATCCCCTTTGATGGTCTTTAAAATGCTGGATACTCCGCCAGCGTCTACTTTTCCAAGCCCATTCATTACCTTTCGCCCCCATAAATATAGCCATTAACCAACCAATATGGGGAATAAAACAAAATAAACCATACCAAACGTAATTAGGCCACATCCACAACCAAGGCATCAGAAATGCCCCCCAGTTCCAGCCTAAAATTTCTTCTGGCACTTCTTGTTGACTGTAAATCCCACAACCAGAATTGTTTTTCACTAAATTTCGTTCTGGTGTAGGTACAGGTAAATTTTTTCTAGCGGTTTTCAGTTCCTCTAAAGCTGCACGCGCAGTAGGAAAACGCTGTTCTGGTGCAGGTTCAGTCAGTTTTTGTAACCAAGTTGTAAAATGACTGCTCAGGCTAACTTTATCTTGAAATTGCAACCGTAAATCCTTTTGAGGTAAGTCACCAGGTGCAACGCCAGTTAACAAATGTATTAAACTAGCCCCTAAAGCATAAAGATCCGAAGCAGGAACAGCCCTTCCGCCAAATTGTTCCATAGGTGCATAACCATAAGTCCCCACCACAGTAAAGGTTACACCTTCCTTAGCAGCTTTATCTTGTACAGCACCAAAGTCAACTAAATAGATATGATCATCTTGACCCCAGATTAAATTACTCGGTTTGATATCCCGATGTAACACACCTGGGTTTAATTCATGTAAATAAGTGAGAATTTGTAAAACTTCGATCGCCATCAGCCGAGTCTGTCTTTCTCCAAACCGATGGCTAGTTTGTAATTTTTCCTTCAGAGACTGACCAGGAATATATTGCTGCACCAGGCAAAACCACAAGTTGCGATCGTCAATGCAAAAATAATCGATATAACGGGGAATGCGTGGGTGATCTAACTGTTTGAGAATTTGCGCTTCCCGTTCAAACAATTTCAAATCATCCCATTGCACAGCACCACCAAAAGCCAGAAGTTTCACCACAACTGCCGCTTTTTCCTGATCATTCGCTTGTAAATCTCTAGCTAACCAGGTTTGACGAATTCCATTATTACCTAGTTGACGCTGGAGTTGATACCGTTCCTGTAGTATTTGCTCTGTTTGCAGCATCTAGCACCTGCTGACAATTTACGCTAAATAAATTCCCCTGTTTCTAGGATAATGGGTATTTTTCGAGATGGCAGGAGGATAGATGAGTTTTCTAGACTATATGTTGAGTGCAGCAGGAGAAATAGGGGACGGGAATACCGGACGAATCAGTCCGAGCTTAACCTGATAATTGGTAGTTAGTAAAACTGCCACAACCGTTAGTAAGGTCAGAACTGGCATCCAGAGTATGTCTGAACCTATCATGCTGACCCCAATCTTACCAAGCGATCGCCTCAGAGCTACCCACACCCCATCAACCCACCTTGATAAATACGATGACTACTATATATATATAGATGTTGCTCTGGCTGTGGTTGTGGCGATCGTAGAACCAATTATAGTTATATCAATTCCTTACTATATTAGTAACCATCTTTTACGAGCCAAGAAAAAATCGAAAAATTTTTTTGAGAAATAGTTGACAAAGCTGTGGGAGGTAGTTATATTAAATAGAGTGAGAGCGAAACGGAAACGGAAGCGAAAGCGCAACGCGCTCACAACTGAACCGAGAAAAGATAATACTTTGAAAGAAATAATTTAACCAATCCTCGTCAAGAAACAATTATAGAGGATTTCGGAATAATAATTTCGGAGCCAAAAGAAAGACAAACTCGAAACACAACAAAACGGAGAGTTTGATCCTGGCTCAGGATGAACGCTGGCGGTATGCTTAACACATGCAAGTCGAACGGTCTTTTCGGAGATAGTGGCGGACG
>DATGXQ010000582.1:0-6484 GCA_035298905.1 Nostocaceae cyanobacterium | reverse complement strand
GTCTCCCCTCCCCGTGTCTCCCCTCTCCCCTCTCCCCTCTCCATCCTCCTTATCTCTCCTAATTTTTCATTACCTTTTTCAGTAATTGGGGAATTTGGGCGGGACTGTCAGCAACGGGAACTCCTGCGGCTTGGAAGGCTGCTAATTTATTTTGGGTTGTGCCAAAGTTAGGATCACGTTCTACTATTGCGACTAGGTTTCCTGACTGTTGCCAGGTTCTTGGTGCTGGTGCGTGTCTACCAGCGATGTAAGCGATGACTGGTTTATCTATAGCCTGGGCTATATAACTGGCTGCTGTTTCTTCGCTGCCTCCTCCTGGTTGCCCTACTAACACGATCGCCTCTGTGGTATCGTCTTCATCGAGTATTTGTAACCATTGCAAAAAGGAAGACCCGACAATGGCATCACTACCAATACTCACACTAATTGATTGACCTAAGCCGACTTTAGTTAATTCCCAGGCTACTTCATAGGTCAGGGTGCTGCTGCGGCTGACAATTCCTACCCGTCCTGGTGTATAAAATTCGCTGGGTTGAGTACCTAAAAGAATTTTTCCTGGCACGATAATTCCCGGACTATTGGGGCCAATGACCAAAGTTTCGCCGGTTTCTGTTTTCCGCAATAATTGCACCATATCCAAAGGTGGTACACCGGCAGAAATAATAATAATCTGTTCAATATTAGAGGCGATCGCTTCTAATGCCGCATCTAAGACTTGATAGGGATGTACGCAAATTATGGTAGTGTCAATTTGACCAAACTCTGCTACCACTTCCTCAACTAAATCAAATACTGGCAGATCATAAATTTTTTGTCCACCACACCCAGGATTGACACCTGCCACCAAATTAGTGCCATAAGCTTTCATTTGGGTAATATGAGTTGGGGAAATAAATTCACAAAATCCCTGAATTAAAACTTTGCTTTCTGGCGTTAGATTCATAAATAAAACAGTTATACTTGAGTTGTGAAATGGTTGATGAAAGAAGGAAGTAAGTAAATATTAACAGGGAACAAATTTGGTTAAAAAATCATTAACAGTTGCTCTAGCAGGAAAGGGTATGGAGTCAGAAAGTAATTAAGAAAATTGATTTTACCCAAAATATTGGGATTGAAAACCTCAATTATAAACTGCTGTAATCGTTGAATTAAAAAGTGTCAAAATCCAATTGTGTAGACAAGATTCATCTTGACGATGGCGAAACGCCCACTTTACAGCTGGTTTCAGGTAAATGAGGCACAAACTTTAAGACAAAAGCCATGTACCAAGAAACTTTCAACTCTGTTCCCTGTTAAGAGTTCCCTGTTAAGAGTTCCCTGCTGTAAGAGCGTTCCATTAGGTAAAAGCCAAACCGCAGCGATCGCGGCCAAAATTACTAGAAAATAAGTTAGATAAATTAGCACTATTTTCTGCCTATGGGTAATTTAGCCAAGCTGACTGCTGCCTTTACTGCCGCATCTAAACTTTCCACTACTATTAGCTCCTGATGGGAAATCTTCAAAGAGGTTAAATAGTCTCTAGCACTGTTAAATTCAGAACCAGTTAGACGGATCACTAAATGGGGTAGCTGTACCAACTGGCTTTTATTGCCATTGGTATATAATGTTTCGTCCGGTTGGAGAAATCGGGCAATTACTTCTGGCATTTGCTCAACTTGGGGAATATTACCCAAAAAATTTATTAAAATCACTGACATGCTTTTATCAGCAGCTAAGGTTTGTAAACCGATGCGGAGGCGATCGCTAAAAGTTGTAGGTGTAGTATCGCTCAAAAAAGCATGACGTAAATTTATACACATCCCCGGTTTGCCCCCTGCATCGACCACTGCATCTAAAGTAGTCAACACTGAACCAGTTCCATTACCCAAAATACTGATTTTTCCCTGCTTTTCTGAACTTTCCCAATCGCCCAACATGCCTTTTTGCTCTTTAATGTGTTGGCGATGAGCTAATTTTTTCGCCATTTGCACAATCTCTGGATGGCGGTTGATGGCTCGTTCATTAATTCTAATTTTCCCATTCAAAGCCATGAGTTGACCGGAGGCACTAATGGCCAGGGGGTTAATTTCCACTAAATCTAAGTCTTTCTGTACAAACAGCTGATACATCTTCTCTATCACACCACTCACCGACTGCATCAGCGTCCCCTGTAAGCCCATTTTTAAAGCTAGACGACGAGCATAAAAAGGAGAAAATTCCTGCTCTACTACCACATACTGCATTTTATCCCCTGCGGAATCCCCATCTATATCCGGTTCTTTGCAGCCTAAAAGCACTGGGCGACACAGGGCAGTATCTAATACTACAGCTAGATAAAACTCTTCTTGGGCATCATACTTTGATTCTGCCAGTAATACCTCTGGCAATTCTCCCCAAATAGGTAAATGAAAGATATTTTGGGCTGCGGCGATCGCATCTATTGTTGTTTCTACAACCCTGACTCCACCAGCTTTTGCCCTCTCATCTGCATACACCTGGGATTTGAGTACGATCGGGTAGCGAATTTTTAATCGTTTTAAATCTGTGGGATGGTCAATTGTTTGGGAAGGTAACACGGGAATGCCTATCTTGCCAAACCATTCTTTAACTTGGTATTCCAATAAATCCATTGATACACACCTTACTATATGAAAATTTCCCAGCACTCAAAGGGTGCGGTATAAAGCAGAATCAAGCTTTTGTTGGCTAGAAAAATTTATTTTGTACGGATCAATTTTATCGAATTCAGCAACAGCAACAAATTAATTTCTCCAGTTCAGTTTTTGGTATCAATTTGCCACTAGTTTTGTTTTTCCTCAGTAAATTCTCCATGCTAATGCTCTTCTCGCTTATCCAGTAACTTTGAGTGGTTAATAAAAGTTGGAATTTTAAATTGTAAATATGGCATTGCTCAACGTCACTTCTACAGTAGCAAATATTCAAAATCTATTATTCCCATTTGTGATTGCTAATTTATACTTAAGGGGTTAATTTTTGGCTTAATCATCAAATTTACTTGTAAGTAGCAGGAAAGGAAGGGAAAGAGAAAAGGTAACTGGTATGGATTCAGAATCCAGAGTCCAGTTCGCGGAGCGTTAGCGCAGGTTATCCAGAATTAACAAAGTTTCCAGATATGGAGGTGATGATTTTTACAAAACTCACCTATTGATATTTTTGATTTCACCAGTATTCTGACCGGAGGCGGAGCGTCTGGAGGCTCCGCTCCTGACTTCTGACTCCTGACTCCTGACTCCTGACTCCTGACTCCTGACTTCTGACTCCTGACTTCTTACAGCAACTTACATACTTGGGAGTATACAAAGTTGATGCTCACAGCCTCATAGAGTAACAGTCTACACTTTTAGTCAATTAGTGCTTTTTGACCAATAAGCAAAATTTGTGTTAGAAAGTTCTTGTATTAGATGTTAAGACTACGACTAGTGCAAGTATACGTCTCCTGGTAATATTGTGAAATTTTTGATCATCCCTGATTAACAGTCAAAAAACCAAAGACTTAAATTAGGAGGATAGACAATGTTTTAGTAACTACAATTGCCAAAACAGAACAGTTTGAGCTAAATATTTATTTGTCAAAACCGATACTTGAAAAAAATATTAGTTATGGTCGAACTATGTTGATTTACGAGTTTATTATCAGCAGGAAACAAAATCAACACTACAGTATTAATGAAACCATTTACACTAAGTAAGCAAACGGTAAATAATTACCTTAAGTACTGATGCAGATCGTTGAGAGTCGATCGCTATAACTTGAACAAACACTGGGTTAGACTAGCGAAAGCACTTTCTTTTGCTACTCAATGGAAATACTATGGTTCATTAAGTCAAACAGAACTAACTAGAATGCTAATTGCTGTCTTGGTAAATCATACCAGTAAAAACAACTTCTCCATAAGCGTAGTATCAACTCATTTAGTTGAAAATAATAAAAACTATATAGAAGACTAGCCGTAAATCCCTATGAAAATGGCCATCCAACAGGAAGATACACAACTTTTAGCCGATGTTTTACAAGGACAATTACTGACAGAAGTACCTTCTGGTAATGTTCTCCAAGTAAAGTGCGTCGTCCAAAATGGGCAGTTAATGACTTTAATTCAACATCCGCAAAACGTAGTATTTGATACTGATAAAATTTTTGCGGTGTTAACTAAAACACTCCAGAGGCAATTTAGCCAGCATTCTCAACAAGTGCAATGCTTTGTTAGAGTAAGTGGAGAAAAATTACCTTATGCTAAAAAGATTCTCAGTATAGAGCCACAGGCAAAGAAGGAAGAAACACAACAGCAAACAGAGCAGGAGATAGGATTTAGAGGAGAAAGGGATAGGGAAACACCCGCCTTTGGTGTAGAGGCACAGGGGCTTGCTGCTGGGTATCGGATGCAGTTTCCACCCACTGATGAGCTACCCCAGTCAACATCTCCAGCACCGGAAGAAGTAATCCCGCCATCTACCCCTAGTTCTGGTGTGGAATCTCCCTTTGGTTCAAATTCCACAGACTATGGTGCTGAATCCTCATTTAGTGCTTCCGTAGACTCGCTGACAGAATCACCTTTTGGTTCTATCTCCCTAGACGATAGTTCTAGCGCACCTTTTGGCGCGATCGACTCTTTAGGGGCATCACCTTTTGGTTCTACATCCCCAGATTACGAATCTAACTCGCCCTTTGATTCCGCTACTATAGATGCTTTAGTTGATTCCTCTTTTAATTCCACTTCCACAGAGAATAGTTCAAATATATCCTTTGATTCCCCGACAACTAACTCTGGATCTGGTTTCTCCTTTGGTTCAGTCTCCATTGACTCAACACCAGAGGATAGTCCAAACCTATCCTTTGATTCTTCTGCAACTGATTCTGGATCTGGTTTCTCCTTTGGTTCAGTTCCCCTGGAGTCCTTCCCTGATGCTGGTTCTGCTGCTTTTGGTTCAGTTCCCTTGGAGACTTTCCCTGATTCTGGGTCTTTCCTGGGTCAAGAAAATGAAACAGCAGAGGAAGTATTTGATCCCTTCGCAGGTGCGCCTAACTTATTAGAACAAAAGAAACAGCGCACATCGCCACCTGTGCCTATACTTATAGGTCTTGCAGTAGGGGTGGTATTAATCTTTGGTGGGGGTGGTTTCTTTTTAGTTAGTTCCTGTATGGTTGGTGAATGTAAAGAATTACAGACAGCTGAAAAATTGAAAACTGACTCCCAAACATTAATTCGTAAAGCTAAGTCTGCTAAAGACCTGGAGGCATTACAATCACAACTACAAGAGGTAGTGACGGGATTAAAAGCAATTCCTTGGTGGTCTCCTCGTCATCAACAAGCTGAAGAATTATCCACCAGTTTTTCTGAAAAGTTAAATAGTGTGGAGCGGGTGTCAAAAGCTTTACGGCAAGCAGAAACAGTGCTGAAAAAAAGTGAAACTCCTGCCAAGAATATAGAAGAATTAAAAGCTAGACAAAATTCTTGGCGCAAAGCGATCGCCGATTTTGCAGCCATCAAACCCAACAATGAATTTTACGGCCTAGTCAGAGAGAAATTACCTACATATCAGCTAAACTTGCAAGCTCTCAATGAAAAGATACTCACAGAAGAGAAATGGTTTAATAAATTAACTTTATCCAAGAAAATAGCTGACTCAGCCACACAGCGCCAAGCTCAAGCCAAATCTGGTAACGAGTGGCAAAAGGTACAAACCACTTGGCTAGTAGTGATCAATGCCTTAAAAACTATCCCTCAAGACAGTTCTGCCTACCAAGAAGCACAAACTTTATTAGCAGAATATCAACCCAAACTAATCGCATCCCGCGATCGCGCTACCAAAGAACTATTAGCAGCCCAATCCTATCAAACAGCTATTAATGCTGCTAACCAAGCTAAAGCTTACGGACAAAAGAACCAATGGCCAGATGCCGTCGCATCTTGGGAAAAAGCTGTGCAGAATGCTAAACAAATTTCTAATGACAGCTATTACTATACTCAAGCTCAACCTTTGATTGAAACATATTCAGCCAATCTCAGCCAAGCACAAGCACAACAGCAACTGGCTGGAGGGTTGGCACAAACTCGCGCTGACTTAGCTAAGACCTGCAACAATGGCCTACAGTTTTGTACTTTTACTGTAGATAGTCAAAGAATTCTTGTGCGTCTCACTCCTGACTATGAAAGATTTTTAGGAGGAGAAAATTCTAATTTGGGTGATATACAAACTCACTTCCAAAGTCTGCGAGAAGCACTAGGCGTAATTAGTCAAAATGCTAATTTACCTTTAGTTCTTTATGATACTAAAGGACAAGAGATAGCTTTGTAGGGAAGTAGATGCAGAGGGGCAGAGGGGCAAAAGAGACGCGGGGACGCGGGGACGCGGAGACGCGGAGACAGAAAGGATTTTAGATTTTAGATTTTGAATGGAACAATCTAAAATCCACAATCGCAAATCCAAAATTGAATATTCTCCCCTCTCCTTGCACAGACGCTACGCGAACACCGTGTCTCCC
>DATGXQ010000581.1:0-10097 GCA_035298905.1 Nostocaceae cyanobacterium | reverse complement strand
AATTTTCAATAGTAATATTTTTATTTGGAGCAAATATATTCTACAAAATATTTCAATTTTGGTTGAATTAAATTAGCTTTTTAAGGGGTTTATTACCCACTATTAATGTTGCTGTATAAAATCATGATGCGTTTTCCCTGACTGATTATCCAAAAACCAATGCCACAAGGAGAACATAGTGCAATTCAAACTGAGTTACCACCTGCAATTAATTTAATCTTAAAACCCAAAAAGATAGCCAGAGCTTTTTCTGAACTGCACTGTACTTTTGGTGGACGCTCAATTGTACCAGATATTTCTGTCTTTCTGTGGGAGAGGATTCCCCGTCAGGAAAATGGCAGAGTTGCCAATGTTTTTTCTCTTGCTCCAGATTGGACTATTGAAATTTTATCACCTGACCAAAGCCAAACTAAAGTTATTAAAAACATCTTACACTGTCTCAAGCATGGAACTCAAATTGGATGGCTGATTGACCCAAAAGAACAATCTGTATTTGTTTACTGGCCAGACCGACCAACAACTTGTTTTGATCAACTAAATGCAGCTTTGCCAGTACCAGAATTTGCTAAAGATTTTAACCTCACTGTAGAAAGTTTATTTGATTGATTATTAGAGTAAATAGTTTAATTTTGTTCATTATTAAAATTAGCGAATACCTACACCTCTAATTCCTAACTCATTTATTTTATCAGCCAAATGTTGGGTTTCTTTGCGTCAACCCAACCTACAGGAGAAGTAACTATACTAACTATCTTGTTTCTCTTCCATTGCAAATTTTTCATACTCCGTAATAATGCTTCTAATTTCATCCGCTAAAATATCAGCTTGTTCAGATTTTGCATAAATAGTCAGTAGAATAATTCCCGTTGCAGTTTTAACATAATAAATCAGACGGTAGCCACCACTTTTACCTTTTTGAATATCGCTATTTCGGACTCTTAGCTTAAAAACTTCATAACCAATTCCAGATATTTTGTCTCCTGGTAAGTCTCCCCTTTGAAGTTGTTCTAGAATCGGTTGTATATCATCACGAATACTACGATATTTTTTGGCAAGATTGCGTAAATTTCGGTTAAAAGTTACTGAAGCTTCAACTTGAATTAATGGTTGATCAGACATCATCAATCCCTTCCCAAAGTTGAGATACAGGAATAGTATTTCCTGTCATTGCTTCATGCCAAGCTTGACGAAAGTCTTCTAAAATTTCTTCTTTATGTTTATCATATTCATTTATTTCTGTCGCTTCGGGAATCAGAACAATTACTTCAACGCGACTATTCTTATCTGTCATTAAGGGACAATCTAAAGTAAGTTGTCCCTGTTCGTTTATGGTTGCCATTACTTTAATTGCTTTCATTCTTTTTTCATCTCTTTAGGTAAGATTAGGTTAAATTACCCTGTATTTTATAGTAATAATAATTACGTATTTATTTTTTTAAATGTTGGGTTGACGTTAGGAAACCCAACCTACATAACTTTACCAATCTAGATTAGCGATTGGCCACTTGAATTTCGAGCTTTGTTCTTCTGCGTATATTTTCTCTTTTTCCACTACCAATTTAATGTGTAATTTTTCAGGAAGTGATAATCCTTGAGTTTGAGCATCTGCCACTAATTTACTAACATTATTGTTTACGCGGTTTTCCAATTCTCTAATCATAGCAGAAAAATAGTCTGAGTATTGAATCACTTCAACACTTAACCTGGACTGTGTATACCCACCTCCAATGGGTAGGTAGACAACACCATCAATTTCAATAAATGTTTGTTCTCCCGCATCTCGATATGCTTGTATATCCCCTAATGGTTCAATGCTTGAAACATTTTCTGCACGACAATGTTCTATTGACGTTGGCCAATTATTATGAAGAACACGAATGAAGTCTATATTTGCCCACTCACCATGATTTAAAACATTAATAAGATAGGCATAGTTGTCGTCAAATCGTGCAAATAAAAGAGGACCAGTTCTTTCAACTATACGATTATCTCTAGCATCTGGAACGATACCGAGATGAAGATGATGAATACCCCAATCATTAAGCAGGTCATCATTATAGCTGGGATCAGTCAAGACACTTCTGCTCAAATGTGGTGTTAAATCCTCTCCTCTACGTATACGCTCTTTTATTAATTCAAGTCCAGCTAGATATTGTGATGGACAAACAAACTCTTTGGAAATTAATACTTCTCTTACAACAGGCATGAGCCTTCTTTTCCGAAGATTAAAATACGTGAAACTGACTTTTTCTAAGTCTTCGTTATTTTCAATTGTGCATCCCCACTTGCTAAGTTCCTCTTTTAAGAAGTTAACCCAGTCCGTGTAGAAATCTGTTTCACACACGTAGTTATTGCTCATTATAGTGTCAAGTTAAACATCAGGTTAACTTTAACACATATTATATTATACTGCCAAAACTTAATACGGTTTAAACATAATTTAATATGTTCCAATGGTTCGGACACTTTTTCGGTGGCTGTATCGCTTATCCTCTAGGGCTTTGAGTTACCAACAATAATTAAATCAAAGTCAGGTCTACACCTGAGTTGCATTTAATTCGACATTTCCTAGACTCCTTGCGCTGTAAGCTTTGTGGCTTCGTTCTAAAAATTGTCCGAAGTATTGATGTTCTAAAGTATCTATTTGTTTGTGATCAGACCTTCATATGATGACTTCATAGCTCATGAAGTTGCACCAGAATGATTAGCGATGTATTCTTGAATAGTTTTATAATTACTATTCTGATAATCTTTTCTAGCCTCTTCAGTTTCAGCAAGAACCTGTGGATCTGTTTCTATTAAATCTTCTTCTGCTTCAAAAATTTGGTCTTCTAAAATTTCTAAAAGCTGATTCTTTTCTTCCAAGCTTAAAGATGTTATTGCTTCAATTAAAGACTCAAAGGAAACTTGTAGATTAACCATTGTCAACTCCAAACTTCAGTTAAATCTAAGACAAAACCTGGTAAAACATCTTCTCCTGATAAAGTGAGAGGATGATCTAAAATTTCTACTTCCCGATTTGGTCGATAAATTTCTACTTTTTTATTTTGTCGGTCGATTAACCAACCTAAAGCAGCCCCATTTTCTATATACTCTCTCATTTTGGCTTGCAACTTTTCTAGAGAGTCACTTTTCGAGCGTAATTCTAATACAAAATCAGGACAAATGGGGGCAAAAGTTTCTTGTTCTTCTACAGTCAAAGCATTCCATTTTTCTTTTTTTACCCAAGCTGCATCAGGAGAGCGATCGCTACCATTAGGAAGATGAAAGCCACTGGATGAGTCAAAAGCTTCCCCTAACTTAGTTTGACGATTCCACAGCCAAAGTTGTCCAGCTATATCAAAGTTTCTCTTTCCTGTACCGCTTCCGGTTGGTGGCATTATAATTAACTCTCCCGCAGCCGTTCTTTCTAATTGTAAATCTCGGTTAGCCAGTGCTAAATGGACAAATTCATCATGGGAGAGTTTCAATGTTAGGATAGTGGGAATATTAACAGCAATGACTGGGGATAAGTTGGGTTGTTTCATTTTCCTGTCCTGAATCTGGGATTTTTAGAAACAGGTTAACCCAATTATATCATAAATTATAATGTGATATTTGTTTTAATTTAATTTAGGTGGGCATTGCCCACCCGATGATTACAGCAGATTTCAGATAAATGAGGTACAAATTTTAAGAACAAAGCCTTATGCTAAGAGACTTTCCACTCTGTTCCCCGTTCCCTGTTCCCTGTTCCCTGCTGTAATTTAATGATGGTGATGATGGTGATGATGAGTGATCACTAACTGCGGATTAATTACCATTTCTTCCGCTTTGATTAGTGCCTCAATTTGGGGATTTGCCCATTCTGCAACCATTTGTAAAAATTCTGGATGGTCATTTACACAAGGCATTTGTAAATAACTCACATCAGCATATTGCTTCTCCAAAGCATGGATAATGTGATGCACATCCAAAAGGGTTTCATGGTTTTCTGTGGCAAAACCAATAGGCATAAACATGACCGCTTTTGCACCTAATTGAATTAAATTCTTTGCCGCTTGTTCGGCACTTGGTTGAGTCCATTCAATTAACGGTGTATCATGGTTTAACCAACCCACAGAAATTAAAGGATAACGATTAATTAATTTTTCTCGGACTAAATCATAAAGTATTTGACTTTCAGTAATTCCTGAAGTAAAACCTTTAGCTTTGTGGGGGCAACCATGATTCATTAAGACAATGCCGATTTGGGAGGGTAAATAAGCATCTGCCAAATCAGATTTAATTTTTTCTTCTACTAAATGAGCCATTAAATCAATGTATTTTGGCTCATTATAAAAAGAAGGAATATAACGTAACCCTTTAACCCAATGTT
The DNA here is from genome assembly GCA_035298905.1 of Nostocaceae cyanobacterium. Lineage (GTDB taxonomy): Bacteria > Cyanobacteriota > Cyanobacteriia > Cyanobacteriales > Nostocaceae > DATGXB01. The sequence goes on along the minus strand of DATGXQ010000581.1, from coordinate 5,740 downwards.
GATCACTTTCAGCCATTGCTGTTAGAGCTTTATTGACTTGCTCAATAGCAATACCGCTAGTAAAGATTGAATCTACAACCAACAAAGGATAAATTAAGATTTTGTCAAAGCCTTGATGTTGAATTTCGGCTAAAACTTGTTTAGGTAAATAAGGAGCGCAGAAATTAAAGGCTTTGAAAACTTTGACGTTTTCACCCCATCTATGTTGTAAATTATGTTCAATTCCTGCCCTTTGCTGTTCAAAAATGGCATTGTGGGGGGAGATAAAATCATGGTGTTGGTGTCCCCATTCGTGGCGATCGAATAATGCCAAAAGTCTCGCCAAAGGTGGATAAATCCAAGTCGGTACAGGAGCAAACTTCGCTGTCAGTAGATTTAGCGCCTGTTCATTATAGTTGGCGAAATCTTCGTAACTCTCCACTTCGCCATAGCCCATTAGCAGTACAGCGACACGATTATTACTTGATAGATGTTCCTGGGTATGATGCAGTTTTTCTGGTGTGGCTACCACAATGAGTCCCTCAAAATGACCAGAATAGATTGGTTGTTAGTTGATAGCTAAGTACGGGCGAGTCGAAAAACCCACTCATACAGAGGGCAATAATCTTTTACCCTTTGCTATTACGTTAATTATTATCCCTTCCGGGGGGATAGGATATGTAAAAACATAAAACTAAATATCTGAGAACGTGGTACATCCCCCTACACCCCAGAGGCTAAGATGTGTCATAATTAACTGCCACTAAATAATTATTAATGCTTAAACTATTGTTTAATTCAAATAAACTGTTTTAAACTTAAGCGAAATTACATTGTAAATTAGTAGCAATTAAAACTTTAAATCCTGACAGTTTACTAAGATTGGCAATCCTCAGAACTGATAACATGGTAAGCAAATGAGAATTATTATTTGCCCTGGAATCCATGAGCCGTCACTAACAGAAAGCTTTGTCGCTGGGTGGCAAAATTCAACCACTGATAGCTCAATTGAGCAAAATCGAGAAAAAATTTTAATTTATCCAGGGGAGGGGCTTTTAGCTTTATCAGGATTTCATATTTTGCAGTTTTTGCGCGATCGCTTGGCAGATAAGCTAGAATCGCCAGTTGTATTCATTAGCTTTAGCGCTGGTGTAGTGGGGGCGATAAGTGCGGCTATGGGCTGGCAACTCATGGGAGGACGAATCAAAGCCTTCATTGCCATAGATGGCTGGGCAGTGCCTTTATATGCTCACTTTCCCATTCATCGCCTGAGTCATGACTATTTTACCCATTGGAGTTCTGCTTTACTAGGTAGTGGGCAGAACAATTTTTACGCCGAACCACCAGTTGATCATTTATATATATGGCACTCTCCCCACATGGTAAAAGGTTATTGGGTAAACCCATCAGATCAGTTTACCCCACCCAAACAATTCCTCAGTGCTGCTGAATTTTTGCATCTACTTTTACAAAGCTATGAAGAAAAATAATCCGGAAAATAGATTTAGTAAACAGGAGTGAGAAATAGGGAGTTAGTAATTAGTCATAGAGCAGGGGGGCAGGGGGGCAGAGGAGACGCTCTGACACGGGGACGCTCTGACGCGGAGAAGAGAGACACGGGGACACGGGGACGCTCTGACGCGGAGATAAAGAAGATTCTCCCCTCTCCCCTCTCCTTGCGGAGACGCTACGCGAACACCGTGTCTCCCCTCTCCTCTCCCCGTGTCTCCCCTCTCCACGTCTCCCCCATCTTTTCCAGTTCCCTCAACTACATCTACCATAGTCAATATCCTAAGTATTCTGATGATTCCCAATGAACCTGCTGTTGTGAATAAAGGCTTTGGCTCGCTACTCAAAAACCGTAATTTTATGCTGCTTTGGATTGGGCAATTAATTTCCCAGATGGCAGATAAGATATTTCTGATACTGACTATTGACCTTTTAAGTGTATATCTACTGAATACACAAATTCCAGAGGAAGAGGGACGCTTCTATTTGTATGCAGTATCTACCATACCAGCAATTTTGTTTGGTTCGATTGGTGGTGTGATTGTTGACCGAATGCCAAAAAAGCCGATTATGGTGGGGTCAGATTTTATACGTGGTTTATTGACTTTGTGTTTACCGTTTCTACCAAGAGAATTTCAGGTAATGTTGATAGTCGTTTTTACTATCTCCACGGTGACACAGTTTTTTGCACCGGCAGAACAAGCAGTCATTCCCATGCTAGTAAAACGAGAGTCCCTAATGGCTGCTAATGCACTATTCGCCAGCACGATGATGGCAGCGCTGATCGTTGCTAATGCTACAGGTCATTCCTTATTACTATGGGCTAAAAGTATAAGTTATAGCTTTGGTGGGGAATTAGTAGTAGGTGGCTGCTACTTATTATCTGCCTTAGTTATGATGCCAATTTATTTTAAAGAACATAAACACCGCGATCAAGAGACTGCTGTGCCTAATCCTTGGACTGAATTTGTTCAAGGCTGGCGCTATCTGAAGAAAAACCGCTTAGTTTGGAATGCTATGGTGCAAATTGTAGCTTTATATTCTGTGTTTGCAGCCTTATTGGAGCTATCAATTAGATTAGCGATTAAATTCCATGAGCAAATGCAACAGCTGCAAATTATCTCACCAGAGGAATCAGATAAGCAACTCGGCTATACCTTTTTTATTGCTGCTACCGGTATAGGTATGGTTTTGGGTGCTGGGATCTTAGGACAGTTTGGCTATAAATTACATCGTAAGCCCTTGCCTTTAATTGGGTTTTCGATTATGGCTGTGGCTTTGTGTTTGTTCACTGTCATTCCTAATTTACCTTTGGCGTTGGGGTTATGTGTGTTTTTAGGTATGGGTGCGGCTTTTGTAAATGTACCAATGCAAACTTTAATTCAGCAAAATACACCACCAGCAATGCATGGTAAAGTGTTTGGGTTTCAAAATCATGCGGTCAATATCGCTCTTTCTGCTCCTCTGCTGATTACTACCAAGCTAGTTGATCAATTAGGTTTATCAATTGTGCTTTTGGGTATGAGTTTGCTAGTAGCCTCTGTTGGGGTTTGGGCTTGGCGGAGTAGTCGCAGTGTTTTACAAGATTCTATTTAGTTACAGCAGACTGCCAGTGAATAATGTCCAAACTAAAAATCAAAACTTAAACACAAAGCGGCTTTCACTCCTGATTCCTGAATTCTGACTCCTGAATTCTGCTGTAATTTAAAATCGTTTTTTATTCTTATGCTGATAGCCAAGATTTTGTGAGCATTTGCTGGCGATTTTAGATTAAAATGAAGTATTAACTACAGAACAAAGTATTAACTTTAGCTATCGTCTGAGGTTTACCGTGCGATCGCCTTCCCAAATAAGTCTCCCACAACCAGAAAGTCAAGCTCAATCTTCTATTTCCCACAATCCCATTATCACCCCCAAACGGGCAACCGGGGGTTTTGCTCTATTAGATAGCTTAATCCGGCATGGAGTTGAATATATTTTCGGTTATCCCGGTGGAGCAATTCTGCCGATTTATGATGATTTATACAAAGTAGAAGCTACAGGCACAATTAAACATATCCTTGTCAGACATGAACAAGGTGCTGCCCACGCCGCCGACGGTTACGCCCGTGCTACTGGTAAGGTGGGTGTGTGCTTTGGGACTTCCGGGCCAGGAGCAACTAATTTGGTGACAGGTATCGCTACCGCCTACATGGACTCGATCCCGATGGTGATTGTTACCGGACAAGTCCCCCGGAAAATGATTGGTACAGATGCCTTCCAAGAAACAGATATTTACGGTATTACTTTACCCATCGTCAAGCATTCTTATGTCGTCCGTGACCCCAAAGACATGGCGCGGATCGTGGCTGAGGCTTTCCATATTGCCAGCACCGGTAGACCAGGGCCTGTATTAATTGATGTGCCTAAAGATGTGGCTTTTGAGGAATTTGACTATGTACCTGTAGAACCGGGTGCAGTCAAGTTACCTGGATATCGCCCCACGGTCAAAGGCAACCCCCGACAAATTAACGCCGCAATTCAGTTAATTCGGGAAAGTCGCCGCCCCTTATTATATGTAGGTGGTGGAGCGATCGCCGCTAATGCCCATGCAGAGATTAAGCAATTCGCAGAATTATTTAATATCCCTGTTACTACCACTTTAATGGGGATCGGTGCATTCGATGAACATCACCCCCTGTCTTTGGGAATGTTGGGGATGCACGGTACAGCCTATGCTAACTTTGCCGTCACAGATTGCGACTTGCTAATTTGTGTAGGAGCGAGATTTGATGACCGGGTAACAGGTAAATTAGACGAATTTGCCTCCCGTGCTAAAGTAATCCACATTGATATTGACCCTGCGGAAGTAGGTAAAAATCGGGTTCCTGAAGTACCGATCGTCGGTGATGTGAAGAACGTTTTAACCGACCTGTTGCGGCGTTGCCAAGATGCAGGGAAAAAAGGCAACCCCAACCAAAACGCCGAATGGTTAAACTTGATTAATCGTTGGCGCAAAGATTATCCTCTGATTGTTCCCCAACACCCTGATAGCATGTCACCTCAAGAGGTGATTGTCGAAGTCGGTCGCCAAGCTCCCAACGCTTTCTACACTACAGATGTAGGTCAGCATCAAATGTGGGCAGCCCAATTCTTGAAAAATGGCCCCAGAAAGTGGATATCTAGCGCCGGTTTAGGAACGATGGGCTTTGGACTACCTGCGGCCATTGGAGCAAAAGTAGCATTCCCTGATGAGCAGGTAATTTGTATTAGTGGTGATGCCAGCTTCCAAATGTGTTTACAAGAATTAGGAACAGCAGCACAATATGGCATCGCTGTCAAGACCGTGATTGTTAATAATGGCTGGCAGGGGATGGTGAGACAGTGGCAGCAAGCCTTTCATGGTGAGCGCTACTCTTGCTCAAATATGGAAGTGGGGATGCCGGACATTGAACTATTGGCTAAAGCATACGGGATCAAAGGCATAGTCATTCACAGCCGGGAAGAATTACCAGACGCGATCGCCGAAATGTTAGCTTATGATGGCCCCGTAATTCTCAATGCCCACGTGACCAGAGATGAAAACTGCTATCCGATGGTAGCTCCTGGTAAGAGTAACGCTCAAATGGTGGGCTTACCCAACCCAGCACCTACAGCTGATCATGAGCCAGTTTCTTGTAGTCACTGCGGCACACAAAACGCACCAGACCACAAGTTTTGCTCTGAGTGCGGGACGAAGTTGTAATATCTGACACGGAGAGGGGGAGATGGGGAGATGGGGAGGATAAGATTCATTTTTCCCCCCTGCCCCTCTGCCCCCTGCCCTATTCTCCGGCCTTCATTTTGGCAGCAATATCCGCAGGTTTACCAAAATAGGGGTAACTGGTGACAAGTATTTCTACACCTGTAGCGGCGTATTCCTTGATATTTGCTAGATTAATACCGCCAGCGACAGCTAACTTTAAATTGGGATATTGTTGCCTAAACTGGGGAACCAATTTGTTCAGATCCAGAGGAGAGATTTTATCAAACTGAATTAAATCTACCCCGGCTTGTGCCACCAACCAAGCATCGGCTTCTGTTTCCACTTCAATACAAATCTGTTGTTCGGGAAACCTTTGTCGTATTTGAATTAAACGCTCAGTTAACCCGGAAATTCCGCCGATAAATATCAGGTGTTGTTTAAAAATCAGAATAGTTTCTGAGAGTCCTAAGCGATGGGGAGCAGCACCACCAGCGAGAATAGCTTTGAGAGAAAGGGGTTTAGTCCCAG
>DATGXQ010000580.1:0-8560 GCA_035298905.1 Nostocaceae cyanobacterium | reverse complement strand
AGATAAAAAATCAGATAATGAATTAGTGGGTAATTTACTAATCCCTACTATCCCACTCAAAAATAAGCTGCCCTGAACTAAGGCTGCTAAAATATCATTATTGGGATTAATTAGAGGAGTCGTAGCAGGAAGTCCTAAGCTAAAAATCCAAGCAGCCAATATTGATAGTGGATCAAATTCTAATTTCAGTGACCACATTTTTGTGGAAAAGTCTAAAACTATTTTTGACTGTTCTTTTCCTTTTTTTGGCATAAATTTTTGGGAATTGTTAAGTACACTCTGCCATAGCAGATGGTTTAAAAATTCCCAAGAAATACTGAAATGATTTAATTTAGAGTATTACTTTACATCAAACACTGATTGAGCTAAGGCTTGGTTATCACATTCATCTTGTATGATCATTAAGAATGGCCTCATTGATGAGGTTTAACAAAAGGCGATCGCTTTCCGGCTAAAGAAGGTAATCGCCTTTTTAATTTTCCCTTCTAAATTAGCTACTACAGCAACCAATAATTAATATATCTATGGAAAATTTACAGAGTAACTTCCACTGTAATAAGAAAATCCTTTAAGGAAATGCCCAAAGCCAAACATATAGCTTCTAACATTTTTACAGAAACACTTTCAGACTCACCATACTCTAATTTTTTCAGGTTTTGGTGGGAACATTCACCACCCAGAGCAGCAATTTTGTCTACCAGTTTTTGACGGGATTTTTTGCCTCGTAAACGTTTTAAAACCTCTCCTCTGTCTTTATTCCAGGCAACAGAAACAACATCCGCGACATCAATATACATCCTGGTTTCTCTATTCCTCTAATTACTCATGTAATAGCTACAGCAGTAAACAAAACTAAGAAATTTTGGCTACTACAGTTTACAAGTTATCGGGATAGAGGAAAGCGATCGCTAAGTGATCTAAGAGAATTGGATGAAATTAGCTTGCTCAATTTGCTAATGAGTAGAGGAATTTTGTATAAGAACATATATACTATACAGTGTACAAGAGCGTATGCACTATACGATCAGCTATAGTATTTGTTTATATACAGCTAAATTCTGTATTATAGGATTATAATTACAGTTATAAAGCTTGTTTTAACTAGTCAAACAATCCATAGCTATTGTTTCCACTGGTCTATAAAAGTATGAATAGTCAATTAGACTCAACTCTTGAGCGTTATGAAGCCTCGCTGAGAAGTATTGATAACATATCCTCTGCTATTGATACTGAGCAAGCTTTGGCAATTCTAAATGCACGAAATGCAGTTCATGATGCTTTGAAAGAGGCAAAGAATATCCCCAATAGTAGATTGGAAAAAATCATAGAACTAGATGAGCATCTCAGGAATAATGCTGAACGAATTACCAAAGCTGTTAACAGCAAAACAGCAGACAACTTGCAATCTTGGCGTGAGAGCGTCCAACCTAGTGCAGAGGCTTGGTGGTGGAAGTTAGATGCTACTGCACCCCACCCTTGGGATAGTTGGGATTGGTTGTGGATTTGTCTCAATATTGTTGGATGGACTGCCAATATAAGTTTGCTAGTGAATATTGCTACTCGCTTTTTAGGTGGTGGAGTTGGCTTATTGGGAGCAGCAGCCGTTACTTTACCTAGTTTTCTGGCCTTGCTACAAGCAGGAAGCCAGTTTACTACAACTGGTCAAGAAGCATTTGATAAGTTTCTAAACAAAAAACTTCCTAAGCAATACCACCAAGAAACAAAGCTACTTTCTACTTTGATGATGTCAGGTGCACTAATTGTTTTTTGGTTGGCTTTACCATCTATTTCTGATATCTATAACCGTAATGGATTAAAGAATTATGATAAAAAAAATTTAGGAGCAGCAGAACAGGATTATCTGCAAGCCATTTCTTTGGATTCAGATAATATTGAAGCTCATTATAATCTAGGCGTTATCTATGAAGAATGGCAAGATTTAGAGAAAGCTAAAAAAGAATACCAAATTGCTCTTTCAGGAGATTTACCAGAAGCTTATAACAATCTATCTCGTTTGTATATCCAAGAAAAAAAATATCCTCAAGCTGCTGCATTGTTAGCAAGAGGTTTAAAATTAGCTCAGAAGAAAAATAGCCATCCAGAAATTAGGTATAGTTTGTTTAAAAATTTAGGATGGGTAAGATTAGAACAAGGGAGGGAAGAAGAAGCACAACAAGCTTTGCAAGCTGCAACAGGTATTGCTAAAAATCCAGAAGCAGAAAAGTATATTAATAATCCTGGTGCTGCACATTGTTTATTAGCACAAGTTTTAGAAAAGCAAAAACAAGCGACAGCAATATCACATTGGCATCAATGCGCCAAACTTGGCTCAACTTTAAATCCTGATGAGGATAATTGGCTACATATAGCACAGAAAAAAATTCAAAAAACAACAAAATGATACAAGACACTTTGCAATTAAAAACTCTTTCTAGCACTATTATTTCCCTAATCTTAATAACATTATCTGCACCTAGTTTTGCACAAGAAGGGAGACTGATTTTTATTTCTGAAGTTAAAGGAAATGTAAAGTTCAAGCAACCCATTTGGAAAAGCTACCAGACAGCGCATGGTGGTGAGTTATTAGGTGGTTCTGATAAACTGCGTTTAGTAAAAGGTGCATCTGTAAAAGTTGTGTGTGACAATTTGCAAGTTTGGAATCTCAATTCTCAGGGTGAATTTGAGGTGGCTAAAGGTTGTCCTTCATCAACTAGACCAGTTCTGAAAAGACCAGGTAACATAACTAGCCCTACTCGTGCAGGAAATGACCAAAAAATTCCTTATCTTATCAGTCCACGCAACACTAGTATTTCGACTCTTCAGCCTACCTTACGTTGGAATTCTGTAAAAGGTGCAACTAGTTATCAAGTACAGATATTGGGGCCAGAAGTTGATTGGACTACCAAAGTTAACCAATCAGAAGTTGTTTATTCTGGTAATAAACCTCTAAAACCAGGGTTTCGTTATCGGGTGATTATTACTGCAAGTAATGGTGCATCTACTAAAGATAAAGATAATTCAGGATTTACAGTGCTAAGTGATGCAGATAATCAACGGGTCAAGACAGATATTGTCAATTTACAGCAACAGTTGTTAAGCAATGAATCAAAAAACTTAGCTTTGGCACATTTATATAGAACCAATAATTTGAATGCTGATGCAATTGAATTATTAGAAGGATTAACTAAAAAAGGCAATAAAACTATAGCAGTTTACCAGCTTTTAGGAAATATTTATCAGCAAATTGGTTTAACTGAGTTAGCGAAGGAACGGTATTTAACTGCCTTAAAATTGGCAAAGGCAGAAAACAATTTAGCAGCACAAGCAATAATTCAAAGCAATTTAGGTGAAGTAGACATAACTCTAGACCAATTAAAACAAGCATTGCAGTGGTTTCAAGAGGCTCAGAAGAGCTATCTTGACTTGGGGGATGAAACAAAAGAAAGAGAAATGCAACAGCAAGTAGATGATTTAAAAAGGAGAATTTCCTAATGAAGATAAGAAAGGTTAGACAAGCAATATTTTTTGCTAGTTTTTTGGGAATTGCTGGGTTAATGGTGGCAATACCAGAACTAGCAATGGGACAGGCAAATCCTCCAGCAACAACTACCCAATCTGGAGAATTAGCAGAAGCAGAAAAACTCAATCAACAAGTCATCCAATTTATTCAACAAGGTAAATATAGGGAAGCAATTCCTTTAGCAGAGTATGTGTTAGAGATGACAAAACGCTTGTTGGGAGACAATCATCTTCAAGTGGCAACTACCTTGAATAATTTGGCATCTTTGTACTCAAGCCAGGGAAGATACACAGAAGCAGAACCACTCTATATCCAAGCTTTGGAGATGACAAAACGCCTGTTGGGTGACAATCATCCTATTGTGGCACGAAGCTTGGATAATCTGGCATCTTTGTATACAGACCAAGGAAGGTACAAGGAAGCAGAACCACTTTATATCCAAGCTTTGGAGATGACAAAACGCCTGCTGGGTGACAATCATCCTGATGTGGCAACTACCTTGAATAATTTGGCATCTTTGTATACAGACCAAAGAAGGTACAAGGAAGCAGAACCACTTTATATCCAAGCTTTGGAGATGACAAAACGCCTGTTGGGTGACAATCATCCTGATGTGGCAGATAGCTTGAATATTTTGGCATTTTTGTACGAAAACCAGGGAAGATACACAGAAGCAGAACCACTTTATATCCAAGCTTTGGAGATGAGAAAACGTCTGTTGGGTGACAATCATCCTAATGTGGCACAAAGCTTGAATAATTTGGCATTTTTGTACTCAAGCCAGGGAAGGTACAAGGAAGCAGAACCACTCTATATCCAAGCTTTGGAGATGACAAAACGCCTGTTGGGTGACAATCATCCTAATGTGGCACGAAGCTTGAATAATTTGGCAGGATTGTACTCAAGCCAGGGAAGGTACAAGGAAGCAGAACCACTTTATATCCAAGCTTTGGAGATGACAAAACGCCTGTTGGGTGACAATCATCCTAATGTGGCACAAAGCTTGAACAATTTGGCATTTTTGTACTTAAGACAGGATGAAACTATAAACGCTCTTGAATTGCTGACACAAGGAGTAGCAACAGAAGAATATAATCTAAACTACAATCTAGCTGCGGGTTTTGAACGTCAAAAACGCGACTATATCAAAACTATATCTGGTACTACAGATGCGACTATCTCTTTACATCTCAATTCTGAACCTAATAACTTCAAAGCGGCGCGTTTAGCATTTACTACCATTTCACAACGCAAAGGACGAATTTTAGATATTCTCACCAATAATCTGCAAATTCTCCGTCAGCGTGTTAATGAACCAGAAAGTCTAAAATTAATAGATGAACTGTCTAACCTTTACAGCCAACTTGCTGTACTAATTCATAAGCAACCAGAAAAACTTTCCCCGGATGAATATCGCCAACAAATTACAAATTTGGAAGAGCAAGTTCAACGAAAAGAAGACGAATTGAGTCGTCGCAGTGCAGAATTCCGTCTTCAGTCTCAGCCAGTAAATTTGGCAGCAATTCAAAAATTAATTCCCTCCGATGCAGTTTTAGTAGAATTGGTGCGATATAAACCATTGAATCCTAAAGCACAAAGAGATGATCGTTTTGGTGAACCGCGTTATGCTGCTTACATCCTGAAGTCTAGTGGCGAACCTCAAGGTATTGATTTAGGTGCAGCTGAGGAAATCGAGAAAGTATTAGAGAGGTTTCGTCAAGATGTACAAGACCCACAAACACCCAATACCCAAGTCAAACAATCGGCTCGTGAATTAGATCAGATTGTCATGCAGCCTATCCGCAAACTTTTAGGTAATACTCGCAAAATCCTCATTGCTCCAGATGGTGCTTTAAATCTTATTCCTTTTGAGGCTTTAGTTGATGAAAATGACGAATATTTATTAGAAAATTATGCCTTGACTTACCTAACATCTGGGCGGGATTTGTTGCGATTACAAAATACATTTCCCAGTAAACAACCACCAGTTATAATGGCAGATCCTTACTTTGATAAGAAGCCTGAAGTTGTCAGCATTCAAAATCTAACTCGCTCAATTAATCTATCTCAACAAACATTTCCTCCATTACCCGGAACAGCAAAGGAAGCAAAGGCAATTTCTTCACTTTTAGGTATTCAACCCCTGGTTGGCTCTCAAGCTTCTAAGGGTAATCTCCAACAATTAAACAGTCCCAAGATTCTCCACGTTGCCACACATGGTTTTTTTGCAACCCCTAAACAAGAAGATAAAAGTACATTTGAAGATAATCCTTTACTGCTATCAGGATTAGTTTTAGCTGGCTTCAAAAATCGCCAAATTAACAAAAATGAAAATGAAAATGGCATTCTCACAGCTTTGGAAACAACTTCTTTAAATCTGCTCGGTACAAAACTTGTAGTCCTTTCGGCTTGCGATACTGGTGTCGGTAAAGATACTACAGGTGAAGGTATTTATGGGTTGCGTCGGGCTTTAGTGATTGCTGGTTCTGAAAGTCAAGTAATTAGTTTGTGGAAAGTTAATGATGATGCCACTAAAGATTTGATGGTGAATTACTACAAGGAAATTGTAGCAAATCAAGGACGGAGTGAAGCACTGCGACAAACTCAACTCAAGATGCTACGGGGTGAGTTAGGAAAAGATTATCAGCATCCATACTACTGGGCAGCCTTTATACCTTCTGGTAACTGGCGACCAATGGAGCGTTAGTTTGATGAAAAAGCAATTATTCAAGCCACTTTAGTGAGCGTTTCGCTTCCCTGTTGAGTTTAATCCCTCAAGAATTTATGAGCATTTTTACAGTAAACCTATTAAGTAAGTAACAGCGATCGTCTTATCGTCTCAGAGAAAGCAAACTATGAGTGGCATCCCATAGGGAAGGTGAGCGTTTTGTAGTCCCCTTTGCTCAAATTCTAAAACTTAAAGGTAATTACTAAATTTTTGTATCTGTAGATACTTGTTCTATGAAATTGTTGGATAATACCCTGTAAAGAGACTTTAGTAAAAAAATACACATGATAAGACGCAAGAATCTTTTTAGATTCCTGTTACCTTCTGCATTGATAGCAATAATAGTGGTGCTAATAGGCTACTTTAGCCCTACTATTGCTCAATCAAGTAGTGTTCATCTCACAATGGGTAATCCCAGTGGTGCTATTACTAGCACTTCATACCCAAGCAATTACTTAATGGTTAAGTCCCAGTATGCTTTAAGCTATCATCGTGATCGCGGTATTCCTAATTGGGTATCGTGGCAATTAAATTCTTCTTGGCTGGGCTCCGCTCCCAGGCAGGACGACTTTCGGGCTGATACTAATTTACCTTCAGGATGGTATCGAGTGACTTCTAGCGATTATACAGGATCAGGTTTTGACCGCGGACATATGACCCCTTCTGCGGACAGAACCAACAACATAACGAATAATTCATCCACTTTTTTGATGACAAATATTTTGCCCCAAGCTCCTGATAACAATCAGGGGCCTTGGGCAGACCTAGAAAACTACTGTAGGGATTTGGTTGCTCAAGGTAAAGAATTGTATATTGTATCAGGAGGCTATGGTTCTGGAGGAACTGGTAGCAATGGAGCAGCCACAACTATAGCGTTGGGAAAAGTTACTGTACCTGATAGGGTTTGGAAAGCGATTATAGTATTGGATACTTCGGGATTAGGAGCAAGCGGTGTATCTACATCAACTCGTGTAATTGCAGTTGATATGCCAAACGACCAAGGTATACGTAACAATGACTGGCGTACTTACCGTGTCAGTGTAGATAGTATCGAATCTACAACAGGTTATAACTTGTTCTCTAACGTCTCTGATTCTGTAGAAAACGTCATTGAAGCTAGAGTAGATAATCTGTAGCTCAGTTTGCCAAAAATTAACAAAAACTCGCCCAATATAGGCGAGTTTTATTATTTAAAACTTAGGTGGTTAATTTTAACGGTTCTTCGGTAATTGTTATGCTAAATTACTAATTGGGTAAGAGGGAACAGGGAACAGGGAACAGGGAACAGGGAAAAAATAGTTAATTTTCTAGTTTTTTAATAAGACTAATAATCATTCTGCTTTCCTATGCATAATAAGTTAAGAATCATTTCTATATCTTTTTCTGAGCATAATCCTACTCGTTCTGATAAAATTAGGTGAGTTTCTAATTCATTAACTGACCCTTGAGCTATGTTTAAAAATCTTACATATTCTCCTTTATATCGTCTTCCATATCCTTCAGCTATATTAGCTGAAATAGATGCTGCGCTTCTTCTTATTTGTTGAACCATAGCATATAACTCCTCTTTGGGAAAAAGTTTAGTTAGGAAATAGCATCTTTCAGCAATATCCATTCCTTTTTGCCAAATCATTAGGTCTTTAAAATCATTAATCTCTGACATTCTTGCTGTTCCCTGTTCCCTGTTCCCCGTTCCCTGTCAGTTTAGCATACTAAGTACGTTAGAGCCATTTTAACTTCATGTTTCAACTAATTTAGTAACAAGTCCCACTAAATCTCCAGTTGCAGTTTCACCCACAATGTAGGCATCAATATTTATTCGTCCAATCCTATAAACTTTTACATCAGTTAAGTTATTATTAATAACTTCCACTAATTGTTTAAATTTTGCTACCTCCGCTTTTTGTACATCATCGTGCCAATCTTTTTCTACAGCACAATTGCGGAATAAATAATCTAAATCTACCACTTCAATAGGCAAGCCTGGGCTGCCTGTAAGTTCTAAGATTTTTTCTAGTGTTGCAGGTGCATTTTTCTCCCAGAAAATGACTTGAAATGGACTTTCTGACTCACTAATAAATAACAATCCATCAGATGCTTGTTGTAGCTTTTGGGTAATTGCATTACTCATAGATATAAATTAGTAGTTTTATCAATTATCATCATAAACTGAAAAGCGAGATTATTTATGCTACAGCATATTTCAGGTAAATGAGGTACAAATTCGAGGAACAAAAGCTTATGTTAAGAGACTTTCAAGCCTGTTCCCTGTTCCCTGTTCCCTGTTCCCTGCTGTAAGACAATTAAGATTC
>DATGXQ010000579.1:0-11612 GCA_035298905.1 Nostocaceae cyanobacterium | reverse complement strand
GGTGAATTTGTCGCTGAATCAGTAGCCGCAGGTTGGACAAAATTAGTAGGGCCAGATATTAAGACTGTTTTGGATGATACCTATCTCCAAGATACCAAAGGCGGCAGGTATGTGAGAGGAGAAAACTTTATAGTTAATGATATCTATAAAGTTGGTTTAACTCCCTGCCATATTGAAATTTTAGAACAGTTTGAAGCCAGAGCTTATATCATTGTACCGATTTTCTTCGGTGAGAAACTTTGGGGTTTATTAGCAGCCTATCAAAACTCTGACTCTCGTGAATGGCAAAGTTGGGAAGAGGGTTTCTTAACTCAAATTAGTTTGCAGTTTAGTTTAGCTAAATCCCAAGTAGATTATCTAGCTAAAGTGCGCGAACAATCTGATAAGCTGGCACAAATAGCCGAACAAGAAAAAGCTTTTACCAAGATTGTTAACCGCATTCGTCAATCCTTAGATGTAGAGGAAATTTTCAAAGCTACCACTCAAGAAGTTAGACAATTACTCAAATGCGATCGCGTCGGCATTTATAAATTTAATCCTGATTGGAGTGGCGTATTTATTGCCGAATCAGTGGGTAGTGGTTGGGTGAAGTTAGTCGGGCCAGATATCAAAACAGTGTGGGAAGATACCCACCTCCAAGAAACTCAAGGAGGACGTTATGCTAAAGGTGAAACCTTGGCAGTAAAAGATATCTATCAAATGGGTCATGCCCAATGCCACATTGAAATATTAGAGCAATTTGAAGTTAAAGCTTATGTCATTGTTCCCGTATTTTTCGGGGAAAAACTCTGGGGTTTATTGGCAGTTTATCAAAACTCTAATACCAGAGAATGGGAAGAATCCCAAGTGAATTTGTTAGCCCGTGTTGGCGACCAATTAGGATTAGCTTTACAGCAAACAGAATATTTGCAACAAATGCAAACCCAATCAGCGCAATTATCAGAAGCAGCAACCAGAGAAAAAGAAGCCAAAGAGTTATTACAAAAACGTTCCATTCAACTATTAATGGCACTAAAACCTGCTTTGAGTGGAGATTTAACAGTCCGAGCGCCGATTACAGAAGATGAACTAGGGACAATTGCTGATGCTTATAATGGTACTCTCCAAGCATTGCGGCAAATCGTCATTCAAGTCCAAACAGCCGCCCAAACAGTAGCCGCAACTTCTAGCAGTAGTAATACTTCTCTGGTCGGACTAACGGAACTGGCTAAACAACAATCAGAAGAAATTGCTGCT
Organism: Nostocaceae cyanobacterium; assembly: GCA_035298905.1. Classification (GTDB taxonomy): domain Bacteria; phylum Cyanobacteriota; class Cyanobacteriia; order Cyanobacteriales; family Nostocaceae; genus DATGXB01. The sequence continues at coordinate 10,376 of DATGXQ010000579.1, read as the reverse complement.
GCCTTAAATGATATTCAGCAAATGGTAGATTCGACTCAAGCGGTAGTAGCCAGCGCCCAACAGGTACAAGTCGCAGTACAACAAGCGAATAAAACAGTAGATTCCGGTGATACGGCCATGAATCAAACTGTTAACGCCATTCAAGCGATTCGGGAAACAGTAGCGCAAACAAGTAAGAAAATTAAGCGCCTGAGTGAATCATCACAAAAAATTTCTAAAGTGGTGAACTTGATTAGTAGTTTTGCGACTCAGACCAACGTATTAGCGTTAAATGCAGCCATTGAGGCTACCCGTGCAGGGGAATACGGGAAAGGATTTGCGGTGGTTGCTGATGAAGTGCGATCGCTCTCTCGTCAGTCTGCTGCGGCCACAATTGAAATTGAGAAATTAGTACAGGAAATTCAGGAGGAAACGGGAGAGGTCGCAGTAGCGATGGAGACAGGGATTCAGCAGGTAGTAGAAGGGACAAATTTAGTGAATGAAACTCGACAAAACCTAAATGCGATCGTTTCTGCAACAGCCGAGATTAGCCAACTGATTGAACGCATTACCCAAGCTACTCAACAGCAAATGAATCAGTCGGTAACAGTGACTACATCTATTAATGATGTGGCAGCGATCGCTAACAAAACCTTTGCAGAATCTCATCAAATCGCTACCGCTTTCCAAAATTTATCCACTATGGCACAGGATTTATTAGCAACTGCTAGTAAGTTCAAAGTCAACTGATAGGCGATTGGGGAAGAGACGCAAAGACGCTCTGACGCAGAGACAGAAAAAGACTCTTATTTCTCCCCTCTCCCCTCTCCTTGCGGAGACGCTACGCGAACCCCGTGTCTCTCCTCTTCCCTACACCCTGCCTCTACTAATATGTAAAGTCCAAAACTTATGATTACCGACACATCAATTCGTGAACAAGGCTATGCTTATTTTTTAGCAGAAGCACCAGAATTATTAGAAACAATTGAACAAGAATTATTTACTTTAACAGAAAATTACAGCATTGCTAAAGTACATAACTTAATGCGGGCTACTCATACTATTAAAGGAGGAGCAGCTAATGTAGGGCTAGATTCAATTAATATGATAGCCCATTCCCTAGAAGATATATTTAAAGCTCTTTATAATCCAGATGTAAATATTGATGAAGAATTACAAAACTTACTTTTTCAAGCTTATGAATGTTTACATTTAGCTATTACTGCTGAACTTACCAATAGTAATATTAATAATGAGGAATTGCTGCACAGAGCAACTGCGGTATTTGCAGATTTACAAGCTAAATTAGGTGATGCTTTTAGTGTAGAAACCCATATTCCAACTTCTGAAGAATTAGGATTTGATATTGTTCAGTCAATTTTTGAAGTTGGGGTTAAACAGCGTTTAGAAAGTATTGCTCAAACAATTAATAATCCTCCCAGTAATGCAGAATTTAGCGAATTTCTGCATTCCCAAGCAGAAGTATTTATCGGTTTGGCAGAATCTTTAAATTTACCGGGTTTAGGTAAAATCGCTCAGACAATTATCACTGCTTTGCAAGTAAATCCAGATCAAGTAAGTAAAATTGCTGAACTTGCTTTAGCAGATTTACAAGCAGCACATACAGCAGTTTTGGCTGGCGATCGCACTTCTGGGGGTTCTGTTTCGGCTGCTTTACAGGCATTTACACAAACCGTTACCAATCCAAAACCAGAAACAGCAATTACACATATTAATAACTCTTTTGCTCACATATTTTTTAGCCTAACTGCTGATTTATATCAATATTTAATTACTTCTGGCGATAGAAATAATAGTCCATTACAACCAGTTAACGCTAAGTATTATTTAAAAGTTATTCGCTATATTCTCGGCTGGTTTAATCATCAAATGGATATACCAGAAACAGAATTAAGCTTAGAGTTATTAATCCCTACAAATAATCAAGAAAATCCAGTAATTTATATTGCTACTTGGCTCAAAGAATTTCTGAAATTCGTAGAAGAAGAAACCGATAGCCACAGTCTTAAACTTTATCGCCGGGGTGTCATTTTCACAATTCTTTTATCTATTACTAAATTCCGTTATTTTGTTGAGAAGCAGGAAAATGTCATCAGTGTGATTACAACTCTCAGAAACCAAATCCGGCAAATAAGTAAAGAATATAAAAACCTTTCCCCTGTTACTGAATCAGAGAAAAAATGGCTGGAAAATCCGAAGTTACAGCAATTATTAGTCATCAAAGAAATATCTTTACCTACACACGTAGAAACTAATAATAGTTTAGTTGAGGCTATTTGGGGAGGAGAAGGTATCACAGATGACCATGAATTAGCAAAGGAAGAAACTAAACCTGCTGTTCAACCAGAAACCATTATTGCTCATCCTGTGGAAGAAGTAGAAAATGATCATTATTTAGGTAGCGTGACATCTTCAGTAGTCAGTGAGCGAGCATTTACAAGTAATCAAGAAGCAAATATAGAACATGATGAGAGTTTACATAGTCAGCAATATCTAGAACATAAAACTCAAAATCATGGCAATAAAACAGTACGGCAATCTTCATTTGTGCGAGTTGATGTAGAAGGACTACAACGCCTGAATTATCTTACCGGAGAATTATTAATTTACCAAAAACGCCGGGGTTTACATGATGATCAAGTTTTAGAATTAATTGAGCGTTTAACTCAGCAATTGCAAAGACATCAATCAACTTTACAACAATTACGAGATTTACCGTTACAGGGTTATAATTTAGCTATACCTCATACTCAGGAAGTAGGTGCTGTCAATTTTGACGCTTTAGAAATGGATGTCTATACAGAATTCCATTTAGCATTACATTCAGCATTAGAAGAGACATTACAGCTAGAAGAAACTGCGGAATCTCTAGATTTATTAATGAGACAAGCAGTACAAATTAGCGAGAAAAAACATACTTTAGCTTTAAATATTATTGATAATGTGGTAGAAGCGAGAATGTTACCATTAGAAACTATTTTAAATCGCTTCCCCACAATGGTCAACAAACTGGGTCATGTTTATGCTAAACGGGTAGAGTTAAAACTGATAGGAACACAGGTATTAGTTGATAAAGCCATCGCTGAAAAATTATATGATCCATTATTACAATTAGTTAGAAATTCCTTTGATCATGGGATTGAACCGCCAGAAATACGGCGAGAATTGGGTAAACCAGAAACAGGTTTAATTGAAATTTGTGCTTATCATCAAGGAAGTCAAACAATTATTGAAGTCCGAGATGATGGACAGGGTTTAAATTTAGAAAATATTCGCAAAAGAGCGATGGAATTAAATTTAATTCCAGTTGATGAAGAATCTAGAGGTTATACTCATCAGCCGACAGAAAACGAACTCATAGAATTAATGTTTGCACCGGGGTTTTCTACTGCTGGTAAAGTCAGTGAAATTTCTGGCCGAGGAATGGGTTTAGATATTGTCCGCAGTCAGTTACAATCACTTAATGGTTCAATTTCTGTCCAATCTGCACCCCGTCAAGGAACAACATTTATTCTCAAAATTCCCTTTTCTATGACTACAGATAAATTAATGTTAGTCCAAGCAGGAGGTGTAGTTTATGCCTTACTGCAAGATAGTATTGATAAAATACTTATTCCTACATCGCAGCAAATCAAAGAATTTGAAGGTAAACAAGTTTTACACTGGCAAAATGGTGAAGATGAACAAATAGTCAACCTGTTAAAACTGTCGGGATTGATGTATTATCAGTGTTCAGTGTTTAGTAAAACTAATCTAGATCATCTGCACAGCCAAACAGAAACAGGAGTGATGAAAAATCCTGTATTGATTCTGAGGAGAAATCAGAGTATTTTGGCTTTAGAAGTTGACCAAATTATTGGTGAACAAGAGTTAGTAATTAGACCTTTGGGAAGTGCGATCGCACCACCAAAATATATTTATGGTTGTAGTAGTTTGGCTAATGGTAACTTGATTTTAGTGATTGATGCTACTCTGCTGGTAAATTCTCAGGAAATGCAGACTACTTTGGAGGTAGTGTCATTATTCAAAAACTCTTCAACAAATCAACCAGCTTTACCAATGTCGGAGTCGGAAGAGTATATACCCTCTACACCTTTATTAGATAAATCTCCTGAAGTACCATTAATTTCTCCAGCAGAGTTAATACCAAAATTACCAAAAGTAGTTTTAGTAGTAGATGATGCTATTAGTTTACGACAAACTCTTTCCCTGACTTTACAAAAATGTGGCTATCAAGTTTTACAAGCGCAAAATGGTGTAGAAGCACTGGAACAATTACAGTTGCACCCAGAAATTAAAGTCATTGTTTCTGATTTAGAAATGCCTAGAATGAATGGCTTTGAATTATTAAGTCAAATTCGGCAAAATCCCAGTTATGCCAAAATTCCCGTAGTCGTTTTAACCTCTCGTAGTGCCGAAAAACATCGTCAATTAGCTCAAGAATTAGGTGCATCTGCCTATTTTACTAAACCTTATTTGGAACATGAATTTATTTCTACTGTCGATAATTTGGTGGATAATTTAACTAGGAGTGAAGTTACAGCAGGGAACAGGGAACAGGGAACGGGAAGGTTGAAAGTCTTTTAGCATAAGGCTTTGTTTCTAACATTTGACCTCATTTAGCTGAAATCTGCTGTAAGTAAAAATCTCCCCTCCCCGCGTCTCCCCTCCCCGCGTCCTACTTCTTGGGGATAAATTCACCAAACTTAATCAAAAGAGCGATCGCGCAACTGACAATTAAGATTAAAGTCATACTTAAAGCAGATCCAAAACCCCAATTTTGGGTAGCACCAAGAAACTGGTTATAAACTAACCGTGCTGCTGTCATTCCAGAAGCACCACCAAGTAATTCTGGGTCAACAAAATCACCCAAAGCCGTGATAAAAACTAGCATACAAGCTGCTGTCATCCCTGATGAAATTTGGGGTATGGTCACTTTGAAAAAAGCCTGTATGGGGTTTGCACCCAAATCTGCTGCGGCTTCTAATAGTCGTTGGTCTAATTTTTCTAAAGAAGCATATAAAACCAAAACCATATAGGGTAATAAGCTATAACTCATCCCGATTAAAACTGCGGGAGTACGGTTTAATAACTCTAAAGCCGGTAAACCCAAGCTAGTCAGAATACTATTTAATAATCCTGTAGGACGAAGAATAGTAATCCAGGCATAGGAACGCAGTAAAGAAGAAGTCCATAAAGGTAAAATAAACCCTAACAATAATAAATTACGCCAGCGTTTTGGTGCTACTTGTGCTATCCAATAAGCTACAGGAAACCCCAGCATTAAACAAATAAGAGTTGTGCCAAAAGCTAAAATTAGTGAATATCTAAATACTTGGATATAAAGCGGGTCAAAAATACGAATATAGTTATCTATCCCGCTAGGATTGACTAAATCACCTGGTCTAATGTTGGGAACTAAACTTAATTGAAAAATAATTAGTGTTGGTAATACTAATAACAATAGTAGCCAAATTCCCGCAGGTGAGAGTAAGGCTAAAGGAGGAAGCCAATCTTGCCAAGGGCGGAATTTTCGCTGTTTGGCAATTTCGCTTTGAGAATCTAGTGGTGAGTGATGAATTTGAGTAGACACAATCTTCAATAATTCAAAATTCAAAATTCAAAATTCAAAATTTAAAATCAAGAGACCAAATTATACTTAGCATACTATCAATAATATAGTTATTGTACAAGCTTAATTATTTTTGATTTAGTTTCAAAGAAACCAACCAGTAATTTTCTCTCCTGCCTCCTGCCTCCTACTTAAGAAGTTAAAAGTTTAGTCCAGTAACGCTGATAAAGTTCTTCAAACTCACCTAAAGGTTTAATGCGTTCACACTTTTCTAATTGTGATTCAGGTGGAAATAAGTTAACATCTGATTGGATTTCTTTTGGTAATAACTCAAATCCAGCGCGATTAGGAGTAGCAATATTCAACCTTTGACTGATTTCGGCTGCTACTTCTGGTTTTAAAACTAAGTTAATCCAAGCATAAGCACCTGGTAAATTGGGAGCAGTTGTGGGGATAACAATATTATCAGTCCACAAAGAAGAACCGCTACGAGGAATCACATATTTAAGTTGGGGGTTTTCTCTGGAAATTTTCACAGCATCAGCAGAATAGCACATTGCTAGAGTTAAATCTCCGGCGAGGATTTGGTTTTGCCAAGCATCAGTATCAAAAGCCGCGATGGCTGGTTTGAGTGCTTTTAATTTTTCATAGGCTTGCTTAATTTCTTTTTCATTGGTAGAATTGTAGGAATAACCTAGCGATCGCAAAGCTGCACCCATCACCTCCCGCACATCGTTGAGTAAAGTTATCTGCTTATTTAAGCTGGCTTGATTTTGCCATAAATAGTCCCAATCTTCTGGCGGAGTTTCTAGCTTTTGTGAATTATAGATTAAACCCGTCGTTCCCCAATTAAAAGGAATACTATGGCTGTTATTTGGGTCGTAACTAGGATTAGAGAACCTGGGGAATAAATTATCTAAACCAACTATGCTGTTATGGTCAACTTCAATTAATAGACCCTTTTGCAGCATTTTTTGTACCATGTAATCTGATGGGTAAATAATGCTGTAAGTCCCACCACCACCAGCCAGCAGTTTAGCCAACATCGCGTCATTGGAGTCATAGACATCGGCTAAGACTTTCATCCCGGTTTGGGTAGTAAAAGTTTTTAGTAATTGTTTATCAGTATATTGCGTCCAGGTAAAAATATACAGTTGGTCACGCTGACCAGCCTGAGTATAATTTGAGCTAACATTGCCTAGCCTCCAGCCACAACTACCCAAGAAGAAGCCAGAAACTACCGCCATCCTGTTTAAAAGTTTTCGTCTACTAATCATTAGTCATCGGTTATTAGTTATTTGTGATTAGGTTATTTAGTCATTAGTTTTTCTCCCCTTTCCTTGCACAGACGCTACGAGAACACCGCGTCTCCCTCATTTCCCCCCACTGGGAAATTGACTAATAGCTATACAATCACTTTCCGCCCACCAAGCATAAATCGGTTTTTGGGCATCTGGCAACAGTCCCATAACATTGGGTTGTAAAACATGAATATGACTACCGTTAGATAGTTCTACTACATAGTTAACATGAGTACCTAAATACATGACATTAACTAATCTACCTTCAAAGCAGTTATTAGCTATATTGGGTTGATAAATAGATAGTTGAATTTTTTCCGGGCGGACACTAACTACTACTGGCTGGAGTAAATCAGCAGGTGTTTCTTCCCGGCGATTAATAATAATTGTTAACCCTGTTTTGGTAACAATTTTAATTTCAGTTTTATCTACCTCAGTAATTTCACCGCTAAATAAGTTAGTATCTCCGATAAAATCAGCGACAAATGATGTTTGGGGGTGTTCGTAGATTTGGCTGGGAGTGCCAATTTGCTCAATTTTGCCTTTATTCATCACAGCGATGCGATCGGATAAAGATAGAGCTTCTTCCTGATCGTGTGTCACCATGATAAAAGTTAATCCTATTTCTTTGTGAAGATTAGATAACTCCATTTGCATTTCTTTGCGGAGTTTTAAATCTAATGCTCCCAAGGGTTCATCTAGCAATACAACTGCGGGACGGTTGACTAATGCTCTAGCTAAGGCTACCCTTTGCTGTTGACCACCAGATAATTGACTAGGAAAGCGCGATCGCAAACTTTCCATCTTGACTAATTTCAAAGCTTCTGCCACTCTGCTGTTAATTTCCGCTTTGGAAATTCTTTTTAACCTTAGTCCAAAGGCTATATTGTCCCAAACATTGAGGTGATTAAACAGCGCATAGCTTTGAAACACGGTGTTTACTGGCCGCCGATAGGGTGGCACATTGGTCATTGACTGACCTTGTATTAGCAACTTACCAGCATCTACCCTTTCAAACCCGGCAATCAACCGGAGTGTAGTTGTCTTACCACATCCAGAAGGGCCTAAAATACTAAAAAACTCTCCCTGTCTAATATCCAAGTCCACGCCATGTACTGCGGGTTCTTGGTTAAAAAACTTGTATACATTACGCAGTTCAACATCAAGTGGCTGAAAAGCCGTTATGCCCCTCTGATTTTGCATCACAGTTTGAGCCATAGTCTTTAGTAGGATGCCGTGATCTCACGAAATTTAGTCAAAAAATGTAGGTGCTAGGACACACTACACATCACATTTTGGTTTATTGTATCCGGCAATATCAAGAGATTAGGAAAATACTTTCCCTGATTTCGCCCTCGATAGCAGGTAAAAGCTGTGGGGCTTTGTCAATAGGTAAGCATTTTGTAGTTAGCTATCATTTATCAGCTATCAGCAAAAGTGATATATAGTGTATAACTTATCCCTCTAAAAGACGGGTTTCTTAACCCTCTCTTCCCAAAAAATTTGGATATTGCTGAGTCAAGGCTGACTGCTGAGGGCTGATTGCTGACTACTCAAGTTAATAGCTGAGGCAAATTTCCGACTCTTTTTAGTCTTATGGCTATCTTATCACCATTCAATAGTAATAAAAAAGACACCCGAACCGTTGGTCGTGGTTTCCAGTCCATATTTTTAATTTTATTTACTTTAACTATGTTGGCTGGGATTGATGCGCGTTTAGCTTATTTACAACTTGTAGAAGGGCCAAAACTGCGCCAACGGGCTGAATCTAACCGGATTCGCATGATTCCCAAGCAACCGGAAAGAGGTAATATATTCGATCGCCACGGTAAACTCTTAGCTACTACTCGCTATCCGCGCTCAGTGTACTTATGGCCTATGGCACATACTAAGCCTACTTGGGCAGTAGTAGGGCCACGTTTGGCACAAATCCTACATATCTCTGTTGAGGATATGGAAAAGCAGCTAGAACAAGCAGGTGCTAATTCTGTGTCTTTGATTCGTGTAGCCAGGGATTTAAATGAAGCTGAAGTTACAGCGCTAAAGGAGTATGAAAGTGAACTCCCAGGAGTAGAGATTAATACAGAAGCCGTGCGTTTTTATCCTCATGGCAAAGAACTAGCCCATATTCTAGGTTATACCCGTGAATTAACTTCCGAACAATTGCAAAAGCGCAAGTCAGAAGGCTACCGCTTAGGTGATGTGATTGGGCAAATGGGGATAGAAAAAGCCTATGAACAACAATTAAGGGGAGAATGGGGTGGTCAACAGGTAGAAGTAGATAGTTCAGGCCGCCCCATTCGGGTGTTAGGGGAAAGACAAGCCAAAGCGGGGAATGATTTACATTTAACTGTTGATCTAAATTTGCAGATAGCAGCAGATAAGGCTTTGGGTAAATATCAAGGAGCGATCGTTGCTCTTGATCCTAACAATGGTGCAGTATTGGCCATGGCATCTCATCCCAGCTTTGACCCAAATATTTTTTCTAAACAAAAGCTGTCACTCAAAGATTGGCAGAGTGTCCAAGGTAAAAATCACCCCTTGGTCAATCGGGCTTTGAGCGCTTTTCCCCCTGCCAGCACTTTTAAAATTATCACCACTACTGCCGGATTGGAATCAGGTAAATTTACTCCTGATACAGTGTTACAAACCTTTGGTTCTCTAACTGTGGGTGGTGTTACCTTTGGAGAATGGAATCATGCAGGGTTTGGCCCCTTGGGATTTCCCAGAGCGATCGCTATGAGTAGTGATACCTTCTTTTATCAAGTGGGGCGGAAAGTAGGCGGCCCGACTTTAATTGAATGGAGTCGTAAATATGGCTTTGGGCAAAAAACGGGCATTGAATTTAGTTCAGAAGAATCTAGAGGTCTAGTACCTGATGAGACTTGGAAGCAGAAAGTATTTAAAATGCCTTGGACAGTAGGTGATAGTATCAATATGTCTATTGGTCAGGGGGCTTTGCAAGTCACACCACTGCAATCAGCCATTATGTTTTCTGTTCCCGCTAATGGGGGATTTCGTGTCAAACCTCATTTTCTCAAAGACCATGAAACAGCCAAAAAATGGCGGGAATCTTTGAATATGCGCCCTAGTACCATCAAAGTCCTACGTGATGGTTTACGCCTAGTAGTTACTGAAGGTACAGGTAAGCGTTTAGACCAGCCTACCATTGCTCCCACCGCAGGTAAAAGTGGCACAGCCGAAGCAGGAACCGGTCGCCCCAATCATACTTGGTTTGGAGCTTATGCACCTTATGACAAACCGGAAATTGTCGTGGTTGCCTTTGGCGAAAATAGTGGGGATCATGGAGGGACAATTTGTGGCCCGATGGTTTTACAGGTATTAGAAGCCTATTTTCAACACAAGTATCCTGGTAAATATGCCAAACCCCAAGTAGAAGGAGCAAGTGCTGGCGGTAGCACGGGAGATTAAGTAGGGATGGGGGGAAGAGAAAGAGAGGGGAGAAGAAGAGAGGGGAGACACGGAGAGGGGAGAGGGGAGAA
>DATGXQ010000578.1:0-39993 GCA_035298905.1 Nostocaceae cyanobacterium | reverse complement strand
CCCTGAAAATCATACTATCCTGAGTTTAATGTTGGGTTTCACTTCTTTGAATCAAACCTACAAGAATTAAATTAATATTCTTGATCATTGAGAAGCGGAATAACCCATTTTATTTTATGAGGAAAACTTGCTGTAATTTCTGACAAGTTTTAGCGATTGCATCTATACTACCTGGATTAATCAAGCCATAATAATCAAAAACATAGACGCGATTATTTTGAGTAGCTGGTAGTTTTTGCCAAAAAGCTTCTTTCTTCAGATTCTCTAATAAATTGGGTTCAAAACCAGCAACAAGTAAAACCTCTGGTTTTGCTGCTAAAACTTTTTCCGGTGACAGTGTTGCGTATCCACGAATAGGACTATTACCTGATAAATCTGCTGCTAAATTTTTTGCTCCAAATTTAGCTAGTAAATCTCCAGCCCAAGTATCTTTATTAGGTGTAGTAATTGGTTGACGACTAACTAATAATAAAGTAGGAGTATTGACTGCTGATTGATTTGGTAAAAAGGTTTTGTAGCGTTCTAATAATGATCGGGGGTTAGCGTTAATTGTTTGAGCAAGTGTTTTAGTAAGTTCTTCTAAAGCTTTCCAACTATTGACTTTAGTAGTGAGGGTAGGAATTCCTAATTGCTGAAGTTTTTGTAGAGGAACTGTAGAAAACCCAGCAACACCAATCACTAAATCTGGTTTGAGAGTAACAATTTTTTCTAAATTAGGATTACCCTGACCTTTACTGACACGGGGAATATTCTGGAATTTGCTGTCATTATTTAATAGGGAATTATCTAGAACACCTACTAATTTAGTTTTGTCAAGTTGAGCAATAATATCGGCTGCTAGGGAAGAAAGAGAGATAATTCTTTTAGCTGGTGTTTTTGGTAATTGTTGAGTTTGAGTGTTAATTATCTGATTGGGAGTAGAAATTTGTGTCTGCGGTTGTTGTGCAGTGTTGCAAGCTACTAGAGTTACACTTAACAGAAATGCTATAGTTGATAAAATCCAGTGACGATACATAATAAACAATGCAAAATTCAAATACTCACATACAATTTTAATCCCTAGTAGCTTAAAAGGATAGTAAGATTAGCCAATCAATTACCAGGTGGTGAAGAGAGTTTTTTTAACGCAGAGGAACACAGAGGTAAACGCAGAGGTGCGCGGAGGTTGTTTGAGGTTTTTTGATGATGGGAATGTAGTTTTATTTCTCTTGTGTTAATGCTAAATCATCTGGTGTGTTGCAGTTAAATAACATTTCGGGTTCTGATAGGGGTAATACTGCTACTGAATGTTGAGAAAGCCATTTCTGAAATGATGTTCCACCTTGACTGATAAAATCTAGGAGTAGGGGTAAGCTGGAACATCGATAGAAACCGCATAATGTTTCCCAGCCTTTTATACTTTGGGGTAAAATAGCGATCGCATCTCTCTCTACATTCTCCAATCTCTTCACCCAATCTTGCAATATCTCAATTTTTAAGTTTGGTAAATCACAAGCTAACAGTAATACCCACTCTGTCGTTACTTTCTCTAGTCCTTGGGCAAATCCAGTTAAAGGACATTGTACATTAAATTTGGGTATTTCTTGAATAAATTCGCATCCTGGTAATAGCAGATGTTGATAATGTTCTGGCCAAGGTGTGACTATATAAACAGGATCAACACAATTTTTGGCAATATTAAAAATCCGTTGTAACATAGGTATTCCCTGAATGGGAATTAAGGCTTTATCTCTCCCCATCCGTGAACTTTTTCCACCTGCTAAAACTATGGCAGATATGTTATTAGTCATTTTTTTAAAGGAAAAATAATTTAATTCTGGTGCATTAGCTATGACGGAATACACCAGAAAAATTAACTTTAAAGGCTATCAGGATCTACACCTAAAGCCTTTAATCTTGCTGCTAGTAGTTGAGCGCGTTCTTCTGCAAGGTGTGCGCGTTCTTCTGCTTGTTTAGCTTTTTCATCTCCAGTAGGTAAAACAGTACCGTCTTGATAGCACCAACGCAACCAAGTATCATGTCTACTTTCAAATTCTCCTGACCATAAAGTTACACCTAAATCAATATCTGCTAACCAAGTTTCTGTGGTTTCTACATAACGTCTACCTTTGAGGGTGTAGATTCTCAGTTTTTGTTCTCCTAATCTTTGTTTGGGATCATATACAATATAGTAAATCACCCGCATTTGTTCATATATTTTCAGTTTTTCACCTAATTCTTCACCCTCAGTATTAGAAACAATTTCGATGGCTACTTCGGGAACTTTTCCAAACTTCCAAACTAGGTAACAACGGTTTTGTTTATCCCACCAATTTTCAGGAATTTCTACATCAAAACTGACAAATACATCGGGAACGATCGCCGGTTCACCATAAGTATGATAAACTCCAACATTAGCTGCTGCGATAAAAGTCTGATTTTGTAAAGAACTGTAAAGAGTTCCAGCTAACAAACGTTGATTTTTTTCAGATGCAAAATTATCCACTGGTGTATCATCTTCAGTAATTAGCAGGTTGGCATCTGGGATATCAGAATCATCAATATCATTGATTAAAAGTTGCTCAACCATGATTTTTCCACTCTTTTAGGGTGCTATTTCTATATTATATAAATAGATGGCAATATTAAGCTATACTTTCGATTTACCTAATATTACCACCTAGATTCTAGCTTTGATTTAGTTTCCTAATTTTGAATTTTGAACTTTGAATTGTTTATGAACCTCGATTTTGGCTTTGCTTAAGTTGTTGTAACATTTGTTCAATACTTGCAGGTGCAGGAAGACATTTTAAACCTTGACAAACTAAACCAACGCTACCTTCAGGTAAATCTGATACTAAATTAAAGGCAACGCTGGGTAAATATTGAGGTATCAAAGTTTTGATTTGTTCGCTATTGGTACGAATTAAAGTAGAGTTACGATACCAGTCTAAGGCTGTAAATAAACTGGGACAAGCTTGGGGAGCGCGACTCATTACGCCTTTAAATGCTTTTAAACCTTGTTCAGCTAAATCTAAGTAATGCAGATTATCTGTTAGTAAGGATAGTCTAACTAGATTAGCGATCGCTACTCCATTAGCCGCAGGTGTCGCATTATCCGCATAACTACGTTCCCGTACGATTAAATCTTGACTGGCATCAATGGAAGTGTTATAATATCCTCCCAGTTCTACACTCCAGAGATATTCATTGAATTCGTCTTGGATAGCGATCGCTTTTTCCAACCAAACAGCGTGCGAAGTTCGATTCACTTCATTTTCTTTTAAAATAGAAGTAGCTTGGTATAAATCCAGTAATGCTTTCACAAAAAAGGCGTAATCTTCAGACTGGGCTAAAACAGTGGGTTGACCTTCATAGTTCAGTCTGTGGAAACGTCCACCTACAAATTGATGTTCAAGGATAAACTGGGCTGCTTGGGTGGCTAGTTCTAGGTAACTAGATTGATTAAACACTTCCGATGCTCTAGCTAAACCAGAAATCATTAAGCTATTCCAAGCCACAATCATTTTTGGGTCGGTGACTGCGGGAATGCGTCCAGGCCAGTTATTGGTTTTTGCTTCCTGATTATTTCTGGCTGGGGGAAAAATGGCTATTGACTCAGGTGATGCACCATAACGAACTGTAAACAATTTGGCTAAAGCCGTTTCTACCGTAGGACTTAAAACCCCACGATGTAATCTTTGTAAAACATTTTTACCTTCAAAGTTACCATTGGGAGTAATGGTAAACTGTTGTTGTAATTCTGTCAGTTCTTCTGGTGTGAGAAGTGCTGTTAATTCTTGATAACTCCAGACATAAAAAGCACCTTCTTCCGGTTCTGCGTCAGTGGGACTAATGAAGCTATCCGCATCTTGAGCCGCATAAAAATAACCAGATGGGGCGGTCATTTCCCGTTTTAACCATTGTACAGTACCAGCGATCGCTCGCTCAAAAGCCGACTCCTGTATTCCCGCACTCCACAAATTTGCTAAATACTCGACAATCTGGCCATTGTCGTATAACATCTTTTCAAAATGTGGTACAGTCCAAGTCGGGTCAACCGTGTAGCGATGGAAACCTCCACCCACATGATCATAAATCCCACCCAGAGCTAAATCTAAGCCGCGCTGAGTAGCAACTTGCTCACCATCATACTGAGATTGATCACCAAAGCGAGTTCCTCGTAAAGCCAACTCAGCATAGGGAATCATCGGAAAACTATTACCATATTGATTAGGAGTAATAATTCCTGTGCTAGTTTCCCAACCCTTACGCAGTAACTCATGATCTTGAAATTCTTCTGTTTCTGAGGTTTTTAATACCGCAGAGGTCAATAATGCCTCCACAATTACCGCTTTGCGTTGACTTAAATCTTCCTTTTGCGTATCATAGTAATCGCGTAATGCTTGTAAAACCTGCAAAAACCCAGGACGACCATAGCGCGGTTCTACAGGAAAATAGGTTCCGGCGTAAAAAGGTACTAAATCATCTGGAGAAAGAAAAGCATTTAAAGGCCAACCCCCTTGACCACTCATCATTTGCAGACTCTGCATGTAAATGCTGTCTAAATCTGGTCTTTCTTCCCGGTCTACTTTAATGGGGAGAAAATTGGTATTCATGTACTCAGCGATCGCTAAGTCAGAAAAAGCTTCACCCTCCATCACAGTACACCAATGACAGCTAGAATAGCCAATGGAGAGGAAAATTGGTTTATTTTGTTCCCTGGCAGTAGCTAGTGCTGCATCACACCAAGGCCACCAATCTATAGGATTTTCGGCATGTTTACGGAGGTAGAGACTTTGAGCTTCAGCAAGGCGGTTAGTCATAATTATATATGTAGTTACCTTCTTTGCTTAAGTCTACCTTCTCGATTGGCACACTCATATATAACTAAATAGGGGAAACCAGCAGATAGATTTTTCTATCTTGGCAATTTCCCCACACCACTATTAATATTCAATTTTATTACTTATTAGGCAACTGAAAAGTTGAGCTAACAACTGGTGCTGAGATTTCCGCAGATGCTGCTTTGGTAGAAATTTGAGCAGGGGCGCTCAGTCCAGCTATCAGATGTAGTAAAAAAGTAATTAAGGCAGCTTGCATAAGTTTTTCCAGCATAGTGCATCTCTCTCTGGGTTGATAGCATTTCAATTAAAACTGGTTATTCTAACTACAATAGTTACTATTGATTTACTGGACTTGGCTAATAAAACCGGATAATTGCCCAGAAAAATTAGAAAAAATTGTGAAAAAATTTACTAATGCCTGAAAAAGCATACTCACCAAACTTTCTATTAAGAAGCAAGTGAGCAGGTAAATTAAAAAGGTATAAAACCTTACTGGTTTTTTCGCTATCATTAGTCTGCCTGAGTTGGTGCGACAGAACTTTTAAATGATAGAAGGGATGTTATTTACCTCTTTTCACCTGAGCATACCTAATCAGACTTGAGTTATTAGCAAAAAGTGCCTGTTCAAGTAATTAAAAATCAGCAAATTTTGATTTTGTCCAGTTCAGCAGCAATCACAGAGAGATTCACACAACTAGCCGTAGCGATCGCTAAAATAGATAAAAAATAGCTACAAACACGCTCAATGATTCCTATCGTAATTGAACAATCGGGTCGAGGCGAACGCGCTTTTGATATTTATTCACGGCTATTGCGTGAGCGCATCATCTTTTTGGGACAACAAGTGGACAGCAATTTAGCCAACTTAATTGTCGCCCAATTGCTGTATTTAGATGCTGAAGACCCAGAGAAAGACATTTATATGTATATTAATTCTCCAGGGGGTTCAGTCACAGCAGGAATGGGTATCTTTGACACCATGAAGCACATCCGCCCTGATGTATGTACTATTTGTACAGGACTAGCGGCGAGTATGGGAGCTTTTCTCCTTAGTGCTGGTGCTAAAGGTAAGCGGATGAGTTTACCCCATTCCCGCATTATGATTCACCAACCTTTAGGCGGCGCACAAGGTCAAGCTACTGATATTGAAATTCAAGCCCGCGAAATTTTATACCACAAGCGGCGACTGAATGAATATTTAGCTGAACACACTGGTCAGCCAATTGAGCGTATTGCTGAAGATACAGAACGGGACTTTTTTATGTCTCCAGAAGAAGCTAAGGAATATGGCTTAATTGACCAGGTTATTGACCGACACTCTGCTGGTAGTCGGCCAATGGCTGTAGTGTAGCAGGAGGCAGAGACGCGGGGACACGGGGACACGGGGAAAGAAAAAGACTCTTATTTCTCCCCTCGCCGCGTCTCCCCTCTCCTTGCGGAGACGCTACGCGAACACCGCGTCTCCCCCCTCCCTTCATCTCCCTAAAACCCCGCGATCGGATCAGGTTGCGCTTGCAGGTATCTGAGAAAGTCCCGCAGTTCTTCCTCATTCAGTAATGTCCGCCCCCGTTTATTGTAGGTTTTGATTAAATATTCTTTTCCTTGTTCTGGTGTCCAACCTAGACGCTCAATGTGTACATCTGTTTGGGCGATGATATCAGATAAATCTACTGGTTCGCTTTTCTTAGTTTTCCTAGTTTTTTCAGTGGGTATTTTTACTTCTTCTGGTGCAGTATGAGAACGGGGTGTAAAGGGTGTGACATTACTGGTTGATACTGCTGTTAAAGTTTGTTCTTTTAACTCTTCTTCAGGTGGAAGATCAAATTGCGGTTCTTGGTAGCTGGTCACTGACAAGTGTTGACTAAAATCAGGGTAAGATGTGCTACTTTTGCTAGGGTTGTAAATTTCCGTTGTGACTGGTTCTGGCTTTACTTCTCTACTACTAGCCCATTGCTCTTGACTACTGACATAGGTAGACTCAGGTAATCCATCAGTGTGACTCAGGACAGGGGGGGTAGGTTTGGAGGTAATGGTGGTTGTTGCTGGTGCAGTGACATTAGTCATCCCTAAAACCATCAGCGCCCTGTTTCGAGCGTTGTCCTCAGCTGCTTCAACGCTTTCTGCTGCTGCTAGACCCGTAGCACGGGTAATGCCTTCAATTTGTACGCTGACCCGGACAATATATTTGCCTTGAAAAATTTGTAGTAATTCCGAGATAATACTACCGTTGGGATACAAGCTCTGAAATTGAGCTAACATACTACTATTACCAAATCTACGCTCAGGTGAAAATTGGACGGGAAACAATGGGAGTGAAAGTGTGTCCTGATTTTGATTCTTGTATTTCCATATTAAAGTTTTACTCGCAACTCAGCACACTTGGCCCATGTTCCTAGAACTAATATATTAGTCATTGGTAAATAACGATCGCTCTTTAGCCCTTTTGTTCATTAATTGAGAAAATTTTTTGGCTGTGGCTGCTTCATTTTGAGTAATCTACTCTTCAATGCTATACTAAATACCCAATTACTTATCTAAAAGTATTTTCTGGAAGTCCTCTCTAAATCTACAATAATAAAGATAAGGTTCGCCCTCACTGCTGCTTAAGCTGCTTACCTAATTGTTACCGATTCTACATATGGGAAAATTGGGTTTACCAGCAGATTCTCCTAGTTAAAACTCAGGTTCTTATGGCGGAAAATTAACTTCCATCTAAACAATCAAACAGCCTGGATAGCCCCTGTGTAGGACTACTGGGTGACACGGAAAGTTATTTTAACCCATATTCTCAAAAATTCGTTGCCCAATTGCCTGGTGGGGCAAAATCGAATATTTAAGAGTGCCTGGTAAGATTGGTTAGTTGAAGTAAGTTGAACGCAAGCGAATTCTGAGCGCGTCGTGCAGTGAGAAGTTTAAGCAGAGCCTTTCTCTAGCTGGAACTTCGGCAACCTTGCCTTCGGGCAATTCGTTTGCAGCTATTGTCTGTAGGCCGTGAGGGTATACAGGGAAGAACCCGATTAAACAACAGACACTTGGCTCAACTGGGGTACTCCCCCATGCAAGTGTCTCCAAAAAATGATGTTTTGACCAAAGGTCGGTTCACTGCATGGAATTTTCAATCGCTACACTCCTTGCCAATTTCACCGATGATAAATTGGTAGCTCGTAAGGTTCTAGAAAAAAAACTCGGCTGTGAGGATGAAGAGAGTTTAGAAAAACTTCACATTGCGTTGGAGGTTCTAGAAAAAATAGGTATTTTGGCCAAGGAACGGGGGAAATACCGTCGCTTAACTGAAGAGGGGTTAATTGAAGCTAAACTACGCTGTTCTAGCAAAGGATTTTGCTTTGCTATTCAAGATGTAGAAGGTTCTGAGGATATCTACATCCGCGAAAGTCATTTAAGTAATGCTTGGAATGGCGATCGCGTTTTGGTGAGAGTCCTCAAAGAAGGTAGTCGTCGCCGTTCTCCCGAAGGAGAAGTAAAGTTAATTCTAGAACGTTCCAATCACACTTTATTAGCACGGATTAAGCAAGTAGAAGGCGGCTTTCGCGCCGTGCCTTTGGACGATCGCTTATTATTTGAGTTGAAATTACAAACTAATGGACTAAATTTAGGAGAAGCGATCGACCATTTAGCTCACGTCGAAGTTTTGCGCTATCCTTTAGCCCAATATCCTCCTCTGGGTAGAGTAGTACAAATCCTGGGCAGTGATGCTGAAGCGGCAGCCGATATTGATTTAGTAACATGTAAACATGACTTAGCCCGTACTTTCCCTGACCAAGTGTTAGAAGCGGCTGCTAAGTTGCCTAAAAGGTTATTAAAAGCTGACTTAAAGAATCGAGTAGATTTACGTTATCTATTTACCCTAACAGTAGAAGGAATAAACGGTAACGACTATGTAATCGAAAATGCTTTAAGTTTAGAAACTAATCCTGATGGGCATTGGCAGTTGGTAGTACATATTACTGACCTGACTCACTTTATCCAACCTGACGAACCTTTAGATCGAGAAGCTCTCAGAAGAGGCAGATCGGTATATTTAGGTGATTTAATCTTGCCAATGTTACCAGAAGCAGTAGCCGAGCGTTGCTCTTTAGTTGCTCTTAGTGATCGCCTGGCTTTCTCAGTGGTAATCATCATTAATCCCCAATCAGGAGAAGTGCTAGAGTGGGAAATCATCCCCAGCGTGATCAATGTAGATACCGCTATTAGTCACCAACAAGCAGATGCCATTCTCAACGGCAGAACTACCAGCGTCCCAGCACAAGCAGCCAAATTAATCCGGGATTTAGCCACCATTGCCACCATCATTAAGCAGGTGCGGTTAAATCGGGGCAGCTTACAGTTAAATCTGCCACCAAGCCAAAACCCCTACTGTGATGAGGGAGCGATGGGATCGGTGGTAGTTAACGACTCCAGTGCGCGATCGCTGTATACAGAACTGGTGATATTAGTAAATCAATTGATGGCTGATCATCTGGGTGCCTTGGCAGTACCAGCAATCTGGCGAGTCCAAGGAACACCAGACATTGAAGATGTACAGGAAATGTTGAAACTAGCCGTTAATTTAGGTGTAGAACTGACCATTGACCCCGATGAAGATATTCAACCCCTAGATTATCAACATTTAACCAAAGCCTTTACTGAGTCACCATCCGAGCAAGTTCTCACCTATTTGTTACAAGATACCCTCAAACCATCCGTATATAGCACTAGCAAAAATCCCCATTTTGGTCTAGCTCTACCTCAGTATCTGCACTTTACTGCTCCCTTGCGCCGTTACCCAGACTTATTAATGCAAAGGGTGTATCATGCACTATTGGAGCATGGACGCGATCGCCGAAACACTCGTGTCAAAGAACGAGTAAACCTGCGCCATTCCTCCTGTCATGCAGAAATTAACTGGAATGTCCTGCCACCAGAATTGCAACAAGAACTCCAAAGCGATTTAGGGCGGGTGATTGTCCAAATTAATGACCGAGAAAAGGAAGTACAAGAAGCAGAAGCAGACTTAGCTGGACTGCAAAGAGCCTCATTAATGAAGCAGCGTATTGGACAGGTATTCCAAGGTGTAATCACTGGTGTACAGTCCTATGGTTTCTTTGTCGAAATTGAAGTACCTGCCACAGAAGCGGCAACTACTAGCCCCTTGGGTACACCCTTACGGGTAGAAGGGTTAGTACATGTCAGTTCCCTCAAAGATGACTGGTATGAATATCGCGCTAGACAACAGGCTTTATTTGGACGGAAAAATCGTGCCTCCTATCGCTTAGGCGATCGCGTTGCTGTACAAGTAAAAAGTGTTGATTATTACCGACAACAAATTGATTTAGTCACTGTGGGAGCAGATGGTATTCCGAAAAATTTAGGAATCAATACCATTCATGACGACTCAACTGATATTTACTTACCCAATCATATTGATCCTTTAGACTTAGATCCCTATGGTGAGGAAGAGTAGATTTCTTGGGTAACAGCGTGGCAGATAACACTAAGCCTTTAATTCTCGGCGTAACAGGCGCATCCGGCCTGATTTACGCCGTTCGCGCTCTTAAATATCTCCTAGCAGCAGACTATTGGGTAGAATTAGTCGCTTCTAAATCAACTTATGCAGTTTGGCAAGCAGAACAAAACGTAAAAATGCCAGCAGACCCCGACAAACAAGAGCAATTTTGGCGCGAACAAGCTCAAGTTGACTTTCGTGGAAAACTGTACTGTCATCCCTGGAGTGATGTAGGTGCTAATATCGCTAGTGGTTCTTTTAGAACTCAGGGTATGGTTATTATACCATGTAGTATGGGTACAGTAGCCAAGTTAGCTGCTGGCTTAAGTACTGATCTCCTAGAACGAGCAGCTGATGTACAGATTAAAGAAGGACGAAAGCTAGTTATTGTCCCCAGAGAAACCCCTTTTAGTCTAATTCACCTGCGGAACTTAACAGCCTTAGCTGAAGTTGGAGTGAAAGTTGTACCAGCTATTCCTGCTTGGTATCACCAACCCCAGACAATCGAAGATTTAGTTGATTTCGTGATTGCTCGTACTTTAGATCAACTAGATATTGACTGTATTCCGATTCAGCGTTGGCAAGGGGGAAGGTAGAAGATCAAGAAGCAGGGGGGCGGGGGCAGAGGGTAAGGAAGAAGTTCTTCCCAATACTCAATACCCCATTTCCTAATCACCAATCCCTAATCCCTAGTGATTTTTTGAATTTTGAATTTTGTTGGCGAAGCCTTGCCGAAGGCTATTTTGAATTTTGAATTTTGAATTTTGAATTTTAAATTGTCTCTATGCCTGTTACCCGTTTAATTTTGTTATTGGTTGTACTGGGAGGACTAACACTATTGTTAGTCCAAAACTTTTCTCCTGCCTTACCCCTGGTATTTTTGGGTGCGCGGACTAAGCCGTTACCATTAGCTTTGTGGATTTTATTTAGCACTACTGCTGGTGCTGCTACAACTATATTAATTTTTACCCTATTAAAGTTGATTAACTATCCGGCTGCACCAATACCAAAAACAACACCCACAAATTCACAACGTCCACCCACAACTCCTAGAGAAGAACCCAAAGTTGATAGCAAATCAGCATCTAATCAAAGAGAATACTCTACCAGTAATGATTTTGATGACTGGGAAACAGATAATAATGAAGATAGTGATTGGGAAGAGACAGAACAACCTAAAACTTACGATCGCCCACAAACACCGAGAAGCGGTTCTCAATCTGGCTCAGTTTATTCCTACAGCTACAAAGAACCAAAAAATACTGCTGCGGGAAAAACTGAATCAGTTTATGATGCTGATTATCGGGTAATTATACCCCCATATCAGCCACCAACAAAAACGCAACCCGAAGATGATGATTGGGATTTCTTGGCAGATGATGATTTTGGTGATGAAGATGATCGAACTTAGTTGCTATTAACGGCTGATTTATTTAGCTGCACATTCTTCTCTTGATTGTTGCTTGACCTTGCCAGCCATAGCAGCTTCCTGTAAAGCCATAAAAGCATTAAAGTCTTCTAACTCGTAGTGAGTAGTTAACAGTTTTCTCAATTTATTTTCTGCTTCTACAGTTAAATAACCAGTTGTTAAGGCCGTTTGTACAACATCACGGATTCTAGTCATAACCTATACCTCTTGCATACCCATCAATGGCTTTTAACTTGCTCAAACTTAGAACATTTGCTGTTCTAGAAAGAGAAGGAATAATTTTTTAAATTAGTGAAAAACACTGAATTTTTATCAGATCCCGTACTATAGACTTTAACATGTTAACATGCTGTTTCTATAGCTTTAGTATTCTGTGCAACTAAATTTACTGAGAATTGGATACTTTTAACCCTCATAAAATTTCAACGTCAACAGGTCTTTTTACGGAAATCTTAAAAAAACTATACAAAGTTTCTATAAAATGGTAAGCATACGTATGATAGAAGTACATTTGGCTAGCAATAAATGTTACGCTTTGCCAGAATAGAATCTAGTAATTAATTTTAAGTTTAGATTGCTAAATACGTATAAATGCTTAAGCAAATTTACTTATCTCTAGTGAAAATAGAACAGATTTACGGCAGTATTCAGAAGTCAAAAGATACAGCAGAATTCAGGAGTCAGGAGTTAGGAGTCAGGAGCGGAGCCTCCAGACGCTCCGCCTCCGGTCAGAAGCGAAAGCCGCTTGGTGGAGAGAGTTTCGATTTTCAATTTGTACCTCATATACTTGAAATCTGCTGTAAACGGAGTGAAGACTGATGATGCTTTAGAACCAGGAGGGAAGACAATACCCAATACCCCATGCCTTATACCAATTGAAAATTCAAAATGGAAAAGACTTAATTTGATCAGAGTTTGACGATTTATATCTGTTACACTCTTTTAGGGAATTGGTATTACTTACAACTTAGAAGTCAGAAGTAATACCAATTCAAAATTCAAAATAGCCTTCGGCAAGGCTTCGCCAACAAAATTCAAAATGGGGAATACCGGATTTGATAAGGGTTTGACGATTTATATTTGTTACACTCTTTCGGTAAATTGGTATAAAAAAATTTTTTAATACTTAATGGCAAAGTACAAAAAAGTATAAAATGTAGCCAAAAAATTTTATAACTAATAAATTAGCTAGTTTTAATTAATACAATTACCAAAATATCGGTGCGAAAATTACTCCCAAAGTGGGATTTACGGTAAAGTAAGGATGTGAAATGATCAATGGCTCATAACTGGAGTAAAAAGACTAGTGAGTAACTTATTAAAAGGAGTCAATGTATACCTAATTGGCATGATGGGTGTTGGTAAAACCACAGTTGGACGCTTACTTGCACAAGAACTCGGTTATGGGTTTTTAGATACTGATGAAGTGATAGTGAAAGCGGCTGGAAAATCTATTAATGAGATTTTTGCTGAAGATGGAGAAGCCGCATTTCGACAGTTAGAAAGCGATGTATTAGACCAGGTTTGCGCTTACACTAAATTAACGATCGCCACTGGTGGGGGTATAGTTCTCCGACAGGAAAATTGGAGTTATTTACATCACGGGCTGATTGTATGGCTAGATGTACTACCAGAACTGCTGTTAGAGCGATTAGCAGAAGATAATACCAGACCATTACTACAAGATCCTGATCCTCAAAGTAAGTTGCGATCGCTCCTAGAACAGCGTACACCACTTTACTCTCAAGCTGACCTCCGCATTACCATCAGCGCGGGAGAAACACCAGAGCAAATTACCAGTCGCATTCTCGAAGCAATTCCCAGTGTGCTGAAAACTCAAGTTGAGCAAAATCAAAATTGAGGAAGAATACAAGAACAGAGAGTCTAAAAACTCCGCTTATAACTCCTGAATTCTTCGCTTGAGTGATTGTCCCTAAATGCAAAGTCTTTTAAACTGACTTGCATAGATTTTCAAAATAACCTCATGATTGTCAACGATACCGAGTATATCAGGCAAGCTGAAGCCAATCGTGTGCAGATTCTCAGCGAAGCACTACCATACATTCAACAGTTCGCTGGACGCACCGTTGTGGTCAAATATGGGGGTGCAGCAATGAAAGATAGCACCCTCAAAGATAAAGTTATTCGTGACATCGTATTTTTATCTTGTGTCGGCTTAAGACCAATTTTGGTACATGGAGGGGGGCCGGAAATTAACAGTTGGTTAGACAAATTAGGAATTGAAGCACAATTTAAGAATGGTTTACGTGTCACTGATGCTCCCACTATGGATGTAGTGGAAATGGTGTTAGTTGGTCGTGTGAATAAAGAAATTGTCGCCCTAATTAACCAAGCAGGAGGAAATGCTGTAGGATTGTGCGGTAAAGATGGTCACTTAATTACTGCTCGTCCCCAAGGTCAGGAAGGGATTGGTTTTGTTGGGGACGTGAGTAATGTCAATATTAAGATTTTAGAAACCTTGTCCAGTAACGGTTATATTCCTGTAGTTTCTAGCGTAGCTGCTGATGATGATGGACAAGCTTACAACATCAATGCGGATACAGTAGCGGGTGAAATTGCAGCAGCCTTGGGTGCAGAAAAGCTAATTTTACTTACCGATACTAGAGGAATTTTAAAAGATTACAAAGACCCGTCTACCCTCATTCCCAAAGTAGACATACAAGAAGCCCGTCAGTTAATCACTGAGGGGGTAGTGAGTGGGGGAATGATTCCCAAAGTTAATTGTTGTGTGCGATCGCTTGCTCAAGGTGTGAAAGCAACGCATATTATTGATGGCCGCCTCCCTCACGCCATCCTGTTAGAAATCTTTACAGATGTGGGGATTGGGACAATGATTGTCGGTTCCCAGTTTACGAAATAGGTAGCGGTGATTGGTGATTGGTGATTGGGGACTGGTGACTGGTGACTGGTGACTAGAAACTGGTAATAAGAAAATAATTCTTACCCAATACCCAATACCCAATACCCAATACCCAATACCCAATTCCTTGGCAAAATAAAGAAAGTGCTGATTTTTAGATAAAACCGTCAGCAACTCCGCTCTGAAGAGACGGGGCTTCAGGCATAAAGCCAAAAAGCCCTAGCTGACCAGTCTAAGTCTTAACTGACTACGTTTAAGGCAAGAGTTAAATACCTACCAAGGGATGCGTAGCTAGTCCCCTGCTCTAGAACTTAAAAGTTAAACAGGTTTATGGGTTAAGCCAGTGCTTTTGAGATAGTTACCGACCTTAAACATTGACAAAGCTAACATTACCCAGCAATGGAGGGACTTATGTCCAAAATATTCGTATTAGATACCAACAAACGGCCATTAGACCCAATTCATCCAGCACAAGCAAGACAATTATTACGAAACAAAAAAGCCGCAGTTTTTAGACGTTTTCCATTCACAATTATCCTCAAGGAATCGCGCTCAGATTCTCCTGTCTCACCTCTGAGATTAAAAATTGACCCTGGTGCAAAATTCACAGGTATTGCATTGGTTAACGATTCAACTGGAGAGGTTGTATTTGCTGCTTCCTTAAAGCACAGAGGTTTTGCAATTCGAGATGCTTTAACTTCTAGGAGGCAATTAAGACGGAGTAGACGTGCGAGAAAAACTCGTTACAGAAAACCAAGATTTTTGAATAGAACCCGTCCAGAGGGATGGTTAGCACCAAGCTTGCAAAGTCGTATTGATAACATAAAAACTTGGGTGAGGAAATTGCAGAAATTTGCACCCATCGAAGCAATTAGTCAGGAGCTTGTCCGCTTTGATATGCAGTTGATGGCTAATCCTGATATTCAAGGCAAAGAATATCAACAAGGAACTTTGGCAGGGTACGAAACCAGAGAATATCTATTGTTCAAGTGGGGTAGACAGTGTGCTTACTGTGGTGCTAAAGACGTTCCCTTTCAGGTTGAACATATTCATCCAAAAGCTAAAGGAGGTAGTAATTCGATTACAAACCTGACTTTAAGTTGCGAGAAATGTAACACAAAAAAAGGAACTAAAGATATTAAAGAGTTTCTCAAAAAAGACCAAATAAGGTTAGAGAAAATCTTGAAACAAGCTCAACAAACATTGGCGGATGCAGCCGCAGTAAACACAACTAGATTTGCCTTGCTAGAAGTTTTAAAAGCGACAGGACTACCAGTAGAAACAGGTTCGGGAGGTTTAACAAAGTTCAATCGTAGTCAACAACACTTAGAGAAAACACACTGGATTGATGCGGCTTGTGTTGGTAAATCAACTCCGAAATTGATTACTAAAGGAACAAAGCCATTATTAATCACAGCTAATGGTCATGGCACTCGCCAAATGTGTAGCACGGATAAATTTGGTTTTCCCAGTCGTCACCGCACAAATAAGCAAATACATTTTGGTTTTCAAACTGGAGACATGATCAAAGCTGTTGTTACCAATGGAAAAAAAACTGGCGAATATATTGGACGTGTTTTATGTCGGGCTACAGGGAGTTTTGACATTGCGACCAAGACAGGAAGAGTTTCAGGCATTAACCACAAATATTGTCTAGCAATTCATCAAAAAGATGGTTACTCATATTCATTTTAAATTCTCACGGCGGTTAAAACTGCCTAAGTCGATTTTCCTCCCTGGGCTAAAGCCACAGGGCTTCCAATCTCCCTGGAGGTTTATGTGAGTGTAGAAAGTATAGAACTAGCAAAAACTCGTTACCAAACTGGAAAAGCTGCTTTTGAAAATGGACAATATCGGGAAGCAGTGGAAAATTTAGAAAAAGCCAGTGCTTTGTTAGCTAGGAATACACGCTTGGCTGGCGAAGTGGATATATGGTTAGTCAATGCTTATGAAGCAGCCGGAAGAAACCAAGACGCGATCGCTCTTTGTCAACAACTCCGTCGTCATCCCCATTACGAAACCAGACAACAGGCAAAGCGGTTAGTATATATCTTACAAGCACCCAGACTAAAGCGACCAAAAGAATGGATGACAGAAATTCCTGATCTTGGGGCAATGTCTGATAATGAATCAAAAAGATTTGTTACAGCCAAGCCCAAAAAAACCACCCCAAAAAAGCCAGCTGAACCAGAATACATTGATTTAAGTCAAGTTAATACCAAAGATAATCGTTTTATTTGGGTGGCTTTAATTGCTGTTGGTTTAACGGCTGCCTATTTAGTCTGGTTCAGTTTTTCATAATTAGGCAGGAGGGGGGAATTCAAAATTCAAAATTCAAAATTCAAAATTCAAAGAAACGGGAGGGGAAATTCAAAATTCAAAATTCAAAATTCAAAATTCAAAATTCAAAATTAAACAACAGGAGGGAGATAGATAGGGATTTTAGTGAATCTGCTTTGGTGTATGCAATTAAATAAAGCTAAATCAAAAAAATATTCACCGTAAAAAGGATATTGAACTATGCCTATTTTTAACTGGAGAGAAATTTTGTTATGGTTGATGCAACCATTCAAGATTTTATTAACTAAAATAGAGGGAATAAATACAACAAAACCTATTTTATTGATTATCTGTGTTATATCTTTGCTGTTATCTGGTTGCGTGCAATATAACTTAGGAGTTAATTATAATAGTACAAATAGCGGCGAATTAATCCAGCATATTCAATTATCTGATAAATTAACCAGCTTTAGCGGTGATTATATTTACGAATGGTTAGACAGTTTAGAACGTCGCGCCCGAAAATTGAATGGTTCAGTCCAGAGAATTGCTCCAGCAGAGGTTATCGTCAAAATTCCCTTTAGTAATAGTCAGGAATTACAGGAAAAGTTCCATCAGTTTTTTAATTATCGTATTGACAAAAAAAATGAAAAATTGGATGAAACAGAATTACCAAATATTGCTTCAAATTTATTAGTAGACGAAAATAACTTTTTATTGTTATCGCGCCATAAATTAACTTATGATTTAGATTTGCGATCGCTTGATGTAATTGCTGGCAAAGGTAATATTTTAACCAATACTGGTTCAGTTGTAAATTTAGATTTTAGTCTACAGACTCCTTGGGGAGCAAAGAATATTTTAACCACAGATGACGCAATCAAACCAGAGAAAAAAGGTAATCATTTAGTATGGAAATTACTGCCAGGAAAAATCAATCATATTGAAGTAGTGTTTTGGTTGCCTAACTTCTTAGGAATTGGCACTTTATTAATTATTCTCTTTGTTTGGGGTGGATTTTATCTCAAATATAATTTGCTGCCAAATCCTACCATTCAACCCAAAGTTACAGAGGGATGAGGGAGATGGGGAGATGGGGAGATAGGGAGATGGGGAGAAAAGAATAATATTTACCTAGTCCCCAATACCCCATACCCAATACCCCATACCCTACGATCTATGGTGAGAGGCGTTCTATTTTCCAGCGACCATCTTGTAAACGAGTGTAAAGTAGGCGATCGTGTAGACGGCTAGGTCTACCTTGCCAAAATTCAATCTCTTGAGGAACTACTCGAAAACCTCCCCAATGAGGGGGACGGGGAACTTCTTGATTTTCATATTTGCTTTGAAATTCCTGTAACTTTTGTTGTAAAAATTCTTGGCTAGGTATAATTTCACTTTGGTTTGAAGCCCAAGCACCCAAGCGGCTATTGGCTGGGCGACTCTCAAAATATATATCTGACTCTTCAGCAGAGATTTTTTCTACACAACCGGTAATTCTGACTTGGCGTTCTAATTCTGCCCACCAAAACACTAAAGCTGCTTGGGGGTTTACAGCTAGTTCTTGTCCTTTGCGGCTGTTATAGTTAGTGAATAAGATAAAACCTCGTTCATCAAAATCTTTAAGTAGCACCATTCTGGCTGAAGGTTGACCATCAGGAGTGCAAGTAGCTAAAGTCATAGCATTTGGTTCTGGTAACTGTGCTGTTACTGCTTGATCAAACCAAATCTTAAATTGGGCAAAGGGATTAGGATCAATGTCTCTTTCACTCAAATCTTGGAAAGTGTAGTCTTTGCGGAGGTCAGCTATGCTTTTATCCATCGAGTTTTACATCCGTTTCGTCAACTATACTTATACAATTTTTTAAAAAAATATTTATGATGAGAATCAGTGCCAACGCCAACTTAATTTATTCTCACCCATAGATAAAATCAAATGCGCCGTTCAGCTTCTCTGCAAACCCTATTAATCTATGGTCTGAGTGGACCGATGATCGCTCTCAATATCTGGCTACTATCTTTAGTGTATCGATATTTCCAACGTCCTATTACTATCCTCATCATTGCGGCGATTCTGGCATTTTTACTCAATTATCCGGTAAAGTTCTTTGAACGCGCTCGGATTACTCGGACTCAGGCTGTGATCATTGTTTTAATAGCGACTCTCACTCTGTTCATAATTTTAGGTGTTACCCTTGTACCGATGGTAATTGATCAAACTAATCAACTTTTGAACAATATTCCTGATTGGTTAAGTAGTAGTCAAGCTAATTTAGAACAGTTAGAGCGTTTGGCCAAGCAGCGACGTTTACCGATCGACTTAAAAGAAATTTCCCATCAAATCAACGCTAATATTCAAAATTTAGTCCAACAGATTGCTTCTGGGGCGGTGGGGTTTGCGGGAACCTTGCTATCAGGGTTGATTGATCTGGTGTTAGTGGTGGTGTTGGCTTTTTACATGCTGTTGTATGGCGATCGCGTCTGGTACGGCTTAATCAATCTCTTACCTGCTCATATTGGCATTCCCCTGACTAAATCCTTACAGCTTAACTTCCAAAATTTTTTCCTCAGTCAAATTTTGCTGGGGTTATTCATGGTGATCACTTTAACCCCAATTTTCCTATTTCTCAGAGTGCCATTTGCTTTGTTATTCGCTATCCTCATCGGGGTTTCTGAACTGATACCCTTTATTGGTGCAACTTTAGGTATTGGTATAGTGACAATTTTGGTCATGTTACAAAATGGCTGGTTAGCTCTGCCAGTAGCAACAGTAACTATATTTATGCAACAAATTAAAGATAATCTTTTAGGCCCCAAATTATTAGGTGACTTTATTGGTTTAAATCCGATCTGGATTTTTGTGTCGATTTTGATGGGATTTGAGATTGCCGGGTTATTGGGGACATTAGTTGCTGTACCTATTGCCGGGACTATCAAAGGCACTTTTGATGCAATGAGAAATAGTAAGCAAAATGACTTTGTAAGTAATTTGGGCATCTCTTACGACTCACCAACCGATGGAGAAGAAGGGTAGTAGAGATGAGGGGGATGAGGAAGATGAGGAAGTAATTTTCTCTTTCCCATCACCAATAACTTTTTGAATTTTGAATTTTGAATTTTGAATTTTTACTTGCTTATGGATGCTGCGGAGCTATTAGAAACAATTAAACACCTAATTGACCAAGCTGAACGGGGGGAAATTGACCCTTGGGATGTGCAAGTAATTGAGGTAATCGATCGCTACTTAGAACTAATGGCTCCAGAAGCTACAACAAGAGGCTATGAAAGTGATTTGTCTCAATCTGGGCAAGCTTTTCTCTCAGCATCAATGTTAGTTTTATTTAAAGCTAATACCCTGATGCAATTGTCAACAGCACAAGACTCTGCAACAGATGTAGTAGATGAATCCTTTGAGGGAATAGAAGATGGTTTACTACATCCTGTACAAAGGTTGCAACTAGAACGACATTTGCGTCGTCGTCCGGCAGCTATGCCACCTCCTAAACGCCGTGTAACCTTATCAGAGTTAATTGAGCAGTTGCAGCTCATGGCCAACCAACTCAAGTTGGTGGAAAAAGCCAGTAAACCTGTACGCCCTAAACGGCAGCCAAGTATAAAGTCACTAAAAGCCGCTTTAGAATTAGCTCACCAAGAAAACCTGACGGAAGTAGCCCTGGAATTAGAACAGGTATTACATAAATTGGCGCGGGAGGAAAATTTACAGGAAAACTGCTGGAATTTAGAACAACTTGTCCAATTATGGGCAAATACCAAGCAAGGCGAGAAGAACGGCTCTCACCCTGAATCTGAACATAGTCACTTAGTTAGCGTGTTTTGGGCTTTACTACTGCTGTCAGCCCAATCTAAAGTAGAACTGTTTCAAGAGGAATTTTACCAAGAGATTAAAATCCGCCTACCCACTGATGCAGCTCAAGGTGTAGGAGGTAAGGTATAGGGAAGAGACGCGGGGACGCGGGGACGCGGGGACACGGGGACACGGTGACACGGGGACGCGGAGACGCGGTGACACGGGGACAAAAAAGACTCTTATTTCTCCCCTTTCCTCCCTTTCCTCCCCATCTCCCCTCTCCTTGCGGAAACGCTACGCGAACACCGTGTCTCCCCTCTTTTCTTCTCCCCTCCCCCCTCCCCGTGTCTCCCCTCTTTTCTTCTCCCCTCCCCGTGTCTCCCCTCTGGAGCGTCCCCCCTCTCCCCTCTTTTTGCCTTTTACGGTAGTGCAACCCAGAATCCGAGTAAATTTAAGAGTAAATTTAAAGTGTGATCACCAATCGCTGATTATCTGGTTCTGCCAAATGGTTGCAATAACCAGCAAATTACTGTTATCCCTGTTATTAGGGTATTAGTGGAAACCAAAATAAAAACTGATGATTAAGTATCACTCCTGGAAAGTAAACTGGCTTGTGGTTGAGGAATAAATCTTATGAAAGCAATGATTCTCGCGGCGGGTAAAGGTACTCGTGTGCGTCCTATTACTTATACGATTCCCAAACCAATGATTCCCATCCTGCAAAAGCCAGTGATGGAATTTTTACTGGAACTATTACGTAAACATGGATTTGACCAAATTATGGTCAATGTTAGCCATTTAGCTGAAGAAATAGAAAGTTATTTTCGTGACGGTCAGCGCTTTGGTGTTCAGATTGCCTATTCTTTTGAAGGTAAAATCGTAGATGGCAAGCTGGTAGGGGAAGCGATCGGTTCGGCTGGGGGAATGAAGCGGATTCAGGACTTCTCGCCCTTTTTTGATGATACCTTTGTGGTGCTGTGCGGTGATGCTTTGATTGATTTAGATTTAACGGAGGCGGTAAAGTGGCATAGGGCAAAAGGTGCGATCGCTACTATTATCACCAAATCAGTACCCAAGGAAGAAGTTTCTAGCTATGGTGTGGTAGTGACTGACGATGATGGACGGGTCAAGGCTTTCCAAGAAAAACCCTCCATAGAAGAAGCTTTGAGTACTAATATCAATACTGGTATTTACATTTTTGAACCGGAGGTACTGAATTACATTCCCTCTGGAGTAGAGTATGACATTGGTAGCCAATTATTCCCCCATTTAGTAGAAATTAATGCTCCTTTTTACGCCATCCCGATGGATTTTGAGTGGGTGGATATTGGCAAAGTTCCTGATTACTGGCGAGCAATTCAGGGTGTGTTGCTAGGAGAAATCAAAAATGTGCAAATTCCTGGTTATGAAGTTGCACCTGGTATTTACACTGGCTTAAATGTAGCGATAAATTGGGACAAAGTGGATATTACAGGCCCAGTTTACATTGGCGGGATGACCAGAATTGAAGATGGAGCAAAGATTATTGGCCCGGCGATGATTGGCCCTAATTGCTGGATTTGTAGTGGTGCAACCGTGGAAAATAGCGTGATTTTTGAATGGTCACGGTTAGGCCCTGGTGTGCGATTGGTGGATAAATTGGTGTTTGGTCGCTATTGTGTAGACAAAGCTGGTGCAGCGATCGATGTCCAAGCTGCGGCTTTAGATTGGCTGATCACAGATGCTAGACAAACACCACCGACTCATACCCCAGTAGAACGACAGGCGATCGCTGAGTTGTTGGGTACAAATTCTAATTAGGGGATTGGGGAAGAAGACGCGGGGACGCTCCAGAGGGGAGAGGGGAGACAGAAGAATAAGGAATGAAGAGAGGAGAGAAGTAAGTGTCACTCTCATCACAAAGATTTCAGAGTTGAAACCTTTGTTTTCTATTTCTAGTTTCAAATTTCTCTTTCTTTCTCCCCTCCCCGCGTCTCCCCTCCCCGCGTCTCCCCTTTACCTAACTGGTTAAGTAAGTGTATCTTCTTAAGCTTTGCTCATAGGTTTGTAGCAATCTTTGGGATTCTGACAAAGTGATGCGTTTTTCTTCTAAAGCTTGTTCACAACGCTGGCGAATGTTTTCTACCATGTCTTCAGAGTCATACTGGACATAGCTAACTACCTCGCTCATGGTGTCGCCTTTGACAACATGTTCAATTTGATAACCTTTGGGGGTTAATTGAATATGTACGGCGTTGGTGTCACCAAACAGGTTATGTAAGTTGCCCATAATTTCTTGATAAGCTCCATTGAGGAACATTCCCAAGTAGTAGGCTTCTCCTGGTTTAAATTTGTGCAACTCTAACACTGATTTAACATCACGCAAATCAATGAAGCGATCGATTTTTCCGTCGCTGTCACAGGTTAAATCTGCCAAAATTCCCCTTTGGGTGGGTTCTTCATCTAAACGATGAATGGGCATAATGGGAAATAGTTGATCGATCGCCCAACAATCTGGTGCTGATTGAAATACTGATAAATTGACATAGTAGATGGAAGCCATGATTTTTTCAAGGTCTTCCAACTCATCAGGTACGTATTCGTGCTGTCTGATGATGTCTAAAATCTTTTGACAACAAGCCCAGTACAGTCTTTCAGCCTTAGCTCGTTCTCGCAAAGGTAAAATACCCAAATTAAATCGACTAATGGCTTCTTCCTTAAATTGGGTTGCGTCGTGATAGAACTCTTGGTAATTTTCTTTGTTGATAGATTGGTAAGTTTCCCACAGGTAGCTAATAACTGGGGACTCTCCCTCTTGGGGTGGTTCTGGAGGATGTAAAGGAACTTCGCTAGTGCTAAGAACATCAAAAATTAGCACTGATTGATGAGAGGCGATCGCTCTGCCACTTTCACTAATCAGTGTAGGTACGGCAATTTGTCGCTCAGAACAAGTATCTTTTAACTCTGCTACGATATCGTTAGCATAGTTCTGCATGTTGTAGTTTTTGGAAGCGTAGAAGTTAGTTTGAGAACCGTCATAATCTACACCCAAGCCCCCACCAACATCTAGATATTTCATACTCGCACCCAAACCAGCTAGTTCTACGTAAATCCGACTAGCTTCTTGGATGGCATCTTTAATTACATTAATGGCAGAGATTTGTGAGCCGATATGGAAGTGTAACAACTGCAAAGATTCTAGTAAATTCGCTTCTCGTAGTTTGTCAACAGCTTCGATAATTTCCGGAATCGTTAACCCAAATTTAGCGCGATCGCCTGTGGAAGTTCCCCATCTGCCCATACCTTGGGTACTTAATTTAGCACGAATACCCAAAATCGGCTTAATTCCCAACTGGTGACTAGCCGCAATGACTAAATCTACCTCTTCAATCTGTTCTATAACAATAATTGGTGTTTGACCTAGTTTTTGGGCTAACATTGCCGTTTCAATGTATTCTCGGTCTTTATAGCCATTGCAAACGAGCAAAGCGCCTGGAGTATCCAATATAGCCAGAGCAATCATTAATTCTGGCTTAGAACCGGCTTCTAGACCAAATTGATGAGGCTTACCAAATCTGACCAAATCCTCGATTAAGTGGCGTTGTTGATTACACTTGACAGGAAACACACCACGATAAACCCCTGGATAATTATAACGAGCGATCGCCTTGGCAAAACAGGCATTCAACCGCTCAATCCGGTCTTCTAAAATATCGGAAAAACGAATCAGCAACGGTAAACCCAAGTTCCGTTGTTTGAGAGCGTTTACCAAGTCAAACAAATCTAGGGAACCACCGCGATCGCCTTTGGGAGAAACAGTGACATGACCGGCTGCATTAATGGAAAAATAAGGTTGTCCCCATCCTTGAATCCGGTACAGGTCTTCACTATCTTCAATTTTCCAAGATCGAGACAAATCGCCTGTATTACTAGGCACTAACAGCTTCTTTTGCTTTTGTTGTTTCACTTCCGGTTTCTGTCCAGCTGGTAGTTTGACGATCTCTTCAGATGTAGCAGTTGCATCAACACCCATTTCTTCCTGACCTCCGTGTTTCGCCCACGAATAAACAATTTAACGCATTCGTCTCGGAATGGATATGTATTTGGGTATGAATTCTGAGATAAACTCGGAATGGTCATTAGGCAGTAATTAGTCAGTAGCAACACAACTGACTTATACGGGCGAGTTTAGCGGCTAATTTTGGCTACTTACCAATGATTAATCCATAAACCTTGTCCCCACGACTGACCAATGACTAAATAAAATCTTTATTAATTTTTGGGAGACAGCTTTGGAACGCACATTTTTAGCAATCAAGCCTGACGGCGTACAACGTGGACTAATAGGTGAAATTATCCGCCGCTTTGAAACCAAAGGTTTTACCCTTGTGGGTTTAAAGTTTCTGCAAGTCAGCAAAGAATTAGCTGAACAACATTATGATGTGCATAAGGAAAGACCCTTTTTCCCTAGCTTAGTCGAATTTATCACATCTGGGCCTGTAGTCGCTATGGTCTGGGAAGGTGACGGTGTTGTGGCATCAGCCAGAAAAATCATCGGTGCTACCAACCCCTTAAACTCTGAACCCGGAACCATTCGCGGCGATTTTGGTGTGAACATCGGCCGCAACTTGATTCACGGTTCTGATGCGATCGAAACTGCCCAACGGGAAGTATCCCTCTGGTTTAAAGACGAAGAATTAGTAAACTGGCAACCCCATCTTACACCTTGGTTGCGTGAGTAGATAGGGTACGGGGATAGAAGAGACAAGGAGACGCTCTGAGGGGAGACGCGGAGACACGGAGAAAGAAAGACAGAAAAATTCTCCCCTCTCCCTTTATCCCCTCCCCCCTCTCTTCTCTCCCCTCATTTTTATTTCGACACTTCACTTTTTTCTGCTTCTTCTGGGGTTGATTTTTCTTCCACTAATTTCCGTTTAGAAAATCCCCAAGCTAAAATTAGGGCGATCGCTGTCACCACTAACCATTCTGGTGGTACTAAGCTATCATTAATCACTTTTAACAACAGGCGTAAACCCACAAAAGCCACAGTAATATAACCGGCATCCTCTAGATTTTCATACTCGTCTAGCCAACGAATAAATAATCCTGCCATGTAACGTAGTGTAATAATCCCAATAGTGGCCCCTGTCAGTACCAACCACCTTTCTTGGGAAACTGCGATCGCTGTTGTCACACTATCCAAAGAAAAGGCCAAGTCTGTAAAGGCAATTACTGGTATTGCTTGCCACAAAGAACTAAACCTTGGCCCGTGATGTTGATTGTCTTCACCTTCTTGGGAAGTAAAGTGCTGGAATACTAGCCATAACAAATATGCAGCACCCAATAGTTCAAACTGCCAAAACTGTTGTACCCAAGTCGCGGTTAAAATCAGGCTAATCCGCAACACATAAGCTATCACCAAACCAAAGTTTAGTGCTTTACCTTCTAGCTCTTTATTTTCTAGTCCTTGGGCAATAGCTGCAAGAGCGATCGCATTGTCAGCAGAGAGTACAGCCTCTAAAAACACCAATATCAACAGGACTATAGGGGCTTCTATGCTGAAACTAAAGTGTAAATAATCGAAAATATGGTCTAGCATTCCCAGTATCTCAAGCTGAAAAAATTAAAAATTTGCAAGAAGATAGATTTTGATCATAAAATATACGACTGTCTACTTCTCAAAACCAGCTTAACTCAAAACATCGCTGTTTCAACTTGACAGCAGCTAAATAGATGTGTTTGTCTTATCTTAATATTCACAAACTTGTCTTATCTGCCATTTCTAGAAAATCTTAAGAGTCTATAGTAGATAATAAATGGTATTTGAGAGTGTTATGCCATTTCACAAAAATTCATATACATATAGATTTATCGTAGGGATGTGGCACTGCCATATCCTTCTCAATGTACATATCCTTCTCAATGTATTTATATCATTTTAATTTATTTCATAACCCATTCTACAACAATAATTTTTAGCTTCCCGTTCAAGCTTTTCAATTACTATTTCCCAGTTTTGTAACTGATATTCCCTATCTAATAATCTATGATTATCAATTGATTTAGTAGGTATATAACCTGAGTTTGGGATGATTCCTTTTTTCTCTAACCATTTAGGGCAAAATTCTTGCCAAAGATAAACATGATCATGTCTATCCCCACCTAAACCACGAATACGCTTAACTGAAAGCTGAGATTCATCAAAAAGAACCTGCTGATTTTTAGGATTATTAGGAAATATTCTTGTTTCACTACCTTTACCTCTAAAAAATTCTACTACAATCCACTCACCAAAATCAAAAATACAAATTTCTGTAGGTTCACTACCATCATTTTTCAAAATATCAATATCACCCTTTAAATAATCACCCAAACTTTTTGATGAAGATTCAGGAATTAGAATACGAAGTCTTTCAAACCGTCTACTGTAATCATACCAGAATTCCTTGCGTCTAGTTAGTCGATTCCTTTCCCATTCTTCTAGCGAAATTTTATGCAATATCAAATCAACCAATTTTTGGAAATCAGCATAATTGATCGCACCAATTAAATCTCTTAGTTTCTTTCTAGCTGTTTCTGATAGTTTATACCACTTTTCACCACTACGATAATTTTTTCTCAGCCATTCGACTAGTTTAATGTGTTTACTCCCTATATTCTGAGAAATATTAACTAATAAATAATCTACAGCAACAGCTTGTTTGTCGTCTAACATTTCCTCAAAACAACTTAACAACCAATTCACATGACTTTCACTTGGTGTATTAATCTTGCAAAAATAGGGAGTAATGTATTGTGAAAATTGATTAAATGCAGAAATCCAGATTGGTAAATAACCATTAACTTTGTTAATTAATTGACTTCTATTTACTAAATATTCACCAGCAATTTTTGCTAACTCTTCACCAGGATTTGTATTTTTCAGTGCTAGAACAATTTTTACTTGTAGCAAATTTTTAACTTGACTAGAATTAGCAAATATATGAAATGTTTGAGATAAAGAATCCGCTAGTCTCTGATTATTTTGACTATTATAATATAATGTCAATCGCCATAATAAATAATGTTGTAACCAATAATTACTAACTGCTACCTGCCAAATTCGAGATGATGAATAATTAGCAATGTGAATATTTTTCTGATCCCATTCTGCTTTAGCATAGATACAATAAACCCATTCTAGCTTACTTACTTCATCAGCCTTACCCTGTTTAATCGCTGCTAAAACTTTATCAACAGATGGTATTGGAATTTTTGCATCTGATAATGTGCTGGCTAGAACCATCATGTTTTGAGGAAAAAACTGTGGTGATTCTGGTAAATTAGGTAATGTAAAATTAAAGTTCAAAGTTTCTTTTCCTGTTAAGATTATTTTTTCTTGGTTTGTGCTTTTAATTCATCACTACGAAACTGAAAACGGAAAACTACCTTCCGATCACTAGGATTATCACTACCCTGATCAGCCTCTATTTCTCCCCTTCCAGCAGCTAATATTTTCTGACTTAAAGCAGATTTATTTGT
Source organism: Nostocaceae cyanobacterium (assembly GCA_035298905.1). Taxonomy (GTDB): domain Bacteria; phylum Cyanobacteriota; class Cyanobacteriia; order Cyanobacteriales; family Nostocaceae; genus DATGXB01. The sequence goes on along the minus strand of DATGXQ010000578.1, from coordinate 11,766 downwards.
AAAATTCATGTCATAAAAAATGTATTTAGCCACTGAAGAAGAACGCATCACACTCAGTTCTAAATTAGTTTTGTAATCTCCTTCTGAGCTAGTGTGTCCCTCTATAACCACACGACTAATTTCCCTTTCAAATTCCGACTTAGAAAAAATTACACTACTATAAACAGGAATAAAGCGACGCAGAAAATCTTTACCCTCTGGCTTAAGTTCAGCACTTCCCTGTGCAAACAGAATCGATTCTTGAATACTCACATCTCCAGTTTCTGGATTAACTTTAACATTAATATTTTTGCTTTGCATTTCACCAACTACATTACCAATTACTACCCTTTTTGGTGTATCTTTCTCAGCTAATTGGAGTAGTGCAGTGATAAACAACAAAGCAAAGAACATCAGTAAACCGGACATAAGATCCCCGATAGAAAGATAAACACTAGAATCATCATCCTCGGCAATGTCTGGCTCAAATACTTCATTTTTGATAAAATCAAACATGTCCATTACTCCCACTTTCCTTAGCAGCTACTAATACTCTTGATGTTTCTAACAAATCTCCACAAACTCTAGACATAGCAGTATCAGCTTGTTGGAAAAAGTTTTCCTGTAAGCCAATAGTTCTTTCCATAGAACTTTCAAGATAAGCTTGCCAAGCATTTAAACTATATTGAAACTGAGCAGATAAGTCTCTGTAGGAATTATCAACTATCTGCACTTGTTCACCAATACCTCTAGCAAGTTCCGTTAGTTGTATCAATCGTTGTGAATCATTTAAACCAGCAGCAATAACTAAGTTGTTAATTTTCTCAACAGATGTTTGAATCTTTCTCATACTTTCATCTACTGCTTTAGTTAATTCACTGCGTCTGGTAGCTTCTGCTTGGAAGACTTGATCTAAATTTATTACTACTTTAGCGAGTCCATCACGTTGCTTACCTAAAGTTCCCTCCAATAAGTTATTTTGTTCTACAAAGAAAGCTTGTAGGTTAGCTTGATATTCTTGACGAAACAGAGTTAAATCATCTTGTACTGTTTGACGGGTAGCTGTAAGTGTAGAAGCAATATTTTCCAAAGTAGCAATAAGATTAGTTCTGGCATCATTCATCAGTCCAGAAGCTTGATTACCAACAGTTTCAAGTGTATTACTTTGTTGCTGAAAAGTCCTAAGTGCTTGAGTCAAAATTTGGACAATTCCAGTTTTAACTCCTTCAAAAATTTGTTTTTCAACTTCTGCTCTTTCTGCTAAAGCAGTTTGTAAATCTTCTCGAATACCTCTGAATGTAGCTGCTGCTTTTTCTGCGCTACTTTCAAAAGCACTTCTTTGGGCTGTCATTCCTTCAATACTTTGTTCTACGGCTCGGTTAATTTCTACTGATGTTTGTTCTAAAACTCCCCTTGTGTCAGTTTGAAATTGACTCAATGTTTGCCCCAAATTATGAGCAAATTGTTGTAATTCTACTAAAGTTTCTCTTTGGAAATTTTGAATAGTCAAGATAGAATCTGCTAAACTTTGAGAAATTCCCCCTAGTTCTCTATGCAGGGTAGAAACTGCGTCAGAAGCTTGTTGAGTTAATCTGGCACTGTCATCTAATCTTTCTGCAATTGGTTCAAGTACATGAATGCGTAAATCTTGTATTAGTGTTTGTAAAACTCTCTGTCCTTGATTTTCTTGCAGTTGTCGAAGTCTTTGCTGTTCTTGATATATTGATTGTAGTGCAGGCAAGAAAACAGATTGCATTTGTTGTGCTACAGCTTGACCAATACTCTCTGCACTTAACTGATTTATCCCTTGAAATTTATCTGCTATATTGCTTAGTGCTTCAGCTGCTTTTTGGTTAGCATCATCTGCTGTTTCTAGAGTAGCTATTTTGTTTAGTTGATGACGTAAACTATCGCGTCGTTTCTGTCTCCAGAAATCAGTTACAAACAAAACTAAGGTAAAAATACTACCAGAACCAAGCCCCATTAGGGAAGTAGAAAAAGCTGTTTTCATACCCTCCAGTAGTTGTTTACTGGAATTCATTAATTCACTGGATGTTGTAGTATTAAGATTAATTTCTTGTAATCCCTGTTGGATACCATAAAATGTCCCTAAAACACCAATTGCAGTACATAAAGTTGTGACAAAACGTAGGGAACTCCGAGGAATCGGACGAGCTAATACAGATGGGTATTTTTTAAGTATAAACTTACCATCTTTGTCTCTTCTGATATTTTTTGTGTCGTCAATTCCAAAATCACCTTGTAAATCGGAAGGAACAGACTTTGGAGGTTTTCCATTTTTACTTTTTTTCAGATTAGCTAAAAATTTAATACTGGCTTTCGTTTTACGGCAATACTGCCATAATGTATATCCCTCTACAAGAGTCGCAATTACCAATACAGTAGCAGTTGCCCAGTGGAAAGGACTATTCTGCCAAACTATACTCCAAATTTCTCCGATTCCCATATTTTAACCCTGACCTTTATTTTGATTACGACTGAGAAAATCTCCTTATTTCTTCCTCAGAAAGCACCTCTTTTGCTACTCGTATCGGTAAATGTTCTACATACCAACGGTTATCTATAGGTTTTCTGAGCCTCAAGCTATACACTTTCTCACCTTCGGCTTCTGTATCTTCAACTAGATACGCTTGTTCTGGTGCATAGTTTCTCAACAACCGCACCTGCAAAGCGGTTTTTAAATCCCGTGCAGAGGTAGACAGTGGAGAGGTTTCACCAAATAGTTCACTAGCTACTTTCCAAGCATGATTAATTGATACAATCAGCTTCACCATCTCTTCCATAGATTCAACAGCAAAGCAAGACTGTTTAATTGTGCCACTTGTCAATGATTTTACCCTATTTGCTAAGGTGTTACTTAATTTAGTATTCCCAAAAAAGTAAAGTAAATTCACTGCTTTTACTCTTCTTGATTAAAATTAAATAAATTAATTAATACTCAATAGATGTAAATAGTGTTTTTTGTTTTGGGCAAAATCCTTGATAGTCAAGCATTTGGTAAGATTATCTATTTCACTTAGAATTGCAAACAAAATTTAGGTATAAAATTAATTTACTAGCAATCAGCAAATATGCTTGACTGGGCTTTAATATATTTAAATCTATTAATACAGATTTTGTAGTAAAAAGCACTATTATTTAAGATAAGTCAGGGTAAATAAGTAAAAATCAGCAAGGACAAGGCATTGCTTGTTCCTACTACAAAATGATTGTATTACATTGAGGTAAAAACGAATGTAAGTTAGCTTAAGGAGCAAAACCTGGATATAAAAGTTACTTATTGGGTTTTTCTCTCACTTTAACCAATATATAATTATATTATTGTATATTTAAAAGCAAAAACTATACTGCGTAATCAAGGAATTTTCTATGAAGTTCAGTTCCAGTAAACTAAATTTAGACAAAATTTTATTATCTGTGGGTGTAATTTGTGGTGTGTGGGGCATAACTATTAACACAGCATCTTCACAAATGGGAATCAACCCAAGTATACCTGTAATTCGTATTTTAAGAGTTACAGCCCCCACTGGCACAACTCTCAAATTAAAAGAAAATTGGTTTCAACAGTCAACACAAATAGCTAAAGATAAAAGATGCAACTTGCGACAGGGAGAAAAATTTTTTGTTGGTGCAATTAGAAAAAATATCACCGATGCACCAGCGCCACCAAAAGGCAATAAAGAACGCATCCAAGATTATTGGGAAGTCACATTTGAAAAACCCCTACCCTGTGAAATGGAGGGAGAAACAGGTAAATCTTGGTACATTTATAAAAATCATTTCCAAGAATTGCAAGCTGTTCCTGCTCGTTTATAGCACTGTCTTGTAGGGTGGGCATCTTGTCTGCCCTATTCAAAAAGTGTTCTTTGTGGTGAGTGAATAATTTTTAAATAGTTCTTCCTTATCAAAATAAGGATAATAGATTTTTTATTGCTAGTCAAGATATCAAAACTAAAATATTTTTTACTTTAGTATCAAAAGTGAAGTTTATTTATGAGTCGAGCGCACTATGACATGACAAAAGATGCTGAATGCGGATCAAAATTGTAAGTGTTCAGAATACAGAATCCAGAATTCAGCATTCAAGAGACTTTTACTACAGTCAAGCTGAATTATTCTCAAGAAATATTACTACTATCTATTCCTTATTGGATCAGCATTCTGACTCCTGACTCCTGAATTCTTACTCAAAATTTTTTAGCAGTTTTGGGGTTTAAAGATATTTGTGATTATATCACATTAGATGTAGGTTGGGCTGAGATACGTAGACGCAAAGCGGCTTGCTGAAGGCTAACCCAATACCTGAAACGGTTAGTTTTACTTGATCATCCTAATAGAAAATCTATTTATTTCAGGGTAAATGTTGGGTTTCGCTTTGCTCAACCCAACCTACATTATTATTTACCTAAGATGAGAATAATTTTCTCAGCAATGTCGTTTGACTCGATTTCCTCCACATTAAATGTAGCTAACAAATTTCTCACAGATGTTAATCTTTCCTCAGCTACAGGAATAATCAAACTTTCTTCCAAATTCACGGCTAAATCAAATAATGATTTCTCACCTAAGTTAGCTCGAATCTTGACAGCTAATTCTTGATCACTAACCAAAAATTCCTTAATTTCATCTAAGGAATAATTACTTTTAACTTCATCTTCTCCCCAAGTATCTAACCAGTCTCCATCTACATCTTCCACGTACAAACGGACAAAATCTAATCCATAAGTTAACCAGTCTTGCTGCATTTTTCTGGCTGTTGCTAAGGCTTCAGCTAATCTATCTTCTACCTGGTTATCGCTGTGAACTTGTTGTTGATTCAACATAAATGCTCTGGAAGTGATGTAAATACTAACCATGTGAAATTAGGGGAAACTCAAATACTTTCCCTCAGCCAGATGATCACTGTTGTACAGCGCCACATTTACTAATTGATTAATAAAATTACTCTCACTAGGATCATAACTACAAAACAATCCCCGCTCAATTTCCCACAATTGCAGTGCATCTTGCCAATGTTGATATTTCTGGCGGTTCAATTCTTCGGAAACACTGGTAACTTGGACACAAAGAGGTTTTTGGCGATGGTAACACACAATTAAATCTGTGGCCATGGATAGGTCAGCAATATAACGCTGCCAAAAACTACCTTCACGCCGGATAATATCTTGAGCTATAGCTTTAATAATATCATTATCAAGTTGACTAAACTTGCCTGCCATTAACTTTTTTTTCCAAATGTAAAACTTAGCGTCAGAAGCATTAATCCATTTGGGGAAGAGATATCCATACCAATACCTCTCGTTGGGTGTCATTTGCTGAAATTGGGCTGCTTGTTCTTCTGTTGTCGGTAATGATTTGATAATTAGCCAAACTGTAGAATCAGTAATTACTTCTAAAAGAAATGCCAGGACATAAGGCTTGGCTGTCAAAGAACCAGGTTTAATGTTTTTCACCCAGCGATAGATTTCATCTAAGCGTTTAGCTAAGTTTAAATCTACCTCAGATGCTTGCTCGCTCAATGACTTCAGTTTATCCTTAATTTCCTTTGCTTGCAATCTCTGTCCTACTTTCAGTAAATAACTGTTTTTTGGTTAAATCTGTACTTTAAGTTTTGTAAAATTAACCATTTTTTTAAGATTTGATGACTATCTTACCAGAAAATCGCCGATATCAAAGGTTTTATAGCAAAAATTAACTTTTTAACCACTATAACCAGCTTAAATGAAATAATTTCGGCTTTTGTTTGTTTTTGACAAGCTTAATGAATCTCTAAATAATATTTAGCACAATTGCGCTAAAAATAGTTTTCAGTAACAACACAGTTTGTATTCATCACCATGTCGCAGCCAACTATAGAATCAATATTACAAGAGAACCGCTTATTTCATCCTGCTGGCAAGTTTTCCCAAAATGCCCGAATTAAAAGTTTGGATGATTATCAGCGTCTTTATGACAAAGCTAAAGCCAATCCAGAGGAATTTTGGGCAGAATTGGCAACTACGGAGTTAGAGTGGTTTCAAACATGGGATCAGGTGTTAGATTGGCAACCGCCTTTTGTTAAATGGTTTGTCAATGGCAAGATTAATATCTCTTACAACTGTCTTGATAGGCATTTGACTACTTGGCGCAAAAATAAGGCAGCTTTGATTTGGGAAGGTGAACCGGGAGACTCCCGCACTTTAACTTATGCCCAATTACATCGGGAAGTGTGCCAATTTGCCAATGTTTTAAAGCAGTTAGGCGTACAAAAAGGCGATCGCGTGGGCATCTACATGCCGATGATACCAGAAGCGGCGATCGCTATGTTAGCCTGTGCGAGAATTGGCGCTCCCCATAGTGTGGTGTTTGGTGGTTTTAGTGCCGAAGCTTTGCGCGATCGCTTAAATGATGCCCAAGCTAAAGTAGTTGTAACAGCTGATGGGGGTTGGCGTAAAGATGCGATCGTCCCGTTGAAGGAACAAGTGGACAAAGCCTTAGCTAACAATGCCGTTCCCAGTATTACAGATGTGTTAGTCGTCCAACGCACCGGACAAAAAACCCAGATGGAACCGGGAAGAGACCATTGGTGGCATGATTTACAGAAAGGTGTATCTGCTGATTGTCCGGCTGAACCAATGGATAGTGAAGATATGCTATTTATCCTCTACACTTCCGGTAGCACCGGCAAACCAAAAGGGGTAGTGCATACCACTGGCGGTTATAACCTCTACACCCATATTACCACCCAATGGATTTTTGATTTGCAAGACACCGATGTTTACTGGTGTACTGCTGATGTAGGTTGGATTACTGGACATAGCTATATAGTCTACGGCCCCCTCTCCAACGGTGCAACTACTTTAATGTATGAAGGTGCGCCCCGTGCTTCTAATCCTGGTTGCTTCTGGGATGTAATCGAGAAATACGGCGTAAATATTTTTTATACCGCACCGACAGCCATTCGCGCATTTATCAAAATGGGTGAACATCTACCCAAAGCGCGGAACTTATCATCCTTGCGCTTATTGGGAACTGTCGGTGAACCCATTAACCCAGAGGCTTGGATGTGGTACTACCGTGTTATTGGTGGTGAACGTTGTCCCATTGTCGATACATGGTGGCAAACTGAAACCGGAGGAATCATGATTACTCCTCTACCTGGTGCTATTCCCACTAAACCAGGTTCCGCTACTCGCCCCTTCCCCGGTATTATTGCAGATATCGTGGATTTAGATGGTAATTCAGTCAGTGATAATGAGGGCGGATATTTAGCTGTGCGTCATCCCTGGCCGGGAATGATGCGGACAGTATACGGAGATCCAGAACGCTTCCGTCGCACTTATTGGGAACATATTCCCCCCAAAGATGGCAAATATATTTACTTTGCCGGTGATGGTGCAAGAAAAGATGAGGATGGCTACTTCTGGGTCATGGGACGGGTAGACGATGTATTAAATGTATCAGGTCATCGTCTAGGAACAATGGAAGTCGAATCAGCCTTAGTTTCTCACCCTGCGGTGGCTGAAGCGGCAGTTGTAGGTAAACCTGATGAGTTAAAAGGTGAGGAAGTTGTAGCTTTTGTAACTCTTGAAGGTACTTATCAAGCCAGCGAAGAACTATCTAAAGAGTTGAAGCAACATGTTGTTAAAGAAATTGGGGCGATCGCTCGTCCTGGTGAAATCCGCTTTACTGATGCCTTACCAAAAACCCGTTCTGGTAAGATTATGCGTCGTTTGTTACGGAATTTAGCAGCAGGTCAAGAGGTTTCAGGTGATACTTCAACCTTAGAAGATCGCAGCGTTTTAGACAAATTACGCGAAGGTGCGTAGTTTGAAATAGTCTCATATAACCCTGTAAAATCTGTGTTGGGTAGGCCGTTTTGCCTACCCTATTTTATGTGAATAAAATTATTTGGTGAACTACAATAGGGGTATACAACAAAATGAGTGATATACTGGGTCTAAGGGGTGAATCAATATTTATACTCTTAATTACAGAATTACATCAAACTGGTGCAATTTTCAGACCAGGATTTATGGGAGATAAATGGCCGTATGTGGATTTTTATGTAGAATTGATAGGTGCTAATTCAACTATTCCTCACTTCTGTGTACAAGTAAAAACTACAAGATCCGGTTATACGGAAAAACTTAATCGCCTGAAGATAAGTCAAGTCAGTGAAGACAAAATAATTGGTTTAGCACATCGTCCGTCTCCAACTTATTTAGTTGGTATTGATGAACCCCAAAGAAAAGGTTACATAGTTTCTGCTAACGGTGAAAATTTAAAATCTCTCTCTAGCGTATCAACTAAATTTCCCATTAACGAAGAAAATAGAATAATTCTTTGGAATGAAGTAAATAAGTTTTGGCATGAACACCAAAATAAAAATAATTTTGTTTCATATTTTGTAGACAACGAATGGAGATAAAATTATGCAGACAGAACAGCCTTGGTACGTTGATTTACGAGCAAAAGCTCTGGCAATGTTAGCTGTAACTTGTCGGGATGATTTAATTGTTTCTAAACAGGAAAATCAAGGGTTAGATATCTTAGTTACAATTACTAAAAATGATCAACTCACTGGTAGAGTTTTTGGTGTAAGTGTGCAAGCTACAATGTCCAGTTCTGATATAGTTCAATATAATAAAGATGTATTTCATATAAATTTTAATGAAGACCAGATAAAATTTTTCCAAGAATTTCCATTTCCAATATGTTTATTCTTTTTTAGAATAGATAATAATAATGGTTATTATAAATGGATTTTAGAACCTGTTTATGAAGAACAGAACTTTCAAAAATTAAGTGCAAGTTCCAATCGTCTAAAATTCAATAAAAGTAATGAATTTAAAAGATTAACTAATGAAGAAATAGATAATATTTTTGATTTAGTCAATGATTGGTATGATTATAATTCTCCAGAGAAACGCGATATTTCAGATAAAACTTTCACTACAGTACCAGTCTCACCAGCGACACCACAACCAATAAAACCGTCAATAGATCATAAGGAATTAAGTAATCAGGCAGAATAAATTGCACAAATGCTTTCCCTGTTCCCTCTTCTCACGTGTGAATTTAATTTTGCACGATTACTTAGAATCAGTCCTAGTTTCTCATCCTGCGGTAACTGAAGCTGGAGTAGTAGGTAAGCCTGATGATTTGAAAGGAGAAGAAATTGTAGCTTTTGTTATTTTAAAAGAAAATTATCAACCTAGTGAAGATTTAAAGAACGAACTAAAGCAAAATATTGTTAAAGAAATTGGAGATTTTGCTTGTCCTGCGGAAATTCGCTTTGTTAAGTCTTTACTCAAAAACTCTTCTGGAAAAATCATGCGGCATTTGTTGCGACGGAGTTTAACTATAAGTCAAAAACTATCAAGCAATACGTCTGTTTAAAATCTACCAGCGTTTGAGATAAGTTACGTGAAGGGACTTAATTTAAAATAATTGAGCCTCAAAACGAAAAGACACAATGAGGCTTCTTTAGTATAAGTTAAATAGGTCTTAACATATCCTAAACCTATTATTAATATTTAAGTAAATTCATTTATACACCAGGACTTAGTGATAAATAAGTATGCTTTTAGTGCCTCAAAGTATGATCCTGTCATTATAAAACCATGATATTTTTATCAGGCAAATTCACTTAAAATCATACGTATCAAAAATCATTAATAAATAATATTTATAGAATTTCTTCTATGTATTACTGACATTTTGGCTGGCGTGAAATACTTAGTAATGTTCAGCAGACTGAACTTGCACAAACCCATTGAATTACAGGCAACAGTAGGTTAAAATATTGCATTAGATATTTTGACATATCTACTGTTTGTGTGTAATAAGTCTAACTTATACTGTATGCGCTTTCTGCTCTATGAGGATTTCAGAAAATTCTTTCCGAAAAACTATTAGTAATAGAGCAAGTTTTCATCAAAACTACAAGGGAGAGATTTTGATGAATTAGGTATCCTCAATTAAACATACAAATCCTCTAAGCCAAGCAATGGTTGGCTATAAAACCATTCTACGACTTTTAAGTTGGACTACCTACTTAAGCAAAATCTGAACAATAAAACCAGATGTTTTGAACTAAAGCCATCAACTGGTATGGAGTGTTATGTAATCTGCTCATCAATCAGAAGGTTTTTTAGTTTACAACGTCTCAATCACTCTGCGTTTGGATTAATTGTCATTAGTTACTAGGAACGAAACTTTAGTAAAGAAACAGCTATGAAAGAAATTCTGCAACTAATTCAAGAAAAAAAGCGAGAGTTTGAAAAACTTTCTTTTTTTCAATTTGTACAAGACGAGACGATTCCTCCTGAAGAGCGTCTATTCTTTTATCCATGTATAGCGGCTTTTGCTCTAAATTTCCGTGATTTGAATCGATACGATTATCGTGACGAAACATCCGACGATAGATTACAGAAGATCATCAATACCCACACCTATGAAGACGCTCGACATTGGGAATGGTTCCTCAATGATCTTCACATGTTGGGATTTGATACAACTATGAAATTTTCAGAAGTTATGCGCTTTATTTGGAGTGATGAACTGACAAACACACGCCGAATATGCCATAATATTGCTATGATTTCCTATGGACTTGAACCTGTCCTAAAAATGGTTGTCATAGAAGCAATGGAAACAGTGGGTTTAGTTGTTTTTCGAGCTTTAGCAAAACCGGGAGAACAAATAGCTCAAGCAACTGCACAAAAATATCAATATTTATCTAACTCTCACGTATTAGTCGAAACTGGTCATGCTGTAGGTACGGAAAATGTGGTAGCTATTCTAGAGCAAACAGAACTGACACCTGAGCAACGAGAAAAGTCTGTAGAAATTGTCAATAGTGTTTTTCATTGGTGTACAGAAGCAATGAAAGAGTTTGAACGATATGCTAAAAAGCATCGTGGTAGTAAAGCGCAACCTATTTATGGAAATCAATCAAGATTGCCTAGCTATGTATAAATAAGTGGTTATATTGGCCAAGGTTCAATTAAGATAACTCCATCGTTTCCTAAATGCGAAAAGGTATAATCAGTCGAGGATTGTGCCATTATTTTAATTAAAAAATCTAATTAAGATAATAATGTTCTCACTGATTGAAACTCCAGTTTTGCATAAAGGAAACGATGACAGCAAGACTTTTATTATCCTTCTTATGTCAAAGTAAGCGGGGGTGTACATTGTACCTCACCAGACCGGTAAAGGCTATAATAATATCCTCAAAACTCATGGTTACAACTTAGAACATAATTTTGGACATGGTAAACAACATTTATCTTCGCTGTCAGCCACTTTTAACATCTTGGCCTTTCTCTTTCACACTTTGCTGGAATTGATTGATATTCAATACCAACTTCTTCGTCAACATCTACCATCTCGAAAAACCTTTTTTGATGACCTACGAGCTTTAACCCGTTATCTCTACTTTGATAGTTGGAGCAGTCTACTCCGCTTCATGCTAGAGGGACTAGAGTTAGAGTTTCCTGTTGACACTTCTTGATTATCATTCTCATAATGAGAATTGCTGCAATAAGACCAAAGTCTTTGACAAAACCATTACCCTTCATGACAGGACAATGTAAATTTTCATTTGTAAAGGAGATTGCTGCGGTGGTGAGATGTTATAGTTAAATTTAGCGTAGATTAAACTAAAGTATAATCGTAATTTATGGAGAGGTGGCAGAGCGGTTGAATGCGGCGCACTCGAAATGCGCTTTGGCGGCAACGTCAACGGGGGTTCGAATCCCCCCCTCTCCGTTCAAAACT
>DATGXQ010000577.1:0-23636 GCA_035298905.1 Nostocaceae cyanobacterium | reverse complement strand
GATGATGAAGCAGGTGGTGGCAGCTAAGAGGGTGGGGATCATCAATACGCCGAACCAGCCGATGTATAAGCGGTTGTCGGTGCTGGTGATGAACTCGCAAAAGCGATCCCACAAACTAGCGTTAGAACGCTGTTGAATTGTGGTAGTCATGTTTTTATGAGTGCTTTGTTTTATTGATTTAGTAAGCAGTTTTGCTCACCTGAATATAGGTTACACGGTTAAATGAGATTTGTAAATATAACTTAAAATAAGTATATGTTATTGCAGTTATTGAATTATCTTATGTTTATTCATTACAGAAACGTTTGGTCTGAGTTGTAATTTTGGAGGATGAGGGCGGGCGGGATGCCCACTCCACAAGGGTTTTAAAGGTCAACCAGGAGGCCAAGCCATAGGTCTACCACCTAAAATGTGTACGTGCAAGTGGTAGACAGTTTGACCCGCTTCAACACCGTTATTGATCACTAAGCGATAGCCTTCTGCAAGTCCGGCTTGTTGAGCTACTTGTTTGGCTGTTAATAGCAGATGCCCCAACAATGCTTGATCCTCTGGTTCAGCCGTAGCTACGTTAACGATCGCTTTTTTGGGGATAACTAAGATATGAACTGGTGCTTGGGGGTTGATGTCTTTAAATGCTAGTGCTAGGTCATCCTCATAAACGATATTTGCGGGAATTTCCCGACGAATAATCTTACTGAAGATTGTCTCTGTAGTTTCACTCATGGCGATCGCTATAATTCTCTGTTAGATGATTTTAAGGGTTTATTTTGAGAAAAAAATGCTGGCTAGGGTCTGGAGTGCATCAATTATTGGCATCGATGCTGTTAAGGTGGGTGTAGAGGTCGATGTTTCTGGGGGTTTACCTGGAATTGTAGTTCTAGGTTTGCCAGATTCCGCAATTCAAGAATCTAAGGAAAGAGTAAAAGCTACACTGAAAAATGCGGGTTTTGCTTTCCCGATGCGGAAGATTGTTATTAACCTCACTCCAGCAGATTTACGCAAGGAAGGCCCTGCGTTTGATTTACCCATCAGTTTAGGAATTCTTGCGGCTTCAGAGCAAGTCAGGGCAGATTTATTAGGTGATTTTTTATTCTTGGGCGAGATGTCACTAGATGGCACATTGCGGGCTATTGCTGGCGTTCTGCCGATCGCGGCGACTGCTCAAAAAATGGGGATCACAGGTTTAGTTGTTCCTGCTGATAATGCCCAAGAAGCTGCGGTAGTGGAAGGTTTGACCGTTTATGGATGCAAACATATTGCCGAGGTGGTGGACTTATTAAATAAACCAGGACTTCATCAGCCTGTAAAATTTGATGCAAATATAAACAGTTTTAATTCTGTCTATACTGGCCAGGATTTACAAGATGTGAAAGGTCAAGCCCATGCGCGTCGGGCTTTAGAAATTGCGGCGGCTGGAGGTCATAATTTAATATTTGTGGGACCACCGGGAAGTGGTAAAACTATGTTAGCCAGGCGTTTACCGGGAATATTGCCGCCGCTTTCATTTGCTGAAGCTTTGGAAGTAACTCGGATTCATTCGGTGGCTGGGTTGTTGAAAAATCGCGGTTCTTTGGTAAGAGAGCGTCCTTATCGTAGTCCTCATCATTCTGCTTCTGGGCCTTCTTTGGTAGGTGGTGGTACTTTCCCTAGACCGGGAGAGATATCTTTATCACATCGGGGTGTGCTTTTTCTCGATAAATTCACATTACTAAATGCAGTAAATATGAAATATCTTAAGTTTGCAGCTGCTCTGTCGGCTGCTTTATTTTTTGCATCATCGGCTATAGCTCAATCCAAACCAATCACTGGGAAAATCCTGAGTATTGGCGACGGGGACACCCTGCGAGCAGCGTTCGGAAGTAAAGTAGCTACTATCCGTTTAGCATGTATTGATGCACCGGAGACAGGACAGAAACCTCATGGAGAGCGATCGCGGGAATACCTAAAAACTCAGTTACCGATTGGCACTGTGGCCAGTTTCGACATTAAGGAAAAAGATAGGTATGGCAGGTTCGTAGCTGAAGTGTTTGTTGGTAACAAGAACGTCAACTTAACAATGGTTCAACAGGGACACGCCGTGGTGTACACCGAGTATTTGAAGAATTGTCCCCAGTCAGAGAAAAATTTATTGTCAGCTGAAGCGATCGCCAAACGTAAAAAGCTGGGATTCTGGAACCAAACCAAACCGGTGATGCCGTGGGAGTGGCGGAGACGTAACACGCCTAAATCAAAACCCAAACCCAAACCGACTGCTACACCAACACCGCAAGCCCAAAACTGTGACCCGTCTTATCCCGATGTTTGTATTCCAAAGTACCCACCAGATTTAGATTGTGGCGAAATTTCATTCCGCAGATTTAGGGTTGTTGGTAATGACCCCCACGGGTTTGACGGTGATGGTGATGGCATCGGGTGTGAAAGATAAGGCGATACCCAATGAGGGGAGTGTGCTGCGGGGAAATCGTTAAAGTGCAAAACCCTTATTTGGTAAGCATTATAGAAGTTTAGATAATTAGCTTGATAATTTGTGAGATAGCTAATTCCTTATTAGATTGCGGGCTATATCCATTCCCTCATACCCAATACCCCATACCCAATACCCAATACCCAATATCTAATGCTTAATGCTTAATGCTGATTGATATATGCCTGTCATCAAAATACATTTAGTTGTTGCGATTCGGGGCGTAATTTTACTGATATTTTACACGGAAGCTCACTGCTGGCAGTTCCGCATTATTAGTGCTGGTGGTTCGGTATTTGGTGAGCAAACGATTTATTACACTCCAGAAGCAGCAGAAAAAGCAGGTCGGAAGTGGATTGGTAGTGAGGGTTAAAGCACAAATAGAGCAGTAATTCCATTTAAAATATTCTAGTTATTACCAATATCTTACTTTAGATTGTTTATTTTCTAACATGTAGTCTACTACTAAAGTCGTAAGTATGATGTTCTTCTCTGTCTAAGGTCATATTATTATAAATTTAGTAGCTTTTTTCAGAAATAAGTTTTTTAATGTATGTAGATACCCGTAAGTAATTCTTCTGTTAGTTGAGAGACTCGCATGATTTTTTTTCAATCAGCAGTAACGAGTTTTCTTTCGATAAAGTCAATAAAATCAATAAAAACTGAATATTGGTAGTTATCTTGTGCTATCCATCTGGGGAGCTTTGTTTAACATATACATACATAAGTGAATTAATTTCAAGTAGACTATCTGTTTGATTTGTTGCAGCGATCGTCCTTGTAAGTTTTGTCATCGCATCCATTTTTAAATTAGCAATATGCGAAGAAAAAAAGCCATTTCCAAGGTTGTAACAACCATCAGAGACTTTATTGTTTTTTTCACACCTGCGGGCAATCGTGGAAGAGTTCTAATAATTTGCTTAGTAGCTTCAATTACTATAGTTGTGCTAACGGCATCTTTTGTAAAAGAGGCTTGGTTAAATACTGTAGGTTTAAGCGTTTCCTCTTCAGGTGTTGCAGCAACGCTTGTTGAAATTATGGTTCAAATAACCGCAAAGCTAGAGCAATCGTTAAAAAAAAGAAAATTCCTCACGATTTTTGGTTGCAGTAATGAACACAACAGAATAGACGAATCAACTACGATTATTATTCCAGCTTTTGACATTAAAAGGCTTGATGCACACAGCCTTACCGTAAATGGCGACGAATTAAAGTTGAGAGCAACAGAAAACCTTTCCCGCACGGACACTAAAGCTGCCATAAAAAATGATATTTTAGCTGGCTCATTTATAACGTCAATGTTTGCCAAGGTTGGATTGCATACTCCTGGTATTAGTTGGGATGAAGAAAACATAGATTACAGTAACAATAGGAAAGAAACCTACATTTTAATAGGACTTTCTAATAGACAACTTGATGTACTCAGAAATGAGAATACTTTAGGGAAGTATTTCTCTGTTGAAACAATTAAAGAGATAGACGGTTCTAATTCATTTGTTATTAGATTGAAACGGGTTAACGATTATTCGTCACAGCTACCTGATGACCAGTACCCAAACTTAAGTCCAAGCTTAAATTCACCTTCAAATCTTGAATATGCAGTATTTGCTAAATTCACATGTGGCAGTAAAACTATTATTGTGTGCGGAGGAACAACAGAAGCCGCAACTAATAATATTGCACAGTATATTCACAATTACTGGGAGCGCATTTACTCCGAAATAAAAGACAAAAAAGAAACTCCTTTGTTACCTTTTGATCCATTTGCAGTAATTGTTCAAACTTCATCAGGAAGTGCAATTAGAGATATTAAAATTGCAGATGTGCGTACTTGATAATTTCTTCAATGACTTTTAGCAAGATTTTCTAATTTTTTCTGCCACTCAGGGTACGATATAACCACTGCTTTATCAAAATCACATACCGATGGATGAGAGAAACCATTGGTCTGCGGTGGTGTATAGCTATCGGTTATATTTAGCGTCGAAAGTCCTACATCTGAAGGTATAAAAGTATGTGCCACAAAATTAGGAAAACAAATAATACTGCCAAAATCAAGAGGAATTTTGATAACTGCATCAAATCCTAGTCTTGTATCATGAATCATAAAATATCCATGTCTATGTTTATGTTGAGATGTAACAATAATAATTGAATCAACTTCATGATAATGTGGCTCAATATTGTATTGGCTAAACTTGGTATATTTATGCTCATCATCAGGTGAATCATGGACAAGTCTGGCGGCAAATTCCTGATTGTATAGTAGGGTTGATGTCGAGGGTAGTTGATGTGGTAAATAAAAAGATTCCGTTTGGAAGCGATCGTCTACATGCAGAGAGTGAATGATTTGAAGAATACTGTAATAGTGTTCATCAACACTAAGTAATATTTGTCCTTTGCTCCAACTCTGGCGAACATAGTCTTGTAGTCCCTTTTTACTTGTATCTCCAGTAATAGATTGAAATATCTGGATAATTTGATAATGAATACTCACATAACTAACAGAAATATTACAGCTTTAAATCATAGCAAATCTTTGGCTCTCACTAGTCAGAAGACCATCTTAATAGATTTACCAAAAAATATAAACCTGCTGCAAAACAAATGGTATATCTGCAAGTTAAACATCTACCGTAGGTATACCATAATGTTAAGAATGGTTTCATCAATCTCCTAAAAATAATAGGCATAGCCCATAGAATTGAATGTGAAGAAAAGAAAGGTAGTGGTAAACAAGTAGTGATTTTTGCCTTTCTTCTCCTTACACAAAGCGGGTTACACCAACTGTTATCACTACTTCTAGAGGACTACCAAAAGAAATTAATATAATTAAGTATCTAATTTTACTCTACAGCTTAAAGACTACGGCTGTTTTCCAAATAAGCATCATTGTAAAAATGTAATTGATGAAGCGATCGCCATTTATGCTGGCTATTACTGATGAAAGTGTTTTATCTGCAAGATGGTTGTAATTCTACTAAATGTGATTGTTTAATACATCATCATCACCTAATTTAACCGCTAAATAAGCTCCTATTAAAAATACATTAGTCATTTGCCGATCCCGAATATTTTGTTAAAATATTTACGTATAGCTTCTTACATGTTCACAACAGTTTATAATAGATTGTAGACTAAGTATAAGTCCTTGTATCAAAAATTTCTTTCTAACAAAAGAGAGATATGAGACGTAGCCTGTAAAGTAGCTTATAAAACCGTTACCCCTAAATTATTTTGACTCAGTGAAATATCAACAGTGAGGCAAATTTGCATGAGTAATAATCAAACACCCTGGGTAATTGCTGTATTAGTAACATTAATAACTTCCCCAATAGCAGTTGAAATTTATAAGCATCATACAAATACTCATAAAGAGCCTAATCCTCCAGAAAATTTAACTTCACGTTAAGAGCCTTCAAATAACAATCGAAGGAAATCCAATCCAGATAATAATTCAGATTCATTTGATGAATTTTTAAAAGATAGAGATAGAAATAGTATAAAAAAGAGTATCCAAGAATATTTTGATGCTCGAAAAGAAGCTTATGAAAGTAATGAAACTGGTCAACTCGATAATTATACATCAGGCGATGAGTTATCTCGTTTAAGATTTTATATAAATAAAAATAAAGAAAATCAAGTTTATATAAAAACCGAAAAACTGCATTTAGAAATCGAAAATATTCCAGCGTTTTCTGATTTAGAAGCGAAATCAACAGTAAGAATTGTTGCGACGGTAAAATTTTTTGATTTATTAAGGAATAGATGTATATATTATCCTGAAGATGATTTTTTGTTAGAGCTAAGTTTAAAACGTCGTAACAACAAATGGTTGGTTGATGATTCACGAATTCTTAATCAAAGACTTTCCAGAGAATATAATTGTTAAAAACCTCGCTAACGTACTAATACTTAGTGCAATTCCAGCTAGTGAGCTATCGTTTGAAAACCCTAGCGAAAATATTTTACGCCGCTTGTTGTGCTGAAATTAACTTGTTGATTCAATAAAATACATGTAAATGATATTATTGTTGTTATTGATTAGGTAGAAAAATCTGTTTGAAGTAATAAATGGATTACCACATCCATTACAGATCAATTCTCACCCTAACCCTAAGTATTGGCTTTGCTGGAGTTCCCCAATAATCGGCAAATTCCCCGACCCAAAGAGATAAAGTTGTTCTTGGGCGCGGGTCATGGCCACATACAACTGTCGTCGAGCTAAAGCTGCTGCTTCGGGTTCTTGGGAGTAGCGATCGCCAAACTGTTGCACCCAAATAATGATGACCACTTTAAACTCAAGTCCAAGGGAAGATAAGGCGGTGACTAATCTCACTCCCCGTTGACTGCTGTTATAGGATTCCTTACTCTCAGTTACCCAGTAGCAACCCAACCCTAAATTATTTAACTGTTGCTGCAAAGTTGTAAATAATGGGCTATCCATTTGGGTTTTGTAACGGTAAATGATAGCAATATCTTCAGGTTTATAGCCAGATTCACAAAGTTGTTGAACTTGACTAATAACTGCTTCTACTTCCTGAGTTCGGGATTGCTGTAAACACAGAACCGGTTGCTGACCGTGACGCAAAGCTGCACTTGGCTCAACAATGGGAAAAGCGCCATCTTCTGGTTGTTGTTTTGGGGTAATTGGCTGAATGATTCCCCAAGCGGCTGACAAAATTTCTTGAGTATTGCGATAGTTCTGAGTTAACTTCCTGCTGCGGCGACCCCGGACATTAATGCCGACTGACTTCCAGGTAAACTTTTGTCGCTTGTAAAGACTTTGAGAACCATCGGAAACAATCATCAAATCTCCATTTTCTGGGTCTTTCAAGGCAGCAACACAACATTTAAACCAAGTTGGCGAAAATGTATGTGCTTCATCAACTAGAATGGCATCCCATTTTTCATCTAGGGAAAGACTAGCGATCGCCTCCAGTAATCCCTCTCCCATAATTTCCTCATAATTTTCTGTAACTTGTCTGGGATTAGGCAACCTACCAAGGATTTGTTTAGCCCAAGCATGAAAGTTAACTACTTCGATTCGTTCTTTGTATAACGAGTTGCCGCTTTCATTGTGAAGGAGCGATCGCAGGTGAGCAGCGAGAGTAATGTTAAAGCACAAAATTAAAACACGATTATTCAGCAAGCGATTTGCTATCAGTTTGGCACGGGACAGTAGTATTAATGTTTTCCCCGAACCCGCCACACCGTAAAACAGTCGGTGTCCATCACGAATAGATGCAGCTAAACGTTCCTGTTCAATATCTAGAGTGACAATTATAGAACTATTGGGAGGTGGTACAGCATCACCAGGAATACTCTCAAGAGTCGCTGGTTTTTCTCTAATTGCTTTTTCTGGGTAGATGATTCCTTTGATGGTATTGATTTGGTCATCGGTCAACGCCATAAATTTGAAGCGTTGGGTAAACATATCCTCTAACCGCCGCATCAGTTGACGCTCACCAATGCCGTCCCATTCCATTAACTCATCTCGATAAGCAACTTGGGGTTGTTCCAGCAGATTGTAAATATTTTCTTCCTGTGCCTGGGATGCTGTGATGTTGGTCATGACGACCCCAATACCCACCGGGAAACTCAGTTTACCTTGATAATCCCCATCTGCTTGGGTAAGAATTGGATATCGCTTGAGTTTATCTAGCAGGGCATCCAAGTAAGCCTTCCCTTGACGTAGTGGTGATTGTTGGCTTTCGGTTCTTTCATCCCCGTTGTCAATTTCAAAGAATTGGCTGTTGGCACTGATAATTTGACTAGCTCTCCAACCTTTGACCTCTAAAATCAATAGCCCTAATGTTGCCCCCAATACAATGAAGTCAGGGTAAAGACCTTTTACAGTTGGTTCATACCAGACATAGCAATCATCTGGTAGTTCATACTGAAGAATCTTATAAAGCCGCTTCTCTCCCTCACTGGCTTTTGAAGGAACTGTATCGGGAACCATTAAGGCCATAGTTAATAAATCCTAAGCGATCGCCTCTACGCAGAAGTAAACTTACCTGGTAATGATTGTCCCACAAAGTAAAAATTACCGAGTTTTTTGAATGTAAGCTTGCATATTTTGAATAGCTTTTAGTGCATAAGGATTGCCTGGGCGCTCGTTTAATGCTGCCTGAAACCAAGCTAGTGCTGATTTATAGCTTTTATATTTTGCGTCGGTATACCCCATGTGCATGAATAGGTAGAATTCATCCACGCTGCTGCCATCGGTATAGGCGATTAAGCCAGCGTTTTGAGGAGTATATTTTTTAAAATTTTGAACTATTTCTTGTAAGTACTGATTTTGGGGATTTTCGTTAAGGGCTTGATTAAGCCAATACAGGGCTGAGTCATAATTTCTGTTGTTGATTGCTTTGTAGCCAAAATCTACGTACATAGACAGTAAGCTACTATCGCTATCACTTCTATCGCTACCATATCCGCCATAACCCCCGTAACCTCCATAACTACCATATCCGCCATAACTACCGCTACCACCCCTACCAGGAGCAGAACGTGTGTGCGGTCTTACATAAGTACCGTTTGACCGATAGTAACCACGAACTGATACACGTCCTCCCCTACCACCGCGTCCTCCGCCTCTTGCCCATGTATCACTTGGTAAGCTAACCGTTCCTAAAACGAATACTGCTGTAGAGATAACAACAGAAGCAAGTCTAGTAATTCTTCCCATGAGTATAAAGGCTAAAATAATCACTACTTAACCTTTATACCTCAAATTTGTGATCAACATGCAACTCGATTTCTTTTATCAAGTCAGTAAGTTTGAACTATGATAATTGCTAAGATGGGTGAGCGCATACTGGATTACCGCCTACTTCATCAATAAAACAGACTAAGCCTCCTTGCTATCCCCAAGCCAACACCCAATAGCATCTACAGCAACCCAAGTGTAATGAATATTTTAGCCAGCGTTTCAAACTGTTACTGAGAAACCAGGGGGTTAAAGTGAAACCTTTCTCACCAAGCGATCGCCCCCTTAAATACTATCCTCATCACTAGGGCAAACCCAGAACTATGCAGAAACTCAACATGACAGATAGCGAATATGCCAAATTAGCGGCTCAAGGCTATGACCCAAATCTAGAACTTGAGCTAATAGAACTGGGAGAAAACCAACGGGACGCTAGGAAACTAGCCAGGATTGTGGGACTTACCAAAGACAAACCACCTACTACTGAAGAAGAATGGCAAGAACTTATGGAAGTGTGGGAAGAGTAAGCGATCGCTTGAGGTTAGTTGTGCAATCACTGACCACATTAGCAACACAAACTGATGATGCTCAGTGCTTTTAGAGTTTTTCGCCATAAATCCAGAGAGTTTGGGATTTTTCTTGCTTAATCCATAGAGTAAAGCAATTTTCTCTAGCAAAAGAAAATATATCTTCCTATGGATGGCATCTGGATGTTCAGCTTTTGATGTGGCTATCATTACATTAGACCATTAATCACTTGTTACACTAAGCCAAATGGGAGCAAAGCAAGCTTTCGTCATCTTCAACTTTGGAAAAGATTAAGAAAAAATTAGTGAAGCGAGGAAGCAGGATAGGAAGTCGTTGAAACGCTATTTAGGTAAGTAATAAAACAAGCGAAACATAATGATATAGAGATGTAAATAATGAAAACCAATAGTAATAGTTCACAAACCGTAGGTTTAAGTCTTATTGCCCTAGCCATTTTTGGCTGGATAGTAATTTCTGTGGTCAACGAATTTAGACAAGCACCTTGGCCATTTATTGGTGTTTTAATTGCTTTTGTAGGTTGGTTGATAACATATGCAGGGAATTTGCAATTACAGATCAGAAATGAGCAAATTGAAAAGAAAACTCAGATTTATGAAGAATTAGTACATTTTTTATTTGAAATCTTGTTTGCGGAAAAAATAAGTAAATCCAAAAAATCCGAGCAAGAAATAATAGAGTTTTTAGTTGGGATAACACCGAAATTAATTATGTATGCTTCTGATGCTACACTAAAAAGCTTCATTAAATTTCGTATGGCACTAATTAATGAGAATAATAATTCAATTGTTTATTTGGGCGAAATACTTTTAAATATCAGACAAGATTTGGGACATAACAACAATGATTTGAAAGAAGTATCTATACTAGAAATTTTTACTAATATTGATGAATTAGAGCAATCAATGATTGAAGCTAAAAACCAAGATAATAAAACAAATTTACCTGCTTAAAAATGATTTATTACAGGTTTTAAATGGTAAATATTAGGTTTTCACTAAAAAGCACTGGCGTTAACCAATGCTCAAAGCTAATTATTTTAATCGTTCCTTAACCATCTCAATAGATTGGTCAATCCCCAAATAACGAACTGCTACGTCTACTACTAAAATCACTGTAATGTGTATTAACAAAAGAGTAACCAATATTGTTTTCACACCGCCAGGAATTTTACTAATTAACTCCGCTAATTCAGCTACTTTTTGAGCATTTTCATTACTGGTTTGTAATTTCTCCCATCTATCATTGTCGTTGCTTTGATGTACTTCTAATTGAGCTATTTTGGAAGCAAGACTATCAGTGTCGTAAAAAATCCTATTCTCTAAATTTGTAATACGATTTTTTGTGTTATTACCGAAAATTCCACTGTTAGGTTCTTGGCTCATACCTCACCTGCCTTGGGAACACACATGATCTTTATACTACACAGGAAAACTTAATAATTACTTTATCAAATCTAAAATTATTGTAAAGACCGCTTTTTCAGGCATAAAATCACCAATTTACTCCGAAAATAATACTTACCTGCTACTAATTATCTACCTACCTACCAATGCTTAATAGAAATTCAAAAAAATTAATTTATCTTGCCATAGGTTTATTAATATTATCTATTGCTGGAGTTTCGATAGTAGTATTTTTATTTACGCGATCGCCCAATTACAGCTACTCATGCAAAATAAATGAAGTTGACGGTAATCAATTAAATCTCGATTGTGAGGACGACAGAAAAACATTCAGCAAGCAAGTAAAAATATGTGGAGTAAATATTCCAGAAAGTTCTAAATTAGAAGCCGAAAAATTAATTACCTCACTTACAAATAATCAGAGAGTAGCAGTAAATTTTGTAGGATTATTGGGAAATCCAGCAGAAATTTTTGTTAGCGATGGCAAAGATAAACCAGAGAAAGCGATCGCCGAAGAATTATTGCTAAACGGACTGGCTGAATTTGTTGAGAGTGATAGTTGTCCGAATAGTGTATCCATGAAATCAGCTTTAGAGATCGCCAAACAAAATAGAGTTGGTATTTGGAAATAAAAAAACCCTCTTTGGCAGAGGGCGTAGACATCGCTTGCGGCTGGCTTTATTTACATCAATGAGAATTGGTTTTGCCATCACCCTAATTTGTAGACTGTTCTATTGGCAAACTTCTAATTAATTCACGAATGACATCAGTAGCAGGTCTTCCCGTTTGCTGACAATATTTCTCTAGTTTTTCAGCTTCACCTGTGGCGAGATTGACGGTAATACGTTTTACTGCCCATTTCTTATTACCAAGTTGATTTTGTGATTGAGTTGTCGATGTTGTAACCATTTCTGTACTCCTGAGTTAATTAATTATTTATGAGTGAATAACCAAAATCTTAAGCGGTAGCTGCCAATCAAATTATAGATTAATAGCTACTACAATTCTACTCAATAACTGGATATTCACGCACTTTTAAATCCTTTGGAAATTCATTTATATCACCTCCTTTTTTGTCCTTAAGTAAAACTTGACGACCATCTAATTCTGGGTTTCCTGTTTTATTACCAAAACTTTTTGATGGAAAACTATTGTCTTCGGGTTCAATAATCGGGAATTTCCCCAACTGTTTTACAAACGTTGAAATACGAGCATCTTGTAACTGTTGAAAAACCGATCGCAAATGTTTAATGTAAGTTGGTCTAACACCTTTGAGCTTCCCTGATTCCCCGCCAATGATAGCCCAGTGGAGTTTATTTCTCCATCGGCTGCCATTGCATTCTGGGCAAACAGAATAACCAGCCCTACCACTTCTTAAGCCAGTTCTGACAACTTTAAAAAGTCTTTCCCCATTACAATTAGGGCAAATCAACCAGTTTGATAAATCAATATCACCAAGCAAAGGCTCAAGACTTAAGTATCTAATTGCTGCCGGTGTTTGTAGTAAAGGCTCAATAAAATTATCTGCATCTTCTTGATTACATACGGATACCCCCAACCAAACATTATCTAGTGGTAAAGTCAGATTTTGGGTTTGCTCCAACAACCAATTGCTATGTAGTGGACTTTCGAGCATTGCTTTTATTTTTCTGCTGGGATTCTCCATAACTTTGTTCCAAGCCGAAACCAAAACATTTTGAATTTTCTCTTTACGGTCGGGAGTAGTAAAGTATTCCAACATTCGCTGAGGGCGCTTGGTCAGAATTTGGTACTTGTTCCAACTTGCGAGAATCATGTAGGCGATCGCTTGGTCTACAAATTCAAACGGCACTTTCTCATGAAATAAATCACCAAGATTACAAACAAACACCAATTCAGGATTTACCCAATTTCCCCAATTTAGAACCCAATCTAGCCTTTGGGGATGACAAAACACCTCTCCAGTCCACATTAATTTGCCATTGGAGGATTTTCTAACTGTCCCAGCAAATACGCCAGAAATCTTAGGATTGGGATGGTGCGAGTGAATCCAGCTTTCCAGCATTGCATAGCAGTTAGGGCAGCCATCACTTGCAAATTCGCATCCAGTCACAATTGGCCAAGTTGACCCGCACCATTGAATTGGAGAATCTTTAGACATAATTATTTATCCTTTCTAGGTAAAGTGGTGTCAATAACTTCAAAATTAGTTTCAATTCCTGCATTTCTAAGTCGATTCATTACAGCATCACCAGCTAATTTTTTAGCTAGTTTAACTTTTTCGTTTGTGTTAACTAATTCGCTTTCAGGAATGTCTACAGTAAAATTAACTGTTACTCTAATTTTCATATCAACAAATCTCCATGAAATAGTTTTGCAACAATTTTCCCAACCTTTCCACAAACTCCAGATTTAAAAGCTTTTGGCAATCCCAATCTCCGGGTAAACTGGAATTGTTTTCTCTAAAATAAAAATCGATTGTTGTTCTAGCTAAATTCTGGAACTCCAATGGCAACAGCAATTTGGTGATTTTGTGTTGCTGAAATTTGTCTTTAATACTCCCACCAATTAAACAGATTTTTTCATCATTGATAGCGTGAATATAGACAGTTCTAATTTCTAGAAAAAATTGTTGTCTAAGTTCGTGATCAAATTCAAAATCATTACAGTCCTGGTTAGGAATTAATGTAGTCATATTTCATTTTAGATTTAATTTCATCATTATCTTTAGCGGTAGCTGAAAAATATAGGCGAGAGACGATGCCTACGGCAAAGCTACGCTAACGTAAAACCAACAATCGCCCAATTATTTAGCTATGAGGAATTGTGTTAACTCTCAGAAAGTAATGTTTGAGTTTTTCTGCTAATTGGTTAACTAAATCTGTTAATTGAAGCGTTTCTTCTTTCCAAATCTCATCGGCATAATTTAGAGCATACTGAGCAATTGCATTCTCAGCCAAATGTTGAAAGTCTGAAGCTAAAGTTAATTCTGTACAGTGATTTGATTCATATCTACGTCTGATTTGCCCTCCCTCTTGAAAAATGAGTGAGTCGTTTATAGCTGCGAGATAAATTTCTTTTACCGCTACAGTTTCGGGGGATTCTTTTTCAGTTATGTAACCCATTGCTATGCCTGGATAAATTACCAACATCCTCAAGCGGTAGCAATAAAAAGAGCCAGGGATAACCCTGACCAATTTAACTAATAATTTTGACGGATAAACCGATTAAATTCTCTACGAATTTTGTTTACATCTGTAAATAATTCGTAAGTGCTGTAGGTAAGAATACATTGCTGTCGTGGATAGTACCAAAGCAATTGGCTAATTTTGTGCTGGTTATGTTCGTCTAACAGAAAATATGCAACCTGTTGATAAAGATTATTCAAGTCACATGGTTCACGTTTTGCTGATGTCCTGATATCAACTAGAAAATTGCAAGTGTTGTTATTGGAATAGGTGATAATTTGGCAATCCGCACCTTTTAATCTGCTAGACAAAGGAAAGGTTACATTAGACTTGATTTCTTCTGGCACAAAGCCAAGGTTCTCCCAGCTTTCAGGAATAGTTTTAATAATTTGAGCAATGTCTAAAATTGTTGCTCGGATTTCAGAATTTTGATTTACTGATTGAGGTTTGAGCAGTTTTCGATTGCCTGTATCTACTCCTGATATTCTTAATAAATTGCTAATCCCACCAGTTCTACTAAACTCTTCAAGTTGAGCCAGTAATAACATCTTAAATGCTTCTTCCTCTATTGATTGAGAAGTTACGTAAATATAAGAAGCATCAATCTTGAGTTTAGCGATCGCCCAAGCTGCAACGGTATCTTTAAGCCAATCAGTTTCTGGACGTTCTAGCAGCAAACTTTCTCTGGTGTCCGTTGCCAATACCATCTTGCTAGTTCTTTTCAATGTGTGCAGGTATTTTCTCAAGAAATAAGTAACAGCGTGACCGACTTTTGCAAAATTAGTACCATCAACAGGTTTAATAATGGTTTGTTTTGCCAGATGATTGTTGTGTTTTTGAACTAAAATATACCCGATGTAACTAGCTTTTTCGAGAAACCATTTAGACAAAGGAGAATTTTCGTTTCGGAGTTCTGAGGTTAAGCTCATCCTGAAATCCTAAATTTAATATCAAAATCACCACCTCAAAGCGGTAGCCCCAAAAAAAAATTAGCAATCACCCAATTAGAGCAACTGCTAATACCCAATACCCGATATCTATACCCCGACTGGCAACTCTAGTACCACGACCTGGAAATCCACAGACTCCCGGAGTTCAGCTAAATGGCATTCCCGGATTTCCTTTTCCCAGTGTGAGAATTTGCCTTCGATATACTTTGCGTAGAATCCCGCTTCAGATGCCAGATGTCGTTCTTCATACCGAACCAGTGCTTTAACTTTGATTTTGGGGGATTTGATTAGGGCGATCGCAATTTCAAACATCTCGTACAAGTAAGGTTTCTTACGGTCAAGGCATTCCACCAACAGCCGGACATCATCGCCCGCACGATGAGCAGTACCAACTCCAATCCCTAGCCACAATGCCAAATCAACTAGCTTGAAAGTGCCGTTTTTCTTGCGACCTGGATAACCCCAGTCCAAATCCTGCATTGCACAGATGAATGGGGGGAATTTCTGACGTGGATATGCCCGATGGATTACGGTTTCATCAAATTCTGCGTTGAACGCCAAGCAATAATCTGACTCAGCAATTATTTGAGCAAGCATTACGTGAAACCCTGTAACCAACGAATCTCTTGCCTTTAGTGACAGTTCCGGGGTGATGCCGTTCAACCATTCGTAAGAGTTTTCATCATTAATTGGAAGAATAGTAGAACAAGATGCGATCGCTCCACATTCCCTCAGATTTGGGCTTACCTGATACAGAGTAGCTGCAATTTCACAGCAGTGGGTTTCGTCACAGGTTTCGGTGTCGATGATTAGAAGTTTGATAGTCATAATTTTATTGTTGGTAATTGTGAATTACTGAATCTTGGTGCGGTAGCCCCCACAAAATGGCGATTATTGGATTCCGCAACAACCGCCAAACATTGATTACTCGGAAACCGGATTCAAATGGAAATACTTGGATGTTTTAGACCAGATATATTCTTGTGCTAGGGGTGCGATCGGTTCAATAAGCTTTAGTTTAAATAATGTATCCAGAATGCTTCGCCTAACACTCATGTAATCATGATTGTAAAGTGTTTTCTTGTTAAGATAACACCAGTTTTTTCCTAAGTCTTGAAGAACATCTAGTAAATTAAACAACCTGCATCCCTTGGGAAGCGATCGCACCATTAGTTTTTTAGATGCGTCTTTATCATTCCTATTTTTGCTGTGGTATTCACTATTAAGTGTCCATCTATAAATAGTTTTATTTGAATCCAAAGGGTCAGGAGTATTATCTAATTCAATTTTTCCAACTGTTACCAAAACATCAATATATTTTTGTTCTGCTTCGTTATCTGCGATAATATAGCCATTTTCGTAACCTTTGTAATCTTGTACACTTATGAACTGAAACACAATTCCTGCGATCGCCTCAACAACATCCCCCAGTAATTCCATATTCCCGCCCAACACCAAAACATAATTAATAGCGTTTTCCAGGTCATGGTAAGTCCAAACTGGAAACATATCATCATGCCTGACTCTTCCTTGATTGAAGTAAACATGACTTGTGTATCTATCGTCTACAACCTTGGCAACAGCCCAGCCTTCTTTACATTCCCAAATAACAAAATCATTTAAAGAAAGACTTGGGGAATCTCCAGGGTTTTTGTAACCTTTTATCTTGAAACCGTGATTTTCTGCTAAGTCTTTAATTAAAGTGTCATATTTTACCCATGAACTTGGGATACCTTCTCTTCTATCAATATGTTTATCAATGCAAAGCATGGTGGATTCCTTTTACTATTACCAACATCCCCAAGCGGTAGCCAATAAAAATGAGCCGGGATTGCTCCCGACCTATTGCTAATGATTAGTCTTCGTAATCTTCACTTGCTGCTGGTAATGCCAGATTTGATGAAGCTGCCCCTATCAATGCTTTGACAGTATTATTGAATCCTTCGACCAGACTCATTTTCTCTCTTGCGACTAACATTTTCTGCTTGGTTCCCAAGAATAAACTTGGAAAGTTAAAATCGTCCGCATGAACATAGTCCACTGTTTTGCAGCAATAGGATTTGTTATTACCGGAGCCTTCTTTGATGCCCTGCATTGTGAGGTCTAGGACTATCAGTGATCGCCACATGTCATTTTTCCCAGAAGGAACAGTTCCAGCCCGTCTTGCAAAACTTAATTCTGCTTCGGTGTACAGGGATTCCAAGGCTTCCCATAAACTCCACAGTGCAACATTTTTAAATCTAATCCTAATGGGAATTTCATGCAGAAAATTGTTAGCTGTGTCTACGAATAACACGGCATGGTCTGAGACTGCATCCATCTTTTCCTTGTCAATCTCACCTTCGTACCCGTCATACCATCCGATGAAGGTATTGGCTAATTCTCCGGTTTTCTCCTTATCACTTTTATATTTTAGATATGCTGGCATTTTCCCTAAGATTATCATTCGGGGATTGCTGAAGAAGATTCCTTTTTCCTTTCCACCTGACAAGTCTTTTTCAACTAGCAAGTCTTTGTAATCCCCAACCCAGCCAGCTTTGCTAAGATTCTTCTCAGGGATAAACAAACCTGCTTCTGCGTCGTTTATTACTATCCC
This sequence comes from Nostocaceae cyanobacterium, assembly GCA_035298905.1. Lineage (GTDB taxonomy): Bacteria > Cyanobacteriota > Cyanobacteriia > Cyanobacteriales > Nostocaceae > DATGXB01. Next base: position 5,792 of record DATGXQ010000577.1, on the reverse strand, counting down.
ATAGGGAAATCTTCTTTCACGCTTACAGTTAAATTCTTCACCCATTATGCTGGGGTCAATCTCAAATTCACTAGCGACATTTACATTTTCAGTATTGTTGGCAGTGGTTTCAGTCTCGACGGTTTTAGCAGTTTTAGCATTAGCCATGATGAATTACCTCATTATGAATTGAATTAAAAAACATTGAACAATTGAAGAATTGAAGTATTGAAGCATCAAACCAAATTAAACAAGTGATTCATACTGTCTAGAAAGCCCAGAAACCACAGCTTCCATTCTTTCTTTGAGTCCTGGTTTTCCGGGGACACCAGTAAAGTGGTAATCAAAGAAATCCCCGTCACCTTGAACTAGAGAAAAAGTAGTAATTACCTCATACAAAACTTTTCCTGATTGCTCAATATTTGCACGATAACTTAGAAAAGTTTCTAATGCGTTGGTAGTACCACTATTCAACCAAGCATAAGCCATTTGACCTTGGGTGTTCGTGAAAATCAATTGAATCCACCACGTTGGTGAACCCCCAAACATTGACTTCCATTCAGGTTTTGATGCCGATAAAATTATCATCTGCATCTGGGAATCCTGCGGAATCAATTGATTAGCATTTTCAAGATAGATAATTCCATCTTTGCGGTTAAAACGATATTTCTGGAACTCCACAAGCGGAATCCTAAAATTAACATCAAACCCAATTAGCGGTAGCCAAAATACAAATCAAAAACACAAGAAAAACCACCCGTAAAAACAGAAAACAGGACTTTTAAATCCTGTATCTATTTTATTATTTTAGTAATGGTTTATGGTGATTGCCTACTCAAATAAATTGCTAGAACTGGTTTTAGAGTGATGAGAGATTCCTGGCGATCGCTCCGTCTTTTCTTCAAACTCACCAACTGTTTATTATTTGTCAGTTCGCCCTTTTCAGCTTCCAATTTATTAATCATTTCCTGCAAAGAAGTAATCTCAGAATCAATCTGCTCAATCTTAGGAAGATTCTTTTGATAAAGTTTCCCCTGAATCCGATTGATATCCTCTTCCAGTCGAGTTAATTCCACGTCATCCTTGATTTTGGGATAGACTTTTCTAAATTGGACTACAATCTTGCCGGATTCATTTTGTAAAACCGTCTTTCTGGCTTTTTGGGCATCTGGAATTTTGGCTAAAGCATCCAACGCTAATATTTCGGCATCTGGGCGGACTGATTCAGCTTCGACTTCAAGTTGAGCGATCGCTGCTTTCAGTTTCAAATACCTTTCTAATGCAGTTGGGAGTTCCTGACGGGAGGAATTGTAATCTTCAGAAAAATCATCAAATAATGGGACAACTTTAGTCATGCTGCTCACCATTAATAATGATTAGATTTCATTTGATTAAATACCTGCGGTTGGGGAAAGTCTGGGTTGTGAATTTCCAGATACCGATAAGCCATGATTTTTGTTGCCAAAAGAACAGCTTTATAATCTATGCAATCAAAGTTTTTTGGCGGTTGGCAATCGTATGTTGCGATCGCCATCAGTACATTTGCGCTTCCGTAAATCTTGAGATAGAAATTCTGAATTACATCAAATATTTCATCCTCAAATTTGTTAAAACATCTCAAGCATTCATTTCTGGACAACCCCGAATGCTTTTTGTTATTGGCAATCAACGTTTTTGCACTTTCAATTTGTTCTTGTGTATTAACTCCATCAAGGATGTATTCGCAAAACCACTTCCATAAATTAGAACTAAAAACTTCGGGAACTGGAACATCGGGAATCTGGGAATCCTGGGAAACGGGAATCTCAGTTGAGAATTTTGTTTTAGCTGTGGACATAATTTAGTTGGGCTTATGAGACACCACAGCCAATAAGCGGTAGCCAAACAAAAAAAATAAAAACCACCAATTAGGTGGTTAAGGCAGTTCAGGTAAATATTGATTCTAATTAATTAGCAAATCCATCCATTCCCCCATATTTTGCTATTCCTTCCCGACATGTGGGATTTCTTTCAGTTATTGGGAGTTTGGAAACTTCCCACCATTTACCGAATACCCCTATCTCGGATGGAATTTTTAATGTCGTGGTTGACTTCAGTGTGCCAAACGAACAAGCATTCATTTTAACTGTTTTCACTGCACCTTTTAGGGTTTGCAGCAACACCGTAGACGACTGAAATCCCCTAACAACAACTTTATCGTCTGGGGTTCGGAAGGCTGTAGGTATAGGAACTCCACCATTAATTAATGCTCCATCTACGCATTTGGGAAGCGATCGCACCGGGAGACTTGAAACATCATACCTAGCATTTCCAACCACAAAACTGGGTGTTCCTTTGATCCGACTGTACGGGAAGCTAATAATTCCGCACTTTTTAACAGTCATGTCTCGCTTGACAATTTGCCAACCCATATCCACTTTGACATCGGCAGCATTCGCGGAAATCGTGACATTGCCATTGCTGAGTCTCCAAATTGAAGACCCCTTGTAAGTTAATGCTTCGGATGTTGGGGTGAATGAGAATAACGAGCCAAAAAATACTGTGGCGATCGCTAAACAAGTAATTGCCAACTTAAACTGTTTAACCGAACTGGATGAACTGAACATTTTATTATCCCTGAGTGAATCAATACAATTTTACTAGATACTGATCTAAAAATCACTCAAATTCTTCTGGAAACTCCGATTTTAATTGTTCAATAAACTCTGGTTTAATCATGCTCCAAAATAATTCTAAATAATCATCAACATTCGTATCCAGTAGTAAAAAATGCTCTATTGGGTCTAAGCTGCCGTACAACTCAGAAGGACGTTTATAAATGCTGGCGCAATACATTCCTGCAACATTATTTTTAACCCATTCACGAATTTCATTATGACTAATCTCAACTGGTAGTTGATAACTACATTCTTCTACATAAACTAGAACCTTTTCGTTTAGGTGTTGAGTAATAAGCTTTTCTAGTTCATCAGGATTCCCATCTTTGTACCAAAACCCATATAAATGCACTGCGGGGTCAGTGTCTTCATAGTTCCCTGTCCAATCCTCATAATGAGTTTGGAAAATACCGAGTTCAGATAATTTTGGTTGGGCAGCAGTCGCCAACCTTTCTGTATAGAAATCAATCTGAATGGTGTACAAAGTGTATAATGTATTCATTGCTTCTTCTGGAAAAGTAGTAGTTAATGATAAGTGGGAAGTAGAACAATCATAAACGGTTGCTCTACTTTTTTTATTGCTCTAAAAATTCAAGGTTAACTGTTGATGGTTGTTAGGTTGATGAACAATAACTGAAATTTCATCACTAACCGGATTCCACTGAATAACCGGAATTTTAGCTTTAATAGCCATGTTTACGGTCATTGCTGTACCTCCGGTATTCTTGCCGTCCCAAATCGCTAGGCAAAGGTCAGATTGGTTAATCATTTCCTGATTGCGGGCAGGGAGACACCCATCTACATATTTGGGATACAAAACCGTTATTTCTGGACAACAAGCCAGGATTTGTTTGTATTCGGTTCGCCATCCTTGTGACCATCTTGTGTGCTGACCCTTGAATGGGATAACGGCTTTCCAGGGAAGCGATCGCCCAACCAAAACCCTGGCCGCCGCCATATCCCCACCCAAAGCCATACCGTTGATGAATAACTCAATATTCCAGCCATTCATACTTGCAAAGTCAATTAGTTTAGCTGCACCCCGTTGGTAATGTTTAAAAGTCTCCCAATCAAAACACCGATGCCCAGTAAAGGAAGCTTTTATCATGAGTTTATTTGAATCCCCTTTAAAATCTCGTTTGAGTTTTTAACGAATTGCTCTACTAGGGATAAGCGTTGATTGGCATCCATCCAGTTGGAGTTTCCTGATTCCAATTCTTGAAAGATTGCCAGGATATGAAATTCAGCAGATGCTAGATTGTTTTGAGCGATCGCCAGCCTTGTTTTATTAGAAACTCCATCAATAATTGCGTTAGTCATATCCGTTCCAGAATGAAAGTTTAATTCAAAATCTAAATAATCTTGAAGACTATTCGGTTCGTAACCTATTTCAACACAAGAGAAACCGCCGCACTCCAATTCTTGCCTAATATATTTTGGCATAGATTTTGTTAGCAAAAAAGCAACTTCCGAAGGCGGTAGCAAATAATTATCTGAATTGTCGGATACTCATCAAAACACTGCCTGGTTTACTCAATAAATTACTACTACCAGGAAGTATTTCTTTGACTCCAAATTGATAAATCCGGGATTCCCCAGACATAATCAAGACATCTCCTGACTGCACCTTAATCTCATGAATAGGATAATCTTGACGCTTGCCAGTGGTTTGATAATCGTAACCCCATTTCTGAAAAGTTATAATTCCTGAATCCCCCAACCAAATATTGATTATGGGTTGAGTTACCAGTTCTTGATTCTGAACATGAGGGTTAATACAGCCATCTTCAGGAATAAAATACACATGAGCAATTTGGGGTTGATAATCCCTAGAATTGCCGTAATGCTCTGCATAGCCTCTAACCAAATCTAGAAACCAGGCATCTTCAGACGGAGTTAAATTCATCTTTCCGAGTTTGTGGATTTCCTGACCATCATCAAGAACTGGTTTGAATGGACAAGCTTTTCGGGAAAGTTTTAGAATATCTTGCTGAAGTTTCTCGGAAAGACTTTCACACTCTGGGAAGTACAAGCCAGGAAATTTCTCATTAACGAAAACCCCATCACAGCTAATAGTGACGATATAATTATCAAACTCAAATATGTCGTGATGTTCATTGTTTTCTTGGGCAATCGCTGACCCTATATCAAATTCCTCTCCATACCATTCAAGCCATTTTTGCTCTAAGTCGGTGATATTTCTTTCCCAGATAAAATTACCTTTTACACAGATTGGCATGATTTAACCCCCGGAGTGAATTAATAAACCAGATTCTGAAGGCGGTAGCCCCAAGATAAAAAATAAGTGACCACCCCAGGACGGGGCGTTGGCGCAAGCCTTGTCGTAGACATCGTTAACAATTCAGCTTAATCTTTTGATAAACATCCCAATCTTAGCTAGGTCTTCATCACCATCTTCGTCAAGTCCTTCGATAAAGCCATCATCTCTAATTTTGGTGACTGTAAATATACTTTTGCCTTCCATGAGATAAGTGCCTCCAATGGTTATTGGTTCAAAGGTTTCACAAAGCAACAACTGACAATCTAGTGGACTCCACCAACCTTCATCAAGAATTCCGGGCATTCCGTTATTTAGATATAAACGTTCTGTTGGGATATTGATATCAAATTCTACTTTTAATCTTTCGATTTCTAGCATTTCCCGGATTCGTTGACCGCGTTTCTTGGCATCCTCTATAGCTTCATCTTTGTTTTGGGCGATCGCTATAAAACTACCGTGATATTCTTCATTGATAAAAATATCATAACTCCAGTATCCATCATGACATTTCAGATTTTTGATTGTGCCGTTGATTTGTGCAGTAGTCATAAATTTTATTTTAAAACAACAAGCTCATTTTTGCGGTAGCTCTTTATCCAGCAACTCTTTGTTGGGAAAAACCAATAAAAATAGCAATCACCAAGAAGTAATTGCTAATCATCATACGCATTTCAATTAAGCATCCATCAAGAACGTAAACTCTTGAACTTACGATAACTGTCTGAAAGATTGGGTTTAACTTGTAATGTAGTATCCCAACGTCGATAATTTTGTATCACCCGAATAATAGCATCGGGAATGAGAGTTGTAGTGATTATTTGTTTCATGGTTTATATTGTGTTGATTAGTACAAAGAAATTAATTATTAAATTAAC
>DATGXQ010000576.1:0-21039 GCA_035298905.1 Nostocaceae cyanobacterium | reverse complement strand
AGTTACGATCGCCATCTCAATCTTCATCGGGCTATTCTGTATCGTTCTATACGGTGGCGTAGTCCGAGCCAAAAAACTGTTGAGATCAGTTTTCAACGTTTCGCTAGTTTAAGCGATCGCCATGTCCTGGCGCAATATTGTCAAATCACACCAGTCGATTTTTCTGGTACAATTGAAGTCCAAGCCAGTATTAATGGTTATCCAGAAAATCAGGGTTTTAATCACTGGGAAGGACTTGACCAAGGTAAGCTGAAAGATGGCTTTTGGTTACACAGTCGCACTCGCAACTCCCGCTTAGATATTGGCATGGCAGCGCGTGTTAAAATTATTGGCACAGAAGCTTCATTACAACCCAACATAGCCCCAGGCTATCCCTCTGTAAGTATCTCTTTTGTTGCAGCCGAAGGACAAACTATCACCATCGAAAAAATAATTACCGTCTTTACTTCCCGCGAAGTCGAACAACCAGTTTCGGCAGCTATTGAAAAAATTTCTCATCTAGCAGATTATTCTACTTTACTTCATAGCCATGAGCAAGCATGGAGGGAAGTATGGGACAAGAGCGATATTTTAATTGAGGGGGATAGTGTTGCAGCTTTTGCGGTGCGTTACAATCTGTTCCAGTTACTGATTGCTGCACCCTCTGAAGATGAAAGGGTGAGTATTCCTGCTAAAACCTTGTCTGGGTTTGGCTATCGGGGACATATTTTCTGGGATACAGAAATTTTTATCCTGCCATTTTTTACTTTTACTCAACCAGCCTTAGCCAGAAATTTATTGAGTTATCGTTATTATACCATCAAGGGAGCTAGACGCAAAGCCAGCCACTACGGTTATCAAGGTGCGATGTATGCTTGGGAAAGTGCGGATACTGGGGATGATGTGACACCGCGCTGGTCACTACCCAATGATTTCTATGCTGAAGATATCAGAATTTGGTGTTGCGATCGGGAAATTCATATTAGTGCAGATATTGTTTACGCTATTTGGTATTATTGGCAAGCCACCAATGACGACGAGTGGATTTGTCAACGGGGTGCAGAAGTAATTTTAGATACGGCAATTTTTTGGAGTAGTCGTGTAGAGTATAATGCCCAATTGGCACGGTATGAACTTCGTGGTGTCATTGGTGCGGACGAATATCATGAGTTAGTACATAACAATAGCTTTACTAACCGTCTGGTGCAATGGCATCTGGAAAAAGCGATATTTATTGATGGTTGGTTACAGCAAAATTACCCAGATCAAGCCGCCGAACTCGCTCAAAAATTACATTTAACAGATGAAATACGCCGCAAGTGGTCAGAAATTGTGGCTAAAATGTGGATGCCTTACGACCCAAAAACGGGACTGATAGAACAGTTTGCGGGATTTTTCCAACTAGATGAGATTAATTTAGCTGATTATGAACCAAGAGAGCGATCGCTGCAAGCTATCTTAGGAATTGAAAAGACTAATAAGCTACAGGTAATTAAACAGCCAGATGTATTAATGCTGTTATATCTGATGCGAACATCTCAGGAATTTCCCTATAGTCAAAAAACTTTACAGGCTAATTGGCAATACTACGCACCTCGTACCGATATTACTTATGGTTCTTCCCTCGCTCCGGCTATTCACGCCATTTTAGCTGCTGATTTGGGTCAAAATCAAGAAGCCTACAATTGGTTTATGCAAGCCGCGATGGTAGACTTAGAAGATAAGCGGAAAAATACCAGCGAAGGTATACATGGCGCTAGTGCTGGTGGTGTTTGGCAAGCTGTAGTATTGGGTTTTGGTGGTATTCAATTTACAGAAGATGGCCCCGTAGCCCATCCCCAACTTCCCCCCAACTGGACAAGGCTGAAATTTAAGTTACAGTGGCAAAGTCAGTGGCATGAATTTGACTTATACCAAAATCATCGCCAAGTACCACCCAATTTTCCTGATCTCCGGGGTGTGATTTTTGATTTAGATGGAGTGTTGACAGATACAGCCGAATTTCATTACCAAGCTTGGCAAAAGTTAGCAGATGAGGAAGGTTTACCTTTTAATCGTCAGATCAACGAAGCTTTACGGGGTGTATCACGACGGGCTTCACTGATGATCATTATAGGCGATCGGGAATACTCAGAAGCACAAATCCAAGAAATGATGGAACGGAAAAACCGCTACTATGCGGAACTAATTAAAAATATCAGTTCTCAAGATTTATTACCAGGGGCATTAGATTTGATCAATGATTTACGTCAAGCTGGGGTTAAAATTGCTATTGGTTCAGGCAGTAAAAATGCCCGGACAGTGATTGAGCGATTAGGCATTGGTGATAAAATAGAGGCGATCGCTGATGGTTATAGTGTGCAAAAACCCAAACCAGCACCCGATTTATTCCTCTATGCTGCCCAACTCATCAGACTTTTACCCTATCAATGTGTGGTTTTTGAAGATGCTACCGCAGGTATTGAAGCAGGTTTAGCAGGAGGAATGTGGACTGTAGGTATCGGACCTGAAGAAAGAGTAGGTAATGCACATGTTATTTTACCTAATTTAGCCAATGTCACTTGGGCAAATTTACAAGCTAAATTCCAAAGTAGGAGCGAACGGTTATTAGCCTCTACTCCCTAAAAATATTGACTAAGAATAGCTCGTATCCGTAGTTTTTAGCTATTTACCTTTAATTTGCTAAGTTTATTTGGTCAAATCGGCTGATTTCCGTAGCTTTACTGTTTTAGACTGAGAACAGCAAAGAGTATCTTCTTTTAAGGGTACAAAATAACAAATGTCTTTCGATTGCCGAAGTTAAGGAAATAATTGTTAAGTTCCTTAACTGCGGTTGCGTTGTTGCGATTATTAAATTACTATGAATAGAACTCTAGAACTTCTTTTCAGGTTAGGCATCAACATTAGAATTGTTCTAATCGTTGATGTCTATATTTTTTAGACCATTTTCTCCAGTCCTCCACATTGAGGAATCTGGGTAAGAATTCAGGAGTCAGGAGTCAGGAGCGGAGCCTCCAGACGCTCCGCCTCCGGTCAGAATGCTGATCCAATCAGGAATAGATAGTAGTAATATTTCTTGAGAATCATTCAGCTTGACTGTAAAAGTCTCTTGAATGCTGAATTCTGGATTCTGGATTCTGAATACTTACGAATCTGGAAATTCTTCGTAAATTGATCAAAGTATTGCCAAAAATCAATAACAGCAATCGGGATTTTTTGATTTTCAGTAGTCTCAAGATAAAATCGCATCACAACATCTGGATTACTGAGGTTATTGCTGGCTCAAAGTACCACAATAGTGTTATGACAACATTGTTTTGTTGAGTTCTAGACTGTAGAGGCTGAAACGATATGGAACTCAAATCTATTGCTTTACAAATTCCTGTAGGCTGTAACCTGATTTTGGGACAAACCCACTTTATTAAAACCGTAGAAGATTTATATGAGATTATGGTGGGTATCTCGGCTCAAGTAAAATTTGGAATTGCTTTTTGTGAAGCTTCAGGAGCTTGTTTAGTGAGGATAGCAGGGAATGACCAAGATTTACAAGCTATAGCTACTAAAAATGCTCAAGCTATTGGTGCAGGTCATAGCTTTATCATTGTGCTGAAGGAAGCATTTCCGATTAATTTCCTCAATGCCATTAAACAATGTCCAGAAGTGTGTACAATTTATTGTGCTACTGCTAACCCTGTAGAAGTAATTTTGGCACAAACAGCACAAGGACGGGGTATTTTAGGCGTAATTGATGGATTTTCACCCAAAGGAGTAGAGGGAGTGGAGGATATTCAAGCACGTCAAGACTTGTTAAGGCGGATTGGTTATAAGCTCTAAGAATTTTTACCCTGACGCTTTGTCCTTTGATCCCAGACCAGAAGTAAAAAATCCATAAATTTAGTTTATTATATTAACAAGAAAAAACATTTGCTGCTATGGTTGAGAACTGCTCACAATGAAGTCAGCTATTGAGCGAAAGTTTAATGGTGAGTTTCTTTTAGCTGGCGCTAGGAGGAATGGAACATTAACTTAGCCTGATCAGTGAAGTGCAATAAATGTAATAAGCCTGTGGAACTCTCTAATAAATCGGAATATACTATCTTAGCTCTAATAGAATTAGCGATCGCCTATTCTAAAGGTGAACCTTTACAGATTCGGGAAATAGCCACATTACAGAATATTCCTAACCGCTATTTAGAGCAAATATTAGCCACTTTGCGGCGGGGAGGTATCATCAAAAGTATACGCGGGGCTAAGGGTGGCTACGTACTAGCACGAGAACCGGGTAAAATTACCATTTTAGATGCTCTTAAGTGTATTGAAGGTGTGGATAGTGTTGTATCTAACTATCAGCCGACTTCTAAAAGTGTAGAAGGAGATATCATTCAAGAAGTTTGGCTAGAAGCTATTGAAGCAGCTAACTCGGTTTTACAAAAGTACACACTTGAGGAATTGTGTGAACTACGCGCTAAACGCGCTGGTGAGCAGTTATTAATGTATTATATTTAGCAGTTTGATTTGAGTTAACAACTTACTAGCGAACGGTAAACAGGTAATAGGACATAAATTTTTGACCAAAAGAATGGGATACAAGCCCCGTCCTTTTAGGACGGCTTTGTGCTAAAATTTGAGTATAGTCGCCATAGGGCATTGGGAGACTTTAAACGGACATGGAGGGATGATGAGACCACTTATGTGGCACACCCCAGTGAAGTGTCAAGGAATCCTCCCTTCGGGACGAAGGCAGCGAACGCTCCTTTAGGACGAGGAGGTATGTCAAAAATGAGTGGGTATTAACCAGATTAAGAAATTTCCCCCTGTGTAGAGACGTTCCATGGAACGTCTCTACAAACTAAAAACTGATAAAACCAAGCTAATTCAGGTTAATTTCTGCTGTGACTACACTAACATCACTGCTGGGTTGGAGATGGAAACCAAGCTTTTCACATACGCGCTGCATTCCTTGGTTTTCTAGTAAAATATCAGCAGAAATGCGGGCTATTTTTTCATCTTTACCTACTTGTAGTAGTCGTTGCAGTAGTTCTGTACCTAAACCTTGACCATGATAGCGATCGCCCACCAGCATAGCAAATTCCGCTACATCAGCACCATGCAATTTACTTAATCTCCCGACGGCTAAAATTTCCGCTTTCCCAGTTTGGGGATTTTGGTATTCTGCCACTAAAGCCATTTCTCGGTCATAATCAATAAAACAGATCCTGGTCAGTCGTTCATGGGTGATGCGCTGACTGAGTTTAATCATGTGGAAATACCGAAAATAGACACTTTCCTCCGATAGAGTCTGATGGAACTGTACCATTAACGGCTCATCTTCGGGACGGATGGGACGGATAGTTACTGGTGTACCATTCTTTAACTGCCATTGTCCCACATATTGGGTAGGATAGGGACGAATAGCTAATTTTGGTAATTGATTTTCCTCGACATCAGCAGGATGGAGAACTATGCGCGCATCTAAAGCAATTAAACCACCGGGATGTAAATCTGTGGGAGGAATAGCCAAAAGTGGGTTAATATCTACTTCTTTAATCCATTTTTGCTCAACTACCAAATGACTAAATACTACCAATAATTGTTCTAATGCTGCCATATCAATGCTGTTTTGTCCCCGCACACCCTTTAAGGCTTTGTAGATTTTGGTTTGTTCCATCAGCCGCCGCGCTAAGGTAGTATTAAGGGGAGGAAGAGCGATCGCACTATCTTGGAACACTTCAACTAATTGTCCCCCAGCACCAAATAATAACACTGGGCCAAATTGCGGGTCTAAACTACTACCAATAATTAACTCATAACCGCTAGTTTTCACCATTGGTTGGACAGTCACACCCAAAAAATGCTCTATCCCGACTTTTTCCCGCACCGATGACTCAATAGTTTGATAAGCGCGTCTGACTGCTTCCTCATCCCGGAGATTTAACTGTACACCCCCGACATCAGTTTTATGGGTGATGGTTTGGGAATAAAGTTTTAAAACGACTGGATAACCAATACTATTCGCACATTGTACAGCCTCCTCTGCGGTTTTGGCCACACAAGTAGGAACAATCGGCACACCATAAGCTGCGAGAATTTGCTTAGATTCAAATTCAGTTAAGATTGTCCTTCCTTCTGTTCTGGCTGTTTGAATAATCTTTTCTACTACAAAACAGTTAGGAAGATTTGCATCACATTCAAATCTTGGTAAAACTGGAGTTTCATAAATCCCTTGGAGATTATAGCTATAGCGCCACATGTAGTTAAACACTCGTGCGGCTGTGTCTGGGTAAGCAAAGGTGGGAATACCCTGACTATTCAGCATATTTTCCCCAATAGCTACATCTAGTCCACCCATCCAACTAGCTAAAATTGGTTTACCTGTTTTAGCATAGGGTTTCAACTGTTCGGCGGTTTGGCTGGGGTCAGTCATGGCTTGGGGGGTGAGAATAACCAACAAACCATCACTATTAGGGTCTTTCGCAGCCACTTCCAAAGCTTTAGTGTAACGCTGGGGGTCTGCGTCTCCCAAAATATCGATCGGGTTGCTGTGACTCCATTGGGGAGGTAAAATTTGATTTAGGGCGGCGATCGTTTGTTCAGAAAGTGGCGCAAGTTCTCCACCATTCTCAATCAAAGCATCAGTCGCTAATACTCCTGGCCCACCAGCATTAGTTAAAATCGTCAACCGTGAACCTTGGGGACGGGGTTGTTTAGCTAAAACCTCCGCCATATCAAACAAATCAGAAATACTATTTACTCGTAACACCCCACACCGCCGGAAAGCTGCATTTAAAACTGCATCACTCCCCGCCAAAGCACCTGTATGGGAAGCGGCGGCTTTGGCGGCGGCTTCAGTCCGACCGGCTTTAATCACAATAATCGGTTTAGTTAAGGCTACCTCTCGTGCTGCGGATAGGAAAGAACGAGCATCGCCAATAGATTCCATGTAAATAACAATACTTTTAGTATTGGGGTCATCACCCAAATAATAAATTAAATCACCCCACCCCACATCTAACATTGAACCGATAGAAACGAAAGCACTAAAACCAACGTTTTCCCTTAAACTCCAATCCAGAATAGCCGTACACAAAGCCCCACTTTGACTAATAAAACCCACATTTCCCTGACGGGCTGTTGTAGTACCAAAAGTAGCATTTAAACCAGAGAAGGGACTCATCACACCCAAACAGTTAGGGCCAATAATGCGAATTTTCCCCCGTCGTGCTTGGTGGAGGATTTCTTGTTCTAGTGCGACACCAGCTGCACCAGCTTCCTTAAAACCCGCAGAAATAATAATTGCCCCTTTTACCCCTTTATCGACACAATCAGATATCACTTGTGGCACAGTAGAGGCAGGGGTAGCAATTACCGCTAAATCAACATGTTCAGGGATATCAAAAATACTAGGATAAGCTTTAATGCCTAATACGCTATGATGGCGGGGGTTAACAGGAAAAACCGTTCCCCCAAAAGGATTACTAATTAAATTCCAAAGTAAGGTGCGTCCCACACTACCAGGCTTTTCACTAGCCCCAATTACTGCCACAGAGCGCGGTGCAAAAATCGCATCTAAAGGATTAGCTGGCTCTGTTTTGAGAATATCATAGGTGCGATCGCTTCTGGTGTTGCGTTCCGCTAAATCCCCACTCGGTTGAATAGTATATGTCATCACTGACTCCTGGTAATTGGTGATTAGTCATTGGTCAGAAGAGGGGAATAGGGAACAGGGAACAGGGAACAGGGAATAGGGAACAGAGAACAGGGAACAGTAAATATTCTTCTTCTCCCCTCTCCCCTCACCGCGTCACCCCTCACCGCGTCTCCCCTCACCGCGTCTCCCCTCACCGCGTCTCCCCATCTCCCCTAAACCCCCAACTGCATCCATAAACCTTTACATTTGTCAAGGATTTTAATAATTTTAACCAGAGCGATCGCTATTCCTGTCTCTGCAATAGGTGAGAGGCGATCGCCAAATTCAAAGTTTACTCCGGGTACAGTTACCAACCAAGCCGGGGGACAATGACCATAGAGAAATTGAGTTAAACTTAGAAGCGATCGCGGATCACTGCTGTGGGCGCTTAAAATTTGGCCATTGGAGGGGAGAAGCGATCGCACTTGGACATCTAATGGTGCAGCATCAACACAGGCATCCACAAAAATTGCTAAATCCGCAGTAGCTAAATTTGTTGCTAATTCTGGTGTTAATTGGTGGACTGCCAAGGATTGCACAGATAATAAATGCCAAGATTCGATGGTATTCGCTATCTTTTGCCCGATCGCATCATCACTTCTTAATTCATTACCGTAACCAATCACTATTGTAGTAGCACTCATTTTTTTATTCTCTGAATTGGGAGATGAGGGAGAGGTGGGGAGGTGGGGAGGTGGGGAGATAATTATTACTCTTCCCAATACCCAATACCCCGTACCCAATACCCTATACCCTATACCTTACACTCTGCTTTTAAGGTGGGAACTTCAACTTCCGAAAATGCAGGTACTCCTTCGTAAGCTTGAGTATATAAATCCTGTAAATCACTAATTAAAGGATAGCGAGGATTTGCACCTGTGCATTGATCATCAAAAGCTTGTTCTGCCATTGATGCCAATTGGGCATAGAAAGTTTTTTCATCTTCTGTAATTGCGGCTTTAATACTGGTGGGAATATCTAAATCTCGTTTGAGATTTTCTACAGCTTCAATTAACAGATTCACTTTCTCTTCTTCCGTTGTCCCACCCAAGCCTAAATAGTCAGCAATGCGGGCATAACGCCATTTAGCATTAGGATATTTATATTGGGGAAAAATGGCTTGTTTAAAGGGTGCATCGGTGGCATTGTAGCGGATGACGTGGGAAATCATCAACGCATTGGCTAAACCGTGGGGGACATGGAAAGTAGAACCTAATTTATGTGCTAAGGAGTGACAAATTCCCAAGAAAGCATTAGCAAATGCCATACCTGCCATAGTAGCTGCATAATGGACTTTTTCTCTCGCTTTCGGGTCTTTCGCTCCATTTTTATAAGCCGAAGGTAGATATTTAAACAGCAGCCGAATTGCTTCTAAAGCTAACCCATTGGTATACTCAGAAGCACAAATTGAAACATAAGCTTCTAAGGCATGGGTTAGGGCATCAATTCCCCCGTAAGCTGTGAGTTTTTTCGGCATATTCATCACTAATTCCGGGTCGATGATTGCCATATTAGGAGTTAAGGCATAATCAGCTAAGGGGTATTTAATGCCTGTGCTATCATCTGTCACTACAGCAAATGGTGTCACTTCTGAACCTGTACCAGATGTAGTCGGAATAGCTACTAAAATTGCTTTTGTTCCTAAAGGTGATAACTCATAAACCCGTTTGCGGATATCCATAAACCGCATTGCTAAACCATCAAATTCTGTTTCTGGATGTTCATACATTAACCAAATTACCTTCGCTGCATCCATTGGCGAACCGCCACCAATGGCAATAATTACATCAGGTTGAAAATGGTTAATTTGGTCTAGCCCTTTGTTAATGGTAGTTAATGAAGGGTCGGGTTCTACTTCATAAAATACCTGCGACTTAATGCCAATTTCCTCTAGGACTTCCGTTACTTTGTCTGCTATGCCTAACTCAAATAAAGGTTGGTCAGTAATCACAAATGCCCTTTGTTTACCTGTTAAATCTCTTAACGCCACAGGTAAACAACCATATTTAAAATAAACTTTGGGAGGCATACGAAACCAAAGCATATTTTCGCGTCTTTCGCTGACGGTTTTGATATTAATTAAATGTTTTGGCCCTACATTATCACTAACAGAATTATTACCCCAAGTTCCACAACCCAAAGTTAGAGAAGGGTCAAGACGGAAGTTATATAAATCGCCGATCGCTCCTTGAGAAGAAGGTGTATTAACTAAAACTCTGCCTGTTTGTAATTTGGCTTCAAAATAGTTAATATGTTCACGATTTTCCGGTGCAGTGTAAAGCACAGAAGTATGTCCCATGCCCCCAAATTCTATCAATTGTTCTGCTTTATCTACCGCTTCTTGAAAATCCTGCGCCCGATACATAGCTAAAATTGGCGATAGTTTCTCATAGGATAAAGCTTCTTCAGTGCCAATTTTTTCTACTTCACCAATAATAACTTTAGCACCAGCCGCTTTTTCGATTCCTGCTACTGTTGCTAAATTCTTGATAGAACGACCCACAATATTAGGATTTAAGCGTCCGTTAATTAAGATTAAATGTCTGAGTTTATCTTTCTCTTCTTCATCCAGAAAATAAGCACCACGGGCAATAAATTCTTGCTTAACTTCCTCGTAAATTTCATCTAAAACAATTACCGATTGTTCACTAGCGCAAATCATCCCGTTATCAAAGGTTTTACTCAGCAAAATTGAAGAAACAGCCATTTTAATATGTGCTGTATTATCGATTACTGCTGGTGTATTTCCTGCACCAACTCCTAGCGAAGCATGACCAGAAGAATAAGCAGCCCGTACCATTCCCGGCCCACCTGTAGCCAAAATTAAATCAACTTCTGAATGCTGCATTAATTGTTGAGAAAGTTCTACAGTCGGTTCATCAATCCAACCAATAATCCCATCAGGTGCGCCGGCTTCTACGGCTGCGGCTAAAACAATCTTGGCAGCTTCAATAGTACATTTTTTAGCACGAGGATGGGGTGAAAATATAATACCATTACGGGTTTTGAGAGCAAGTAAAGCTTTAAATATAGCAGTAGATGTAGGGTTAGTAGTGGGAATAATACCGGCTAAGATTCCCACTGGTTCAGCAATTTTTTGGATACCAAATTGTTTATCTTCTTCAATGACACCGCAGGTTTTCTCAGTCTTATATTTGTTGTAAATATATTCAGACGCAAAGTGATTTTTAATCACCTTGTCTTCTAAGACACCCATACCTGTTTCTTCTACTGCCATTTTTGCTAAAGGAATCCGGGCAGCATTGGCAGCACGGGCAGCTTGTTTAAAGATATAATCCACCTGTTCTTGGGTATAAGTGGCATATTGATTTTGAGCAGTTTTGACTTCTTCTATAAGTGCTTGAAGTTCGGTAAAGTTTGTGACTGTCATGATTTATATACTCCTAGTAAAGTATTACTTTTAGAGAAATTAAAGTGACAAATTCAGACAAAAACATATTATTTGGGTTGGGAGCTATGCTAGACAGTATTTTCCGTAAAATTACTTCTTATCGCTCCATATTGAAAGGTAAAAGAAAAGTTTGAGGAACTTGTGAGGAAAAACAATCATTAAGACAATTCATCAATTTGGACAAAGTTATGTTAATACTGCGATTTTTGGGGAATAATTGGTTATATGATAATTTTGTCTGGTGAGATAAACCCAGTAAGATAAGTTAGATTAACAGTGAGGCTGTTCTATGGGCAGAGTAAATTTTCAACAGCCGATTTATACTGCTGCTGACATTACCGGAAGTTACGCAGCAGGGAAACGAAACTTTTGTAAGGCAGAACTAGGTGATGTTAATCTGCCTGGTGTTAACCTCAGAGGTGCTGATTTGAGCTATACTGATTTGAGTAAAGCTAACCTCAGTGGTGCTAATTTACGGGGATGCGACCTCAGCTATGCGGATTTAAGTCAAGCTAATTTAAGGGATGCAGATTTACGGGGGGCAATGTTATTTTCTACTGATCTACGTCAAGCAAATTTGCAGGGTGCAAAACTAGATCATGCAGATGGCGATCGCACAACTCATTTTCCTCTTGGTTTTGATCCGGTGCAAGCAGGTGTGCAGATTTGTGAAGTAATTTAAACACAATCAGCTAATTTTTCAATTTGGCAAGTTGTTCTTTGATGGTGGTTAGTACCCATGTAATGTACTCATCTCCATCAGCTTCTTGCCATATTTGTTGAAACTCCTCTTCAATAATTGAATTGACACAGCTAATTTTAAACTGTATGAAATAATCATGTATATTCCCATAAATGTTTGTACAGCAACCTTAATAAAAAATTTCTAAAATTTTTATTCAGCCCAATTCTATTTGATAAGTATTACAACTTCCTTCGGTAAAGAGATAAATTAGTAAATAACTAATGAGGTTAGAAACATGGAAAAATGGTCAGAAGAATCGATAGTAGTCTTAATTATGTATATACTCACAGTAATAGCCTTTATGTGGAAATTAGGAGATAGTCGAAAGAAGTTATTAGCCAAAGATAAAAAAATCAAAGAAATAGAATCTAGAGTTGAAGAATTAGAAAAGCACGTCAAAACTCCAGAATAGCTAAAATAATTTAAAAATGAGTTAATGAGGCAATAAAAATGAACTGGTTGTCAATATCGAATTTAATAAGCTTGGCTCTTATACTAATGACAATTTTACCTAAAATATTTCCAGAAATGCCATGGGATTTAATAGAAAGACCATTAATAATCATTATAGGCGCACTTTGTATATATGAACTTGTCAGAGATAGTCCAGAAGACCGCCAGCAGTTACAAGGTATGGAAGATAAAATCCAAAATCTAGAAACAAGAGTAGCAAAGCTAGAAGAAACTTTTAAACCTACAAAAATTAGTTTATAGAGGGGGGTTATTCCATGAATTTAATATTTTCCAAAATTAAAGGCAATACCCACCCTACAAACACTTAATTTACTCTCGCCAAATTTGATTAACTAATGTGCCATCTGGGGCTAAGATTTGAACGTGTAAGGGCATCTGTCCGAAGGCGTGAGTGGAACAACTTAAACAAGGGTCAAAGGCACGAATACCAGCCTCTACACGGTTTAACATTCCTTCTTTGATTTCTTCTCCTTGGATAAAATGCCGGGCAATTTGGGTAACAGTCCGATTCATGGCCAGGTTATTTTGACCGGTAGCAATGATTAAGTTCATTTTTTGAATTAATCCGTTTTCATCAATTTGGTAATGATGAAATAATGTTCCTCTGGGGGCTTCACTTACTCCTATGGCTTCTAATTGGTTAATTTCTGCTTCTACGCTAACTTCTGTGGATAAAATATCTGGGTCGTCAAGAGAGATTTCTATCTGTTCAATAGCTGCCAGAATTTCAATTAATCTAGCATAGTGATAGAAAAATGAAGAAGTGACAGCACCCTGTCCGTGGGAGCGAAATTCTTGCAATTCTTGGTCAGCTAAAGGTGTACCAATTCGATTACAAATATTTAATCTGGCTAGGGGTCCAACTCGATACATGCCACTTTCAATGGTGCATTGGTCGCCTTTATCGGGGTAGCCTAAAGGACGGAAGTAAGGAGATTTTAAATAGGAATCTGTTTGTACTGCTTCACCGACAAATTGATGATATTGGGCTGGGTCAATTTGGTCAGCGATAATATTTCTATCACTGTCGATAAAGCGAATTTTTCCTTCGTAAGTTTCCCATAAACCCTCATCATTAACTAGCCCCATAAATAAGCTAGGAAAATTACCAAAAGCTTGTATTTCCTGTTCGTAGTGTTGTAATGAGGTTTTAAATCGGTTTATGGCTTCTAAAATTGTCGTTTTGGCTTCTGGTAAATTTTGTTGAATGTGGGTGCGTCCTTCGGCAGTTAGAGGTTTACGTACACCACCGGGAATAGCCCAATTAGAATGGATTCTGCGTCCTCCTAATACTTCGATTACTTCTTGCCCAAATTGACGTAAACGGATGCCTTTGCGGGCAAATTCGGGTTCAATTTCAATTAATCCAAATAAATTGCGTTTCTCTGGGTCGCTATCCATTCCTAAGAGTAAATCGGGTCCACTGAGGTGAAAGAAATTCAGGGCATGAGATTGGATAATTTGCCCCAAATTCATGATGCGACGTAGTTTAGTGGCGGTTGGTGGGATGGTAACATTGAGAATGCGATCGCCTGTTTTTGCAGAAGCTAATAAATGACTTACCGGACAAATACCACAAATTCTAGAAGTAGTTGCCGGCATTTCCTCAAAAGGACGACCAACGCAAAACTGTTCAAATCCGCGAAATTCCGTGACATGAAACCGCGCCTCACTAACTTTACCATCATCATCTAGATAAATACTAATTTTGGCGTGTCCCTCAATGCGGGTAACTGGATCAATAATGATTTTTTGAGACATAAGATATTAGATATTAGATATTAGGAACAGGAAACAGGGAACAGGAGACACGGGGACGCGGGGACACGGTGAAAAGAGACACGGGGACACGGGGACGCGGTGACGCGGTGAAAGAAAATATTGTTTATTCTCCCCTCTCTTCTTCTCCCCTCTCCCCTCTGGAGCGTCCCCCCTCTCCCCTCCCCACTACCACTACAGGTCATAAACCCTAGCTTCTAAGGCTTCTGGAAATTCATCACAGTATTCTTCAAAAGCGGTTTTCAGGGGTTTCATGGCGCGTTGGTGGGCGATTTCAGCTTGAATTTCTTCTACTACATCCCAAGCGGCGGCACAATCTGGGGAATTTACACCTTTTTCTGCACAAATAATGCGGGCTTTTTTAATTTCATCTTGCAATTCTTGTTCTAATAAAATTGACCTGGGTTTTTCTAATAACCGAGTTTGAGCTAAAATATCAGTTAGTGAGATAATTCCTAACAAGTCGCCTTGAATTACTGGCGCTCTGCGGAGATGATGATCAGCGAATAATCTGGCCACATATTCTAAACCTAATTCTGGATTGACTACAATACAAGGTTTAGTCATGATTTCATAAACTCTGACCTTGTTTGGGTCTTTACCATAAGCTATTACTTTATAAACTATGTCGCTTTCTGTAATAATGCCATAAGCATCTTGTTCATAACGGCGATCGACAATTAAGGCTCGCCAGTCTCTTGCTTGCATTAATTTGACTGCTTCTGCTACTGTTGCCGAACCGCGAATCATGGCAACGTCTCTAGTCATTACATCTGCTGCTTTTAACATAACTCACCTCAGAAAATTTAGAAATTAAGAATTCAGGAGTCAGAATTCAGGAGTCAGAATTCAGGAGTCAGGAGTTAGGAGTCAGATTAGCTTTGTTCATTCTGGATTCTAAATTCTGGATTCTGGATTCTGGATTCTGAATTCTTACCTTTCTACTTCTGAGAATAAACTAATTTGGGAATATATCTACCCCAAGTAATTACCCCTAAATTAACTAATAAACAACTCACTGCTAAAGACGAAAGTATATAAGTAGGTAGCATAACTACACCAATCACAAACCAAGTGTAAACATGCAACACCATCAAACTAGCAAAAATAGTAGCAATGCCCGCAGATGACCAAATCTGTTGTTGTGGACTGTCTATTACTGCCAGAATTATTGTTAATAATGTAGTCAGTATAATAGCAGGGACAAGAAAAGCACAAATACCAATGCAGTTGGTTCGAGAAAACTCGGCTAATGTATTACAATCAAGCATTATTGTTAAGGATAATATTCTTTATTAATTTTAAGCTTTATATTTATTTGGATAACAAAGTTAATACTATCTTAAAGGTGAGTAATCACAATTAATATTTTACATAACTTAAAGTAATTTGGTGGGCATAGCCCACCATTGGAAAATTACCCCATGAGAATTACAGTATCGATCACATGAATTACCCCATTATCAGCCATGATATCGGCAGCTAAAACAGTGGCGTTTTTGACCTCAAAAGCATCTTCACAGTTAATTTTGATTGGTGAACCTTCTACAGAGGTGACTGTCCCCAGTTTGGCTAAATCAGCCTTGGTCAGCTTTCCAGGGACGACATGATAAGTTAAAATGCGTGCTAATTGGGGAATATTTTGTAACAAAGTGGTAATAGTTCCCGGTGGTAACTTGGCAAAAGCATCATCATTAGGTGCAAATACAGTAAAGGGACCGGGACTTTTTAAGGTTTCTACTAAACCAGCAGCTTGAACGGCTGCTACTAATGTTTTAAAAGCATCATTACTTACTGCAATATCAACAATATCAGCCATAGGTTTTTCCTTATTTCTGCCAAAGGTTCTAATTGATAGTAAATCATGTTTAAGTTTTATTAATTAAAATGCTGGTAAAATATCATCTTATGATTTTCCTAAGATTTTTCTATAGCTGAGATGGGCGATCGCACATACGCAATTCTGGGAACTGGTGCATTAGGCGGTTTTTATGGTGCTAAATTACAAGCAGCCGGTCATCAAGTCCACTTTTTACTTCACAGTGACTACCAACAAGTCAGCGAAAAGGGTTTAATTGTTGAATCTAAAGACGGTGATTTTATCCTTCCCCAAGTCAATGCTTACAAAGATGTCCACACAATGCCTCAGTGTGATGTAGTTGTGGTAGCACTGAAAACAACCAAAAATCACCTTTTACCCCAGCTTTTACCACCAGTGATCAAAGAAAACGGGGTAGTATTGGTATTACAAAATGGGCTAGGCATAGAAGAAGAAATTGCCCAAATTGTGCATAATGTTTATATTATTGGCGGTTTATGTTTCTTATGTTCTAACAAAGTTGCACCAGGACATATCCACCATTTAGATTACGGACAAATAACTTTAGGTGAATTTTCTCCTAACTATCAAGCCACAGGTGTTACAGATAGAATGAGAGAAATTGCGGCTGATTTTGAAAAGGCGGGAATTGCGATAGATTTATCAGCAGATTTATTATTAGGACGTTGGAAAAAATTAGTTTGGAATATTCCTTATAATGGTTTATCAGTGATTTTAGATGCCAGAACTGATGAATTAATGACAAATATTTATACTCGTCGATTAGTAGAAGATTTAATGCAAGAAGTACAAGCAGGGGCAAAAAGTACAGGTCGAGAAATTCCTGATAGTTTTATAGAAACTATGCTGGACTATACATTAAAAATGAAACCTTATCGCACCAGCATGAAAATAGATTATGATGAAAACCGTCCTTTAGAAGTAGAAGCAATCTTCGGAAATCCACTACGAAAAGCAGCAGCCGCAGGTGTGAAATTACCGCAAATTCGCTGTTTATATCAACAATTAAAGTTTTTGAACCAGAAAAGAAATGCTGTATATTGATTAGTAATGATTCAGAATACAGAATACAGAAGCCAGAATCAAATATCTAGGATTCAGAATGAACAAAGATCAGATGAAAACATTATGAATCCTGAATTCTGACTCATGAATTCTGACTCCTGACTCATGAATTCTTACAGAGATTATTCATATACAGCAATTCATGATATTGCCAACTTTGATTTCTAGCGCCAAGATTCAATAATGATGACTGTTGCTAATAAACACAACAAGATAGTTGCTAAGGGAATAAGCAAATGTTGACCTAAAAACAGCAGGATTGGAGTAATATCAAACCAGCCTAAACCTTTAGAAAGAAGATAAGCGATCGCCAAACCAAGCAACATCAACAAGAAATATTTCAGAGATTGAGCAGACAAACGCAATAGTAAAGTGCTTTCTTTGTTATTGTTCATATCTTTAACTCCTGCAAATTCTGTGTCTAATGGCATTTACTGAAGGGAACCAATCACAGGCAGTTCTTCCTCTGGTTGTTGTTTTGGCTGATCGTATTTGTCAACCATCGGTAACATAATCACCAAACTCACTAAAATCAGCACTAATGTACCAGTGCTAAAAGTACGATTATTTATTTGTCGCTCAATACCGCATTTGAGACACACATATCTATTGAGATTACGTGAATCTTGGACAAAAGGACAATGAGAGCAATTATCGATATTACAGTTATGGTCACAGTGGTTATTTAACATTTTGGAATCTCCTGTAGTGTGAACTGCCAAATCTTTGGTACACATGCTCTACAGAATCTAGTCAGTTAATCTCTACTGCTTGTTTAGTAGACTCTAATGATTAGAATTGTATGTATGAGAATATTCAAGTTTTAACTACTGAGAGTGACTCAGTTAGCAGCAGTAGCGCCAATAAAATCATTTCCTCAACCACATTTGCGGGACGCTTAACTCAACTGGCCTGTATTGATTACAACTTTAATCTAACTATTGCTATCTTGCAGTAGGAAAAAGTCAACAACCTACTGAGTAGGAAAAAGTAACTTAAAGTCTGGATAGTAGGATTTGATAAATGTAGCTATAGTTATAATTGAGTGAAAATGATACAGACGGCAATCGATGCGATCGGAACAAGCGTTAGAATTTGTAGAAAAATTAGTTTTTTCACACACTGGGGAACATTTAGACAAAGCTGCAAGGCTCATCCTGCATGATTTGTGGGAGAATGACAGGCTAACTTACCAGGGTATAGCCGACAATCGAGGGTATACAGAAGCTTATTTGAAAGAAGTAGGTGCGAAACTGTGGCAACTGCTATCAGAACTCGTGGGGGAGAAAGTTTCTAAGTCTAATTTCTCCAGAGTGATTGAGAGTGCCTGGAAAAATGGTGAAGATTTAACTATAACAGGCAATAATGGGAAAAATCAAGAGTTAGACATTAACTTTGTAGGACGCGATCGACAGATTACTGACCTTCACAACCTTGTCACTCAGGGAACGAAAATCATTTTCATTCAGGGTAAAGGAGGCGTAGGGAAAACAACTCTAGCCCGTAGATATTTTAAAACTCATAAGTATGATTTTCTTGACCTCTGGATGGCCAAGGAAAGCCAAAATATTGTCTCTGTAGAAAGCGTAGTTGAAGAATGGCTGCGAGGGGATTTTAACGAAGAACCGGGTAGAGAATTTGGGATTAATTTGGACAGACTACGCCGAAAATTGAGAAATGGTAATGGAAAAAAAATAGGGGTTTTAATTGACAATTTAGAATCAGCTTTAGATAAAAACGGCAGAATTATTGATCCTCATCGGGCTTACATAGAATTATTACGAGTTCTAGCTGATCCAACTTTGAACTCTGTCACTTTAATTACTAGTCGTGAACCTATTTATGAATCGGGAATTGATATTAGCTTTTATCCCCTCAAGGGTTTAGATGAGTCTGCTTGGAGACAATTTTTTCAAAGTCGCAGTATTAATTGTAATTATGATGCTGTCGGTCAGATGTGGCAAGCCTTTGGAGGTAATGCCAAAGCCATGCAAATTATTAGCAGTGTCATTATTAAGGATTTTGAAAGCAATGCTGATACTTATTGGCGAGAAAATCGGAATGATTTATTAATTGAAAGAGAGTTAGAAGATTTAGTTACTAGCCAATTTAATCGCTTGCAACAATTAGATATCGCCGCATATCAGCTACTATGTCGTTTAGGATGTTATCGCTATCAAGATATAACTCATGTGAGCATTCAGGGGCTAAGTTGCTTACTCTGGGATGTGCCAGAACAACAACATAAACGAGTAATTAAATCTCTAGTTGACCGTTATTTAGTAGAATCACGCAAAGGCAAATATTGGCTGCATCCAGTGATTCGTGAAGAATCAATTAACCGTTTAAAACAAATTGGTGAATGGCAAATCGCCAACAGCAAAGCGGCTGAATTTTGGAATGCTAGTGTAACTCGAATTACAGAACCTCAAGATGCTTTAACGGCACTAGAAGCTTATCATCACTATATGGAAATTGAGGAATTTGAACAAGCGGCTAATGTGATTGTTTGTAGTAGAAATAATAAGTGGGATCAAAATATTTCTTTAGGTGTGTTATTTAACAGATTTGGTTTGTTAGAAACTTTAATCTCTATCATTACACCTCTAGTTAATAAGCTGAGTTCGGCTTATTATTTAAGTACACTCTATAATATGTTAGGGCGGGCTTACCATCAATTAGGTGATATATCATCAGCTATTAAATCTCACCAACGCGCTAGTGAGATTGCGGAAATAAATAGTATTTTACAAGAAAAAATCTCTGGTGATTTTAATTTGGGTTTGTGTTATATAGACCTATGGGAAGTGGAAAAAGCACGAAATGTTTTTCAGGCAGTAAAAAACTTAGTTAAAGCAGATCAACACTATTACCAATATGTAGTTTATTCTCTGTGTTGCTTGGCTTATCTGTATTCTGAGTTGGGAATTAGAGAAGAGGCTTTAACGATGTTAAAAGAAGCAGAAGCAGGAATATCCAGCCCAGAATTAACCTCTTGGGGTATAGGAACTACCTTACTATTCCGCAGTTTAGCTTATAAAAATTTAGGTTACATAGATACTTCTTTTGAAATTTGCCAGCCAGCGATCGACCACTGTGAAAAAAAACAGTTTACTTTTCTCAAAGCTAGGGCGATTTCTTGCCTAGCCTCATTATATCGTGAAAGAGGGGAATTCGCGATCGCTATTGAAAACCATCAACATGCTATCACGATTATGCATAAAGTTTCTGATAAGTGTAACCTAGCTAAAGCATTCTATCAATTAGGTTTAACTTATCAAAGAATGGGGAATATTGATAAAAGTAAAGAGAGTTTTAATCAAGCAATAATTCTTTTTAACGAAATGCCAGCACCCAAACAAGTGGAAAAAGTACAATCAGCAATGAAACATTTTCCACAATAAAGAGTTATATTATTATTAAGTGCGGCTAGGAGCATAAATAGTCATGGTAACTGCGCCAATTATTACTAACATCCCATCAGAATATACCTTAGAAAATTGGTTACAAAATGCCCCAGATGGTACAGAATGGATAGATGGGGAATTAGTGGAGAAAAACGGAGTGACACTCAAACACAGCCGTATTCAGTTTAAACTAGCTACTTACTGGAATAACTACAAAGACTCTAGCGGACAGGAAGGAGAAGTTTACACAGAAGTACCTTGTCGCACTATTCAAAGAGGCCGTCGTCCTGATGTTGCCTATCTCACTCCAGAATTGTTACAACAATATGGTGAACTTGCTGTATTACCCCAAAGTTTTCCCTTGATTGCTGAAATAATTTCCCCAACAGATTTAGCAGAAGAAATAATTGCCAAATCTCAAGAATATTTACAATCAGGAAGCGAAGAAGTTTGGTTAGTATTTCCTGAAAATCGCTGGATTATTGTGATTACTAAAAATCAGCGATTAGTATTTGCTACTGGAGAAATTGTCACTACACAAACTGTCCTCCCAGGTTTTCAAGCCCCAATTGATGAATTATTAGCTTAAATTAATAGAAAGCAATTTTAAATACAGCAGGGAACAGGGAACAGGGAACGGGGAACAGGGTT
>DATGXQ010000575.1:0-16874 GCA_035298905.1 Nostocaceae cyanobacterium | reverse complement strand
TAAACTCCATGAAACATCAGGGATATTACACTATCGTTGCCGATGTTACCTGATGCCCATATTACCAGAGTGGATTAAAGCTGGATTAGTAGACCTGGAATGGACAATTAAACATCATGAGCAAACTCTAGCGATCGCCACCTCACCTCCAAATTACGGAGTTGCTCAATTTGAACGGCAATTAGGCTTCCCATCGCCCCCTCAACCTGTTTGGACTCCCAGAGGAGGATTTTTAGATCAGGAATTTTCAAACAGGAGTAATTGATGCTGTCATTATACATCCCACCCACCTTTAACCCATGTCTAACAGGCATGGGTTTTGGTTTTCCCGTTGGCGATCGCTTGTTTAATTCGCTCTACCCAGTCCTGGGCTAATTTACCCCTAACACCACCTCGGATGTAGCGGAAATATTTGTATTTTTTACTACCTCTAAAAACTGGGTATTCCTTCATCCATTGGTTAAATTTTTGTTCTGGAGCAAGACTTGTTGTAGTAGAAATTTGCTCCAGAACAAAACTACAGATAAAGTCAAAACCCCCTGATTGTAGTGCCGGGGGGTGATATTGCTGGATGGGACAGGGTAGCAAAATCTAACCCATGCCTATTAGATACAGGTTAAAGAGTAACTAAAATCACACTATCTTTCACAGCCTACACCGTCGCCATCCCCATCAAATCCATGGGGGTCAGGTGGTAAAACCTTAAATCTCCTGTAAGAAATATCTCCACAATTCAGGTCGGGTATGTTTGGTTTTAGGCAAAAGTCAGGGTAAGAAGAGTCACACTGTTTAGCTTGGGTGGTAGGGGATGAGACAGGACGCGGCGTTGATGGAGTAGTCTTTCCTCTCCGAAAATCCGAAGGCGTGACAGGGTTAGGCTGCTTCCAAAACCCTAGTTTTTGACTTTTGGCAGTTGCTTCAGCTTGGAGGTATTGATTTTTGGTGCTGTCACAGGCTTTGAGATATTGCCTGTAGACTACCGCTTGTCCCTCCTGTACCATCTGAAGATTAACCGAGCGTCCATTAAGGTAAATTTCAGCTACAAGGCGTTTATATTTGTCCGTTTCAATGCTTCTCACCTGAATGGACTGATTAGCTGGTAAAATTTGCTTAAGGCGGTCTGTTGCTTGCTTGTAGTAAGGCTGCTGTCCTTTCTCTGGAGTGTCAATACAGGCTAGGCGTACTTCAACTTTCTTACTACCTGCCTGAATGAAGATTGTGTCACCATCTTTCACAGATACTACTTTGGCTGTTGTAAGTTGTGCATCAGATGGACTGATTAACATCAAGGCTAAGGCAGCACTAACTAACGGGGTAAATCTTGAGAACATTGATTAATTTTTATCAAGGTTACTCAGTGATAGTACCTTTATATGTGCCGAATATGCACGTATTAAGGTATTATTTTAACTATCTTTAACAGTATTCAACTTAGCTAGAAGGGGATATAAAAAACCACCCTACGCGCAAGGGTGGTGGGTAATCGTAATTAGGGATAAATATCGACATTGCGTAATTATAGCTGATGCGGCAGGAGGCAGGAGGCAGGGGGGCAGAGGGGCAGAATTCTATCTGTAACAAATACCTTGATTCCCGCCCGACTTAGTGTAAGCTGACCTAGCTCCGCACCGTCTACCCCTACTATCTCTGTCGTAAGGACATTAACACGAACCAACAACTGATTCTCGGACTCGCTGCGTTCCAACAAAAGTTTGTGTCGGCGTGGGCGTAAATTCTGGAATAGGTGTAGGTGCAACTCCCCCTGGTTCTTCGTCCAGTTCGTAGGGTTCTTCCGGCTCACCCAGCTTTCTAGGTATAATTGCTTCCTCCGTAATGACGGGTGTTGGTGTCAGCGTAGGTATTAATGTCGGCGTTGGTGTTGATGTCGATGTAGGTTTTTGGGATACCAAAGGTCTGGGGGTAGGTGAATATGAAGGCTTGATGGCATTTTCTCCTGAAAGTTTAACAACAGGAGCAAAAATTATCGGAATCAGGAAAAATGCAAGTATACGAACAATTAAATTTTTGAATAAACCATATTGCTTGGTTAACTCAAACAACTGAGGTAGAAAAAGTAAACCCAAGCAAGTCAGTACTATGCCCAATACAACTTGTCCCGTTAAAGCAAAGTATATTGCAGGCAATAAGAAAAATGTTGCAATTCCTGTACAGGCAAACAATAATACCTTCTTCATGTTTGACTCGTAACGGTTACAAGTAAACATGGTAGCGGGTAATTATTTTTACTTAGTTAAAGCGATCGCTATTCTTGTTCTGGAGCAAATTCAGAAGAGGTAATTGACCTGTCTTTAAGCCACTGATAAATAACTCCTCTTAGTTCGTCCTGCCAATTAGGAACATTTTTAATTTCTTTCATTATGGAAGGTTCAATCCTGAGACTAAGCTTTTCCGTCCTAGCTTCACCTTCAGTTACAAACTGCCCTAGTTCATCTCGTTTCATATTTGCGCCTAACCTATTTTTCTCAATCGTACTATATAGCCGTGTCCCCACGGTATAAGTATTTTAAATAAAGTTAGGCAAAAATTGAGTAAAACTAATATATAAAATCCTCTAAAACCCTATTTACAACCATGTCCCCACGGATTATCATAGAGTTATGAAGCGATCGCTCCAGTCCTGAGAAAACGTTGCGATCGCTTACCCCACATAGAGGCAACTAAATTATGACACAACTATGTTGTGATTGTCCCTTTTTCACGGGTCACGGTGACGGGACTGATAAGGGTTGGTGCGGACTTTTTGACCGCATGGCACGCGAATCTCATCGGATGACAATTGTTTGTGAGCAGGAATTTGAAGCAGTAGTAATTCAAGAAGCTGCCCAGCAGGAATTGGAGCAAGAGTTAGAAGCTCAAGTTAGTGAAGTTGCACCCGAACCAGATGTTGATATTCGGGAAGAAAGAGCAAAAACTGTTGAAGTGGTAAAAGTTCACGGTGATCAATACACCGTTTTTAGCAACGGGAATTACTATGTTGTTAAACCTAACGAACCCTTACCGCAAAACCGTTGTGAATGCGGTGATTGCTATTTTCGCAAGTTGATGTGTAAACACCAAATAGCAGTAAAAAATTATTTAGCTACAAAGTCTAATATAACGGCTGAATGTATTAATGTTGATACTAATGAATACGCCGTAGTATATGAACTTAGCTTAAATTCTTGTGCTGCTGGGGAAATGTATTTGGATTATAACGGCAGTTGGTATCACAATTTAAAGTCGGAAAGTTTTTGTGATCAGTCTTCAGCGATTAGAGATTTTGAAAGTTGCTTACTTGAGTTATCAGCACAATAATTTAACAGAAAAATAGAGTAATTTATGAACGAAGAACAGATAAAATTGTACACAAGACAGGTGATGGCTTTAGAAAGAATTGCCAACGCGCTAGAGCGAATGGCTCCACCACCAACCGCACCAAATTATCAGCGTGACTTGAAGGAGTTCAATGATTTTAACTGGCATTCAATTGGAGCCAAAATTGTAAAAGTTGATGAATGGGGAGTAGCGATCGTAGAGTGGCAAGGATACCACTTCACCCGTCGCAATCCCCAGAATAAATATGAGCCAGCTATTTGGTACTCCAGATGCACTGGCAAGGGGGATAATGGGAATGTTTATGAAAAACTAATCACTTTCAAATCAACTGATAGAAATTCAGCTGATCCAATCCCTGAAAAAATTAGAAATTTACTATGATTAACACGACTCATAACTAAATCATACATCGGAAAAAAGCCTATTACCACCCTTGCGCGCAGGGTGGTTTTTCTTGTATATTTCGGAATATGTTTTTGTAACTCTGTAGTGGATGGCGACTATCAGTATTAATGTGCTATAGCCCGACTCAAAGTATATAAAATCACCCCCCGATAGTAGTACCGGGGGGTTTTGGTTTTAATGTTCGGCAATAATGGCTTTTATTTCGGCTGGGGTTTTACCGTTGGCGATCGCTTGTTTAATTTGCTCTACTCGCTCCTGGGCTAATTTTCCTTTAGCCCCACCCCGGATATGGTGGTGATGAATTTTTCTGTCCTTGCTTCCCATGTAGCAGTAGCGGAAATACTTATATTCTTTATCGCCTCTAATAACTGGATACTCCTCCACCCATTGGTTAAACTTTTGTTCTGGAGCAAGATTTGTTGTTGTAGGGGTTTGCTCCAGAACAAAGTCAGTTGAAGACTTAGTGCAGGTATCCGACCGAGAGAATTTTAATCCGTGACCATCAACCCAGCCGCAAAACTCATTTTTGGCTGACCATTTAGGGTCGCTTGTTTGGACTTCTATGGTGCTTATCTTTCTGAGGTGAAGCCGGATTGTAATTTCAATGATGTATTCCCTAAAGCGGCCAGATTTTCGCTGTTTGACCCATAGACATTCCCCAGTAAATCCCTTATGGGTCATTTGCCATTTTTTAGGGGCTATATCCAGGTCTAGGTCTGTGGGGTAGGTGCTGGTAAATTCTGAGTCGGTGGCGCTGGCGATCGGCTCCGTTTCTTTAACTGGTGAAATTTCTTCTACGGGTAAGATGTTGCGATATCTCACGCTTAATTCACAGTCCTCGCCAGGGAAGGAGATGGTAGCTAAATTGTATCCACAAGAAGTAATGTGGCCTTCCCTGCCTGAGAATTCAGGATGACGCTTGGGATCAAGGCTCACTTTCTGACCGACGAAGAATTTTTCGGCTCCTGGCTCCCGGTTATTCGGGATTGGGGATTGGGAGTTGGGGGTAGAGATCGCTTCTACTTCACCCGCCTTCGACTCCTGATTACTAATTTTCTCCAACCAGCTATAGGGAACGATACCACCAGATTCTAAAGTTGCACCATAAACATCTTTGTAGAAATGGCAGTCCAAAATTGTAATGATACTTTCATGTCCAAACAGATCCCCGCCACTACAATGCTTGATAATTCTTACCCTATCCCCAACTTGAAAATCATGTTTTGGCAGGTTAGGAACGATCGCGCCTGTTGAGTCTAGCTTGTTAAATTCTCCATAAATTGCGGTAAGTCCAGACTCAAATTCAACACCATAAACATGAGCATAAAAGTGATAATCAAGGGTTTTAATTATCTCTTCACAGTTGTTGTATATGGCGTTTGAGTGATGGGTGATTCTTACCCTATCCCCCACTTTAAAATCATGGACTGGAGGAGGTGCGCTTGGTTGTCCATTTTTAACCCAGTTGTCCGTCCAGTCGTTGATAAAAAATTGATCTGGTGTTTGTTCTGGAGCAATTTTAACTTTAGCCTTGGTAATTAAGATTATATCTTCTAGCGCGGTTCTACCTAGATGTGTCGTCCAATCGACCAAGGCTAAATTTTTGTAAATTGACTTAACTATTCCTCTGCGATGAGAACCAGCTTGCTCTTTAGGTGCTACTTCGTCTCCCTCTGAAATCTCGTCAGATGTTTGTTCTGGAGCAACTTGAGTTTCAGGCTTGTACTTACTAATCAACCTTAGTTGATCTAAAGAGATTTTGCCTGTATGGGTTGTC
The DNA here is from genome assembly GCA_035298905.1 of Nostocaceae cyanobacterium. Lineage (GTDB taxonomy): Bacteria > Cyanobacteriota > Cyanobacteriia > Cyanobacteriales > Nostocaceae > DATGXB01. The sequence continues at coordinate 11,356 of DATGXQ010000575.1, read as the reverse complement.
CAGTCAACTAGAGCCAAGTCTTTGTCAATTTTTTGAACTATGCCCCTCCTGTGAGATCCAGCTTTCCATTTAGGTGCTACCTCGTCTCCCTCTAGAATTGCTTCAGGTAGCTGTTCTGGAGCAACCAACTGATTGCAGGGGGCATCAACTTGGGGTTTTTTCTCGACATTATTAAACTCGCACCACGCATTTTCATAATCTTTAAGGTCTTTATAATCGTCGGGATCGGGTGGTTCTTGGCTAGTATCAAAGAAGATGGTTAATTGTCCATTTTCCTCTAAGAGAAATGGGGTTTCTCCAAAATCGGCAGCATTCCAACTATCATCTGGCTGTTTTTTAGTAGTAGAAAGTTGACTGGTGTCGAAAAGTAAGTCACTCACCTGATACCTCCACATCTACCACTAAAGTTTGAGGAATTATGTAGCAGTCACAAATGAAGTAGTAACCGTATCTTAAGTGCAAGAAAAAGTTAGGTTTTAGGTATATAGCAACAGGAAGTTTAGGAACATCAAGGTTGTAATCTACGGGAGTTCCATCCTCTAAAAAAAGTTTTACTAGCATAGGTAAACACTCAGTAATCTCTAGGGATACTAGGGAGATGTGAGGCGATCGCTAAAAGGGCCTCATCTAAGGAAATTTCGTACTCGCTCCAATACTCGTTTCTAAGGCACTCTAAAAGCCATCCCTGGGGGTTTTTAATAATTGACTCACCCCGGCGGTTTTTGTCGGTTCCACCGCGTTTTACGAAGTAATTAAGGGCTTTTTTAATGTCTTCTATCTCATGGTCAAAAAGTTCTTGGGTTGTGCTTTTTTTAGGGTCAAAATATATACCTGCTTCTAGGCACAATTTAAGGATTTCATGCTGGCGCATTTTTTCCTCAAATTCCCACTGTTTGGTAACTTTATCGAAGTTATCAAGGGAGTTAATTAAAAATTCTTGGGGATTAGGAATTAAATCTCTCAGCCCACCTGATTCAAAAAAGTATCTAAGAACTGTTCTGACTTGCTCCGATGAAAAATTTAATAATTTTTCGGTCAGGGGGTTGAAGTCATCAAAAACAATTCCCATTTGAGCGCACATTCTAAGTATAATTTTACGCTCACTCTCTTTGTTGTTTAGATTAGGATTATTAGAATTGCTGCTGCTGTATTCCTGGTCGTTGATTTCCCGGTCATTTTCACTTCCTAAACTGTAACTTTGATTATGGTTTCGTAAGTTTTTTTTCTTTGGTGGTTTTACCCAATCTATTGGTCTAATTACGCACCTGTATATCTTCCAAGAAAATTGTTTAATTACCTGAATTACCTGATTGTCAACCAATACTTGAAAGATGAATTTTAAGTAGTTGTGAGCATAGGGTTTGCCCCGGTGTTTTGCTACCCAAGCGTTGAATTCGGATAGGTCTGGCTCGGCTTCTCCTATACCGAATTGGAGTAGCCAGCGCCATAGGTTTTGGGAAGCGGGGGGGATGCCAAATTCGAGACAAAATTCGGCATGGGCTTCTGTCCAGGGAATTAGTTTTTTGCGTATCGTTGATGCCATAATGATTGATACTTGTATCTGCCTCCCCGTCCATGCCAATGAACGGGGTTTAACTTTAAGCTTTGAGCCACTGGGCTATGTGCCAATGATTTCGCTCGTCGTAGCAGCAGTAAATCATTCCTGCTGCTTGCATTCGCACAATGCACGCACTGATAAAATTGGCATGATATTTAGGGAGTTGCTGCGCTATGTACCAGGTGGTGCAGCCTGGGTTGGACGCTACCACCTTTAAGATGTCAGCAATGCCCTGGAAATCTGATTTGATTGTTGGTAATACTGTTGGTTCTAGTTCTTGGTTATTAGTCATTGGTCATTCATTGGTAACTAATTTGGCTGATAGCCCGATCGCCCTAAGTTGGGACTATTCTTCGTCTTCTTCCTCTTCTGCCCTAGCCATGTCTAGGTGTGATTTAAAGCTGCTGAAGGCGGCTTGGCACTGATAAACAAGCATTAATGAAATTACAGCTTGACAATCATCGGCCGTGATTTCATCTCGGTTCATGCCCCAACTGCCAAAAGAACAACAATTATCCTCTTCGTCTACAACCACATGCCTGAAAGGCCCCGCCTCTTCTGAGTATTCGTATAAAATGTAGTCTTCGAGTTGCTTTGTCCACACAGGAGTTGCGTCTTCAAAGCGGAATTGTTGAGTCATTGACGTGCCTCTGATTTTTTTTCAAAAGTTAAGTAAATGTGCGATTCTTGGTTGTTATCCCTCAATTTGTAAGGGCGAGACGTTTTTAGATGCTTTAGATGAGGTTCAAGGTCAGCTATCACTGTGGATGCCATATTTTGAATCTCAGATTTTTCACAGCGCAGACGGATTTCTACAATCATTTGTTTAAGCGGCAGTAAGTATTCCTACTGGTTGTACTTGGTCGGAGGGGACGGCTAGAACTCCCTCGTACTGCCAGGCACACCACACAGATGAGGGGGTTTTGGAGTTTCCCTGGAGGAAGTTTTCTATTGTGGTGGCCAGTTTTTTGGGCAGGTTTTTTCGGTTGATTTGGAAGCAGAGGGTTCCTTTGGGCAGGATGTAGCTGGGGAGGCAACTTTCAAAAGTTATGCCGTTGGGTAATATTTGATTTAAGGGTTCCAGGTAAGAACCTTGTTTGACTTGGAAGGAGTAGGGACACCATGAAACTGAATGAAAGCCCAAGGATTTGAGCCAAGCTATCACGCTTTTATCGTCCGGCTGCTGCTCAACTGGGGGGATAACTTTGGCTAGTCCAGGGTGTGTAAAATCTATCTCGCAGCAATATCGTCTTGACCCAGCCATTTTTTCCCATTTGCACCATTGGGGATGGGGGTTGGGGATGCGGGAACAGGTAAACATAGTAAACATGCTGGTTGTCCTTGGTATGCAATGGTCGTCGTCGCCGTTATTGTTGCAGGGTTGCTGAACCAGTTGCGCTAACTGGGTTCTAAATTTGTTGAGCAGATGCTTTCTCCCCGGTGGTGGGGTGGATCTCCATGAAATGGCGATCGCTTCTTCATCGAATCCTGGTTTGAAAGTCTGGACTTGGGTGATCTGCTCTAATGACACGCCGCTAGATAGTTGTGCCATTTGCTCTGGTGTGAGTCGGGCCCGTTTGCATGTGCCTACGGTTCCGAATTGTTCGAGCCGACAGCCGGTTGTTTTGTCTGTGTATTTAGGCATGATTTAGCTCCTTCTAATGCCCCCGATTGTTCCCCGCTAAGGCTGATATATTGCCGATAGATCGGGTCAACAAATACTTTGTATTCCTCGGTTGCGTTCTTTAAAACCCAAGCTCCTGCTAACTCTTTGGCGAGTTCTTCGGTGTCGGCAACTGAAATCGCCATTCTGTCTTTCATGAACACGTTTTCTACGATTCCCACGTAAAGCACTGGTCTAGCCATTGGTGTCCTCATCTTTTGAATAGGGGAGTTCAAGCCAGCTAATGGCTAATTGCATGACCTGCTTTCTTTCCGAGGGTAGTAAGTCATCTATTTGCCGTAGCACGTCTTCAGTCAGGCAGTCATCAGGAGTAATTTCAGTTGCGCTGCTGTCCATACGTGTGACGTTGGAGATTGTCTCAGTAAGATTTAGCAAGCAGGGGGTCAGAAGTTTTTTTAAGGCTACCTCTGGGTTAAATTGAGTCATGTTTTTTTAGGTGGGGTTAAGTGTGTAATAGCGGAACACTCACCGTAAGCGATCGCTAGTTTTGGGGTTTCCCATCGAGGAGTAAGAGCGCAAAAGCACTTAGCGATAACACCGGACTTTTCCCCAGCGAATGCGGGTGCGGCGGCTGGGGTCGGTCATTTAACCTGTTGTTCTATTGCTTCGAGTTGGTTTTTGAGTTGCCTCAATTCGTCTTCGCTCAGTAGGGTGATGCCCCTTTTTCCGAAATTGGCAACTAAGTATTCTTTCCTCTGTTCTGTAGTCCATCCAAAAAACTCGATGAGTTGTCCAATTCGCTCTATTACTTCTGAGAGGTCGGTCATAGGCTTAAAGGTTTGGTTGGTGAAATCGCCCCCGGTGCAAGCTGGGGTGACTGCTGGTTAAAAGTTGATTAGAAGTGAGTAGGTTGCCAGGCAACCGATCGCTAGAAATGCGATGCTTCCTAACAAGCTGATAATTACTAATATTTGGAAGGCTTGATTTGTCATTGGTATCACCTGGTATTGGTTCGATCGCTCCCCCAGGGACAGAGGGGCGATCGGTTGTCAGCTAGTTAATCAGTTTTCTTCTTTCTCTTTCGTTTACTTAATTGATTCCATGAGTCGGGAATGTCGCTTACTCGCTCAATTCCTAACTCTTCACAAACAGATTTCAATTGAGAAAGCGGTAATCCATCATCAATGATGTCTAGGACTTCTAGCCCCATTGATTGAGCCAACGTCTTGAGAGATACTCCCAGAACACGAGCTAATGCTATGGCGTTATCGAAACGTGGGACTTTTCGCCCCGCTTCCCAATCTCCGATGATCCGAATTCCCGTGCCTAAACGCTGGCTAAGTTCAGGCTGAGTCAAGGGTATACGCTCTCGAAGCTCTTTCAAGGTTTTGATTTTTTTGGGAGATTTAGATTCCATAATATCACTAAAATGCCAGCACTTTTGTACTTGACACGAAAAATGTCTTGCGCTAAAGTGCTAGTTGTAGACAATACAAAACCAGCCGAGTAGCCCTCGGAAAAGTGCAAACTTGGTTGGCTCTCTAAAGTGTCTCACTAGAGTCAACAACTCGATTCGCTCCCTCCCCATTCCTTGCCATAAAAGGAAACCAAGCAAAAACCCAGGAGGATGACAGCCCCTATAAACGACCTGTCAGCAAGGTTTCTGTCCTGTGGGGACACATCAAACAACAGTTAATCACTTGCTGATTAACTAGCCGGAGCAACACCTCGGACAATGCTGATCAATGGTGAGTCATCAGCAACGTCCATCTTCACACCAAGCTGTGAAGCCTCTTTTTGATGCTTACCTGTATTTGGCTTAGTCAGCAGTGGTTTTGCTGCTGCTGACCATTTCCTGAAATTATCTCTGCGTTGTCATAAAAATGCAGACATGCTCATTAACCAAGGTGTTTACCTATGGATAAAAAAACAATTTATGACTTCACCGGGGTTAGCCCTGGTGAAATTCCAGATTTGGATAAACTGGCACAAGCCTACGGAGACACACTAAAGGGACTCCCAGAAGAGGTTAAAACCTGGCTACTAGTCGAAGCTGCTACTGAGGTTGACAACCGCCAACCTGACTTTGATTCATTTGATTACCAAGTCATTGACGAAGTAGCTACGTATGGCTTACCTAATTTCCCTTATCCTGTCCAATTGGGTCTAACGAAATTTCTCGCGGCTACTTTACCTTCCGAGGAAGAAGTGGCGCGACCAGGGGAGGAAGGAGAGTGAAAAGCGTTTACTCACACGATGTCGCCCCTGGTGAATACCCCGAACTGGATGATTTTCACCAACGTTTCGGCGGTGAAATGCTACCAAAGCTTAACGATGGTAACAAAACCTTCCTAGCATTTCAATTGTTTGAGGGTGAGCAAAATATTATTCCTGAACCCGCAAATAGAGCTAAGACAGAGGAGCTAATCAAAATCTGCCGTGATTTAGAACGGACAGTTCCTAGAGAAATCAGGCTGGCTTTATCATCTGCTTTGTTTGTCCAGGTGCTGACTGGTTTTCATGCTCCGGTCACGATTCCCCCTAAAACTGTCTACAGCACTACGGGGGTAAATCCTGGTGATATCTCCTTGCTTGACCAACTGGTGGAAGCCTATGGGGCTAATTTGGAGCGGATGTCTGAGGATACACAAGTCTGTGTCTACTACTACTTAGCGAACGACTTGGTTGATTTATATTTTGAGCGGATCAAGTGCTTGGGAAAGGAACAACAGAAAGAGCTTCTTGCCAAGACGCGATCGCTTGAAAGCGTGGTAATTGAAGACCTGCTGAATTTATCTAAACCTATCAAACTGGCACTTCTCCAGACGCTAATCAGCAATTTACGGCTTTTAGAACTTGCTCCAGAAAAAGAGAGTGTGAGTGCATTATGACTAATAAAAAATGGGCTACGAAGCGCATAACAGTCAACCTAGCCAGCCAAGAAGCCGAGAAACTGGGGAAATATTGCCAGCAGACGGGTAGACCAGCTACCGATGTCATCCGTGAGTTGATTCGCTCTCTTCCCATAGAAGGGGAGCCTGAATCATGACCTTTGTAGACATCGGTTACGGTAACTCCGTCCAAGCAAACCGTGTGATTGCAATAGTTAGCCCGGATTCAGTGCCAATCAAGCGACGTGTTCAAGCTGCTAAGGAGAGACAAACCGTAATTGATGCTACACACGGACGGATAACGAGGGCTGTGATTTTCACTGATACCGATGAGGTTATTCTGTCAAGTCTCCAGCCGGCAACTATTGCCAATCGGCTTAACAAGATTGAAAAGATTGAGGCGTAACGCTACACCGCGCCTAAAAGCTTGTTGTTTAGTAAAGGAGGTAAAAACACTTAGTCATATCCGCATAAGTTTAACAATTTGAATTTTAGCCAGTGCTGCTCCCGCTACTGGCTTTCCCTCTCAATCAGGAAATACCTTTACCCGGTTAGTTGGTGGCTAACCTTAACACAATGGCACAAACTCTCGCACAAAAACCCGTCTCCCTCTTCCCTTGGGGGATTTACAGACAGACGGAAGAAGGCTCATGGCTAATAGTCGCTCGCTTCCGCAACAGCAAAGACGCGGAGGATTATCAGAAAACTCTCAAACGTATATCCACCGCTAATTACAAGCTGGCATACGATGCTGCTTGATTAACTTTTTCCAACACATCACAAAGGTACATGTAAACATGACTACCCTCTACGCACTACCCCAAGGTGTTATAGAGAATATTAACGCCCTAGAAAATTCTGGACTTTGGGAATTAATTCAACTAACTGCTTTTGCTGCTCAAGATGACCCTTTTGATTCAGGTGAGCAACTTCACGCAGCTTTTGACCCCTCCAACAGCATAAGCGACGATACTTTTCAGTTCGTAGCCGAGGCGGATCAAGCCGCACGGGGATTTCTGATAGAGGTCATTGCTAACCTCATCGGAAGACGCAACGATTTACGCGGTTTGGGCAGCGTGTCCTTTAACGGCAAAGACTTAGTAGAGGCGACATACTCTACTTCCCCCATCACCGCGGAGACGAATGAGGAGGTAACGGACGGCGGGGAAGATTTACAGGTGAACATCATCAGAGGGTTTACCCATATTCTCCCACTTAAAGACGAGACTTCACGGGATGAGATAACTCGAACCCTCCAAGCCATTGAGCGTGTTGACGCGGAGGAAGCAGAAGTGCAAGACAGGGAAGATCCCTACGGAGATGACGACGTGGAAGATAACCAATGAACAATTACACACTGATTGACAAAAGCATCATAGACAACATCAACTCCTTAGAGGAAGGGGAGTTATTAGAACTAATGCATGCTGCTATCTTTGCTGAGGAATCTCAAGGACAATTTTCTTCAGTAGAGGAATTTCGAGCCGCAGCTGATTGTTCGGTTTTGATTAGCAATGCGACTTTAGACTTTCTCAGGAGAGGTTCGCAAGCCAATCGTTTCTGCCTTATTCAAGGCGCAATGATGTTGATAAAACCGCTAGGGAGCCTCCCTAGTCTGAGGTATCAGTTTACTGAAGAACAGCGTGTGGTTAAATTCCTTGAACTTGGATACTATCACACTCAAAATACGGAAAATACTGAAGTGCCGGATGTTGCTCCAGAAACGCAGGAACAAACCAACAAGGCTGAAATGCCGCTCTTACACCCAGAGCTTCCGCACGTAGACCCAATACTGTACGACCTAAAAGTTGACCAACTGCTACAACTAGGAGAAGCAGCTTTCTATGCAGAGCGGGAAGGCATAGGCAATGTCGAGGAGCTAAGAGCCGCACTTGACCTTGACAATGGTATACCTTCTGAACTGACTGAATATGTAGCGGAAGGATCACGTCAGAACCGACTAAGTATCATTTGGGAAATAACACAAGCCATCACACATAAAGAACCAGGAGTTGGCGGGGTTGGCTTGGAATTTAAGCACTTTACCAACACCTTCTTCCTTCAACCTACAACAGACGCTCTCAAAGTTGAACCAGACATGCTAACCGAGATGGAGCAGACTGCTACCGAAGTGCCGGATAACGACGCTTACGACTTGGTGTACGAACAAGGCGAGGAAATGTGACTTACTGCTACCCGTAGAGGGTGCGGTAGGTAATCCCGCAGACTCGCGTTTTCATTGGTGCAAGGAGTGTAACGCGAGTCTGTTTATTAGATTTATTACACACAATGGTTTACGTAGCATGAGTGAAGACGAACATTTAAAACTTTGGGCTTCTCAAACTCCTTTGGGGGAGCTAATTTTTCAAGTTTACAATCAGCACTTAGCAGAAGAAAAAGCCAAGCTAGAAGCCGAAAAAACCAGGAAAGAACAACTAATTGCTGACAGTATTAAACTGTTTCAACTTGAGCTAGACCAGGCAATTCCTCCACACATTCAAGAGGAATTAAAAATCGAATTTAGCACAACAACAGAAATAACTGAAAATAACACTGTCCCTGGCAGTAACCTCATTCAAGCGAAATTTAACTACGCCCATGTTTTCTATACGCTTATTCAGCTTAATGAGAATTGTTGGGAACTGCGAAATAACTATACATTTAGAGAGTTTTTCTCATCTATGACATTGTTTCGTGGGCTACTAATTCAACTAGGAAAAGCTGAGGAGTTGAACAAGGATATAAGCCGCAATGAAGATTAAAACAATCAGTTATAGGCGGCATATAAATCTGGGAAACTATGAGAATAAAGCCGCAGAAGTAGTGGGTGAGTTAGAAGATGGGGATGACCCAGATGCGGAATTTCAGCGACTCGGCGAGTTCGTCGAAAGAAATCTCAGGCTTGACCAATCAGAAGCGATTCAGTCCGAATTAATTGAAGCCAGAAGACAGCTAAGGGAGTTAAAGAAACAGATCAAGGAAGCCGAGAAGCATTTACAGCAACCTCCAGCAGGAGAGCCAACCTCGTCAACCACCGAAGCGACTGTAGAGGAGGTGGACGAAGACGATATCCCTTTTGATCAACAAAACTTGACGGCGGCCGTTGATTTGTCTGTGGACAGCTTTTAGTCCCAAATATTAAGCGATCGCACTTCTTTTGCAGGGTATGCGATCGCTCCAAGTGTCCGATTTACCCCATGATTATACCAAGATTTACATTTATGACAAATCACGATACCTGGGTGCGTCTTAAACCTGGAAATCCCTTGGAACCATTAGCTTACATTTTTCCTGAAGGAATCCCTATGCGCGACCCCTTCCCAATGGAAAGGGGAAAAGATGGTACGGTACTTTGGATTATCGATTCTGAGCGACTTTATGTAGCGCAAGTAAATGCTATATGCAACTTGATAGCAGAAATCAAGAAAGTCGATAAAGATGATGTAATGCACGAATGTATGGCTAATGGTGGACTGGCGATCGCTCACGAATGGGTGGATTTGGATTCTATGTCCGGCGGGTCTGAATGCTATCAACGCAGCCAGGAGTTTTTAAATTTTTTGGAATCCCATCAAGAGCCAACAACTGAACAATGGCAAGAATTCTACAAAGGCCAGATAGCCAGATGGATAGAGGGAGATGAGCAGCCACAGCCCATCAACTCTATGGCAGATATTGACCCTAGATTACAACTAGAAGCCCAACAGGAAGCTTTATTTGCTTTTCAACGGGGAATGAGTTTCCTGATACCTTCGCCTGACGATGATTGGTCATTGGTGAGCAATTAATCATCCCTCCCCATAAGCAGATTAAAAAAAACTAAAGTTACGCCACTAATGAAAACATCATCAAGAACTGACCGCCTGACGATAACACTAACTAGACATTTTTAAGTGGTGGGCTAGGTGGACTCCCTAGCCGAAACACCCTCAACAATTTTTAATTTTAAATTTTTAATTGTTGAGGTTGTCGCGGAATTGAGTCCAAATCATTCCGTCATTGTAAATACAGAAGGATGCGGCGTTAAATCTGAATTGCGCCCTAGAGCGTTTTATCATTCAAGCGCAGCCCTTCTGAAAAACAATGTCTACCCGATTGCGTTAAGGACTGAAGCGCACCTCCGATTTTGTGCAGGTGTTAGGGTGATTCGAGCGCTATTCTTCGGGTTTGGAACTTTACAATATCATCCCTCCTGAACCATGAAAACTGAATTCAAGGTCTTAGGTTTAGATGTTTCTAAATCCTCAGTAACTTGTCATTTGTTAGATAGCTATCCCAAAGGTGGACTAAAAAACTATTGGGATAAAACTAGGAATAAAGCCTCTACTCTTTATCCGGTTTTTTATAGCAACCCTGACAAGAAAAAGAAACAAAAATCAGCTTATGATTTTGCTGATTACCTCAAAGAAACTAACCCAAGTATAGCAATAATAGAACCGACTGGCAATCATTATTCTAGGCTTTGGGCTTCTATTATTAAAAGTTTAGGTATCAACATTCTCTGGGTTGGTCATGTTGAATTACGGCGTTATCGTGGTGGGAAAAATTTACCTAATAAATCAGATAGTGCCGATGCTTTAGCTATGGCAGCTTACGCCCACGACGAAGACCATAAAACTGAAGATGGGGAATTGAATTTAAAATATTTCCTCATGCACAGACCGGAAAGTATCGACAGAATTAGAGAACTCTGTCAGCAGTTAGAGCATCTTAACCGGGTACAGTCTCCCATTATCAATCATGCCCGTCAGCTTTTAGCTTGGCAGTTCCCAGAGGTTGCCCATTCTAAAAGCGAAAGTTCAGCCCCCGGTCGTGTCCCGCCCCTTTGGGGATGGTTGGCAAATCGCCTAGAAATTACCCCCACTGGAGTCACCAGGATGAATAACCGCTATAAAAACTCCATTGCCAAAACCTACCAAATTGAGATTGATCAATTTTTGCGCCTCCATGCCAATTGGCTCTGTGATATTGCCCTGGAAGAACAAAGCATTGAGGCAGAACTAGTCCAGCTGCTCAAGCTGGATGAGTTCAAGCCATATAACGATGTGTTCGACAAATTTGGTTTTGGCATTAGGGTAAGGGCCCGAATACTCAGCCGAATTTACCCCTTTGAGGCATTTTTAGGAGCAGACGGCAAAGAGGTGGTTGAGTATGAGGTACGGGAAGTTAAAAAAACAGAACGAGAACGCCGCGATGATCAGACTGTTGTCAAACATTCCGCCGGTGATGAGAAGCGGATTAAACGCAACCGCAGCCGCGACACTTTCAAAATGCGGGTAGGTA
>DATGXQ010000574.1:0-9661 GCA_035298905.1 Nostocaceae cyanobacterium | reverse complement strand
CGTTAGAGGGTGTAAAGGCAATTATTTCTCGATATTTTCAGCAACACACTCAAAAAGCATAAATTAACTTTTTGAGTATCAATGGCTACTTAGAAATAAAAATTAGCCGGTTTAGAGGTTGAGTACCGCGATCTTAGCTGTGTTGAGCATTAAAATGTCGAAGTTGAAGGGGAATCATGTTTAGAAGATTAATTGGTGTTGTGGCTGCCGTTTTGCTGATGGTTCAGCTATTTGCTGGTAGTGCCACTGCTTTAGAATTGGATGAAGCTACTCGCACCGTCAAGTTGAATGATCAGGGCGATACTATCGTTCTCAGCCTCAAGCAAGTTAAAGAAGGTAAGAGATTATTTCAATACGCTTGCGCTCAATGTCACGTTGGGGGCGTTACCAAAACTAACCAAAACGTGGGACTAGAACCGGAAGCTTTGGCACTGGCTACACCCAAACGTGATAGTATTGAGGGTCTGGTGGATTACATGAAGAATCCCACCACCTACGATGGTGAAGAAGAAATTTCTGAATTGCACCCCAGTACCAAGAGTGCAGATATTTTCACAGAAATGCGAAATCTAACTGATGAGGACTTGGTGGCGATCGCTGGTCACATTCTCCTCCAACCTAAAGTTGTTGGTACTCGATGGGGTGGAGGTAAGATTTATTACTAAAACTGAGATATTTCTCTCAGTAATACAAGGGTGATTGTACCTCCACAATTGCTAGTTGAGTTCTAAGTCCTGATACCTACGATGCATTTTTGTTATCCCTTTGGCATCAGGACTGGGAACTCAGAAATTTGATTGATTGGATGCTGACAAAGGCTTTTTGCTGGAAGTAGTAAATAAGCTTGAATTCACAAAATTCTTAAGAAAAAATAAAATTAATTCTTTTTAGTCTGGGTGTTTCTCCTTTTGACTAAATAACTATTGATTAGATTTCGTAACTTCTACATATTGCCTTGAGATTACCTATTGATCCCCGGCGTTGATATAAGAAAAAATTTATCTATGACAACTTGTCGTATTTTGTGCCAAAGTTATTTAAAATGGTAGAGGAAAATAAAACCATTTGTCTTTGGAGTGAGTAATGAAACTTATTGCAGCCAGTTTGAAACGCATTGGCCTTGCTGTGCTAACTGTAGTTTTAGTTATTAGCAGCTTTGCTGTATTTAGTCCCATTGCTTCGGCTGAAACCTACACAATCAAATTAGGTACTGATAAAGGCTTACTAAAATTTGAACCTGCTAAGGTGACTGTAAAGCCAGGCGATACCATTGTTTGGTTAAACAACAAAGTTCCTCCCCACAACGTTGTATTTGACCCTGCTAAAAACCCTGCTAAGGACAAAGCATTAGCAGCATCTTTGTCTCACACTAAGTTACTGCTCAATCCCAAGCAAACTGTTGAAACTGTGATTCCCGCAGACGCACCTGCTGGTGAGTACACCTTCTACTGCGCTCCTCACCGTGGTGCGGGTATGACTGGTAAAATCATTGTTGCCAGCTAAGAACCTAGCTTGAATACAAGTTTATTGGGTGGTTTACATCTAAATAGCAAGCGGTAATAAGTTTTGTCTCTGCTGACCGTATCAATGCTTCATGATGCAGGAGAGATAAGGCTTATTACCGCTAATTTTATAGATATTGGTTAAGCTAAAAAACTTTTCTACATACAGCTAGTTAAATTAGTTAAGCTGTATCAATACATATAGTGCTAAATTTTAGCAAGGCTATTTTTACTGAATCTTTCTAGCGGCTTTTAGCCATACAATATTGATTGTACTTATTAGCAACAATTTTCCGGTTGCTGGCTGCTTTTTGTGAGGAAAATCTCTTGAAAAGACTTTTAGATATCCTACTGCTGGCGATCGCTCTCTTCCTATTCACCTTTACCCATCCAGCCCTAGCTGCTGAAAAATCTCTTGGCAACAAAATTTTTACCGCCAACTGTGCTTCTTGCCATGTAGGAGGCAGTAATATATTGATTGAACAGAAGACTTTAAAAAAAGAAGCACTAGCAAAGTACTTGGAAGGTTATGAACTTGACCCCATTGCGGCGATCATTAACCAAGTAAAAAATGGTAAAAGTGCCATGCCTGCCTTCAAAGACAAGTTAAGTCCAGAAGAAATTGTTGAGGTAGCTGCTTTTGTTTTTCAAAAGGCAGAGCAAGGCTGGGAAATTAAACAGCATGATTAGTGATATAGAAGAATTATCTATACAGCAGGGAACAGGGAACACTTAACAGGAAGGGTGAAAGTCTTTTAGCATAAAGCTTTGTTCCTCAAATTTGTACCTCATTTACCTGAAATTTGCTATAAATTATCTAATTTCACTATCAGCTGATTTCTCATTTCTTCATTAGATTCCTGCTACTCTTTTTGCTGAGAATTTTGACCCTCTTGCTTTGATTTCAGCAACTTTTGTATTAGCTGCACTTGAGAATTGGGAATCACCACAGGTTGATTACTATCAGCTTTTGGTGTAAGACCAGAATTACTAGAAACTGCTGGATTAGCAGTCTGATTATCTTGTTTGTTAGACGTAGACTCAGTTTTAGACTCTGAACTATTGCTAGTATTAGAGCTATCTTTCTGGTCTGATGTGGAATCAGGTTTCGACTCAGAAGTATTGCCAGTATTCTCGTTGGACTGACGTTTAAAACTCAAACTAAATGGATAAGTTGTTATCTTCTCTTTATCACCTTGGGGGGGATTAGCTTTGAAATACTCCTCAACCTTTGATTTTAATTCTGGAGACGGTGAACCACTGAAGATATAATTGATCTTGCCATTAGTCTCAACATTTACTCGACCTATAACATTACCTTCTAGCCCTGATTTATCTCTAATTGTTTGCCGAATTACACCTTTCTCTTGAATCTCTTGAGAATTAGTAGAATACTGCTTTTTAGTTTGATTTCTCGATTGTTCAAACTCATCAACTTTAGCCTGTTGCTCTCCTGTTGGAATTTGAGAATTTTCTCCTGGTTTTTCTGTAAAATTCTCAGGTTTTACATTTGTAGAGCTAGAAGGGAATGAACTTATACGTTGTGAGTTATTATCTCCAGAAACCCCCAAATTTTGATTCAATCTATCAGCACTATCCCCTCTATCTTGTGGTGGAATTTGTCCTGATGCTATGTTTAAGCCAGTGTCTATTGGTCCTATAGACGGCTCTTTAACCGGTGTTTCATCTATTTCAGTATTTCTATTTACTGGTTGTTCTAATGAACGATTGAAATTGTTTGATTTAGTTTCGTCGTTTAGTTTACTGCTAGCAGTAAAGGTGGAAGGAGAGCCGAAATTTGAGGAGTAATTGGAATTACTACTTGGTAAATTCAACCTCGCTCGATAAGTATTTCTATCAATTACTTGCCTTCTAGGGTAGGCATTAACAGCATATCCACTCTTGGATGGTGATGTTTGAGGAATCGAAGGAGGAAGTTGAGCAGTGTTGAGTCCGGGAGGTAATATTGTCAGGGTATTACCATAGTTATTGGATGGTAAATTCTGCTGTAATGGTAGTTGGGGTGGTTGTAGCGCAACTTGGGACGTACCGGGAACTTCTGGCAATCTGCTCTGATCTGCTGGACTTAACTCAATCAGTCCTACAGTTTTAGGAGATTCTGCTTCTGGAGTTTTGCTAGCAGTACTGGGTAATAATGGCACAATCAGCGCAATAGCACCGTGGATGCTCAAGGAGGCGATCGCTGCTATGCCCGTTGGCTGAGAGAAAAATTCTGGTATATTTTTTAGCAGGGAGACGTAAGACATGGCTGTTACTGTTCACTCGGCTCGATCGCGGTCAGTTAGCAATTTTAGCTCTTTGACTATATTGCCATCTTAGAGATGCGTCTCTCTAGACAAATAATATTTTCCTATATTGGCAATCAAAACAGGAAAGTTGAGTCTATCATAGACTTTTTATCTTGTCATGACACCTGATTATACTTCAAAGTTCCATCTCCTCAAAGGCAATTAACAAGATTGTTATTGATGATTTTTTTGACTGGCAATTGCTGATGATAAATTAAAAGTATAGCAATTTTATCACTAATTTATACAACTCATTGCTTGCCTATTTCCTGTTTCCATCGTCCTTTAAAGCATTGCTTCTTTTAGCGTAAGTAACTAATTTGGCGATTAAAGAGTTAGTTATGTGAACAATTTTTCACTAAACTAAATACAGTCCAGCCCTATTAAGAGATAGTTTTTGGCTCTTGCAGTTTACTCTAAATTTTGTTACCTGCTCTCAAATTTTTCTTAATATGCCATTACCAACAGTGATTTTACCTGGTTATTTAGAAAGTGCGATCGCCTACCAACCTTTAGAAACATCCTTACAAGGTTTAGGTTTTCCCACTGTCACTGTTCCCTTACGTCGGCGTGACTGGCTACCTTTAATTGGGGGAAGACCCGTTACACCCATTATTCAGAAACTAGAACGAACCGTCAAGCAGGTATTAAAACAATACAATGCTAGCCAAATCAATTTAATTGGTCATTCAGCAGGTGGCTGGATTTCCCGCATTTATATAGGAGAAAAACCATATACTGGCAGGGGACAGATACAAGCATCTCTGTGGAATGCTAACCCTATAATTGCTACCTTAGTAACTTTAGGTACGCCCCATCTCAGCCAAGAACGTTGGACACGCTGGAATTTAGATTTTGTCAATCAAAACTATCCAGGTGCTTTTTACCAAAACGTGCGTTATGTGTGTGTAGCAGGAAAAGCAATTTTGGGTGTGAGGCGGCCTGGAAGTTGGTTAGCCTATAGCAGCTATCAGTTAACTTGTGGTCAGGGTAACACCTGGGGAGATGGAATTACACCCATAATGGCTGCTCATTTAACAGGTGCAGAAAATATTGTCTTGGATGGAGTTAGGCATTCTCCCAAAAGTCCGGGAATTTGGTATGGTTCACCTTCAGTTTTATCAGCTTGGGCTAGTTATTTATCTTAAAAGACGCAAGTATCTTATAGTTGGTTGTTCTATACAGCCCATGAAATTGCTGGTAATGGGATGATTGCGATCGCCTTAATTAATTTAGTGTTTTTAGGGCGACAATTTCAAAAGAGTTGGTTAACAGCTTGGATTAGTGGAATTTTGTTTACTCTAAGCGCAATCGCCTTAGACTGGACAGGAATGCTCTTAACCTGGACTCAAGAAGGATACTGGCGATTTCAGATTGAGTTAGGCACAATCGAAGCCATTCCTGTGATTGGTGGACAACTGCGAGAAATTTTAACTGGTGGAGAAGCAGTCAGCAGCTTGACAGTGGAACACCTCTACACCCTGCATAGTTATGTGATTGCTTCTGCTGCCATTATTTTGGCGGTTATACATCTAGCAGCTTTATTGTGGCAAGAAAAAGAAATGTACACTGACCATTCCCAATATGTAAATTGCCTCTCTCCCTAGAATAATGGGAGTACCAAAAAAAGCTTGTTTAGACACCGACTTAAAAATTCTAGCCTGCGAAGGCAGGCTTAGTTTTGGTAGCCGCGACTTCTAGTCGTTCGGCATTTTGGATTTCCGTAATTTTATCACTTAGGTTTCTTTCGCCAGTGGCCTTTTACATAAGTTCCATCCTTACGACGGTGAGGATGGACATAAACTTGATCTGAACTTATATGTTTATTTGATGACCTTATAAATGGGTTTGAACTCTTGTTGTAATTAGAATTTTCTCCTGTGCTTTTACCGCTTTGTATCAATGAGCTTATTAATTTAATTATCACAAACAAACACAGAATCAACGCTCCTATGCTAATAATCATTCCTAATAACGCTAATAAATATAGTTTTATAGTATCGAATATTAAATAAATAAATTTTATAAAGCCATGATTAGATATTATTAATCCAAAAATTAATATAAATGAACAAATTGATATAAAACTTAAAAACTGCTTTGATAATTTTAGTTTAACTTTTTTACAATGCCAAATTTTAACAGTCTTATCCCAACTGGTACTTGCAAGAATAAGACCATTTGGACTAAAAGCGATTGAACTAATACCACCTAAATGTCCAGTAAAACTTTGTAGTAGTTTTCCTTTCTTTAAATCCCAAACTTTGATAGTTTGGTCATCGCTACCACTAGCTATCGCTAATCCATCAGGACTAAAGGAAATAGTATAAACTTTACTTGAATGTCCAGATAATGTTAAGGGAAGCTTATTTGTATTTACATCCCAAATTTTGATAGTTTGGTCATCGCTACCACTAGCCAGCGATAAACCATCAGGGCTAAAAGTAACTGATCTAATATAGCCTGTATGACCTGATAAAGTGAGTATTTCTTTTGAAGTAGTTAGATCCCATATTTTGATACTAGTGTCACAACTACCACTAGCGATTGTTAAATTATCAGGGCTAAAAGCAACTGATTGGACATAATCAGAATGCCCTAATAAAGTACAAATTTCACCTGCTGTTTTTAAGCCTAATTCTTGATAAGCTTCCAGATCCCAAATTTTTATAGTCTTGTCATCACTACCACTAGCAAGACTTTTTCCATCAGGACTAATTGCGATTGTTGTAACTGATTGTGAATGACCAGATAAAGTAAAAATTTCTTGGCCAGTTACCAAGTCCCACATTTTTATAGTTTTATCATCACTGCCACTGAATAACTTTAATCCGTCTCCACTAAAAGTAATAGCCCGAACAGATGCAGAATGACCAGATAAAGTGATAACTTCCTGTCCAGTATTGAGATTCCAAATTTTGATTATATTGTCATCACCAGCACTAGCAAGAATTGGTTGTGTAGGACTTATGGCTACTGTACGAACTCCTGCCATTAACCAGCCCGAATGTCCTTTTAAAGTCAGTCCTTCTTTCCAGATCCAATTCTCAGGAGGACATGAATTTGATGGCTTTGCTACTGGTGTTTTTTGCATATTCTTGGTAAGGGAAGGGAAATGGATGGCTGATAACTATATAGTTCCCATCCCTGAGCGATTAATAACTATCGTAGACACAATTTCTGTTAGCCTTTGTAAAATTTTTGTCGGTGGGGCTTTAAAAAAATTGACATTTATTTAAGCACTTGGAGTCTCGCTAGTAGAAACTTGAGACAAGATGGCTACTGGAACTTCTTCAACTTCTGGTAAGGTTTCCAAAACTAGGGGCGTGGACTGGGTAGCACCAGATAAACGTTTTAACAGGTTAGGTCGGGAATCATAGAGGAGATAAATAATGCGATCGCCTACCTCCCATTCTTGATTTGCTGACATCACCTGTAAGCGATCGTTCCGTTCTACCAATAACGGTACTAACACCCCTGTGCGAATCTTTTCCTGAATATGTTCTTGTTGATAGACAAATTCCTTCTCATTTAATGTTGTCGTCCCTAACTTCACCCGTCCATCACTTACATACTCATTCCAAGTTTTAATCGGCAAATCTGCCACAAAAGCCTGATTGACGATATGGTTAGCAGAACTAGCTGCTTGGGGATCACGGGGAAAGACAGCTAAAACACGAGGTGGACTAAATTCTTCCGCCGCCCTCTGTGCCAAGACAAAATTTACCTCACCATTATTAGTCATCGCCAAAAAAGTGCCAATGGAAGCAATTCCCGCTTCTTCTAACACTTCAGCATCCAGCGCACTACTAGCAATTACCCGCAGGTTTTGAGCTTCAGCCTGAGCAAAACATTCGGGATCAGTATCAATCATCACGACATTTTCTCCCCGTTCTTGGAAGAATCGGGCAATTAACAAGCTGATTGGATTACAACCCACAATCATCGCCCCAGTTGCATCCTTGGAAGTAATGCGGAGTAAGTTAGCCATCCAACCCGCCGTTAGCCCTTGACAGACCACTGTCATGATAATCGTGAGGAACACTAAAGCTTTAATAGCATCACCACCATTTACCCCCCTTTGAGTTAGGGAAATGGCAAATAAGGAAGCCACAGACGCAGAAACAATGCCCCTTGGTGCAACCCAACTTAAAAACACCTTCTGCCGCCAATTTAGATTACTCTTCCAAGTACAGCACAGGATGTTAATGGGACGCACCAAGAACATTAATACCAGCACAGTTAATAAACTGCCCCAACCCAAAGCGAACACACTAGCAATAGATAAATCTGCGGCCAAAAGGATAAATAGTACAGAGACGCTGAGAATAGTAAGTTGATTTTTAAAACTCTTGAGTAGTCGTTCTTCTGGTACAGAAGAGTTAGCAAATACCACACCAGCAGCTACTGTGGTCATTACTCCTGATTCACTGCGAATAAACTGCGATAGGCTAAACAAGCTCCACAATACCGCCAGCACGACCAAATTTTTCAGTTCAAAGGAGAGGAAACTGGCGCGTTTAAAAATAATGCTCATGAGAAAACCACCAGCACCACCAATAGCACCCCCCACACCCAAGCGCATCAATAAACCCATAATGGCGTTAACTGGGTCAGCATCGCCGTTTAAAACTGTGTCCAGCACCACAAAAGCCAAAATCGCTCCCACTGGGTCGATTAACACCCCTTCTCCTTCTAGTAACGTTGCGACTTGGCGATCGACATTAATTTGTTTGAGTAGGGGACCAATTACAGTGGGTCCAGTGACAACCACTATAGAAGCATAGAGAAAAGCTATATTCCAAGGAAATTCACCTAACCAGTGAGCTGCAATGCTGCCGCCTAGCAGTGTAATCAGCGTACCCAAGGTAACTAGTAACTGTAGACTAACTGAGACTCGCCCCAACTCTCGCAAGTCTAACCTCAACCCGCCTTCAAACAAAATGATTGCCGTTGCCAGAGAGACAATCACTTCCAAGCCAGAACCCAATAAACGCGGGTGTAACAAGCCAATTCCATCACCGCCTAAGAAAATGCCTAGCAAAAGCAATAGGACGATGCTGGGTAGTTTCAGGTAAGCAGCCATTACTTGAGCGCTAATACCTGCCAGGACTGTGATCACCATTTGTAAGGTGATTTCAAAAGATGCTTCCATGTTGTAGATTTTGAGTGATTGATTTCAAAATCTTTTGTCAAGAATCATAAATACTAACTCTACAGGGTTTAACGACACACCCATCTTGCCTAGATTCAGAGTTTTTTCATACTTAGTTTTGTATCTTACCTTCTTTTTGATTGATTGGCGATAGATGGGGGAAGATTCAGCATAATTTTCCCGTTCTTTTGTCCCTCATTGAGTATCACAGCCGAGATTCCTATCACTGTTAGCTCTTGATGAACAGTACTATTCCATCCCAACAATCCAAATGCTGCCAACAATTATGATGCGTTATATTCAGCTAATAAAAAATTTTGCTGGCATTCACCAGCATACAGTCGCCACCAAAAAAATTTTAGTCGTACCTGTTGACATCTTCAGAAAAATTCGTTAAGTTATAAAAAGTTTGATTGCCTCGCCCCCATCGTCTAGAGGCCTAGGACACCTCCCTTTCACGGAGGTAACGGGGATTCGAATTCCCCTGGGGGTACTTACAATCAAGTAGAAGCCAAGAAAACCAAATTCTGAGCTTCACCCTTGATGTAAGCACGACTTAACTCTATGCTTCTCTGTTTAGGGTTGCGTCAGTTAGAGTTAAATAGATTAATGGGATGATTCCTACTCAAAAAAATGGGTAGTGACCAGACCTGAAATCCTTCTCAGGCCCCCATCGTCTAGAGGCCTAGGACACC